>DASRIM010000486.1:0-2370 GCA_035649995.1 Pyrinomonadaceae bacterium | reverse complement strand
TCGATCCGCAATCCGTTCTTCTTCAGTTCTTTCGAGAGACCCGCCGGGTTCTGAAAGCGTCCTTTCGTGGGATTCACGAACTTATGCTGGTAATACTTCTTCAAACCGTATATTGAAGCCCGGTTGTAAGTCAAAAGCACGAGGTCGCCGCCCGGCTTCAGTATGCGCGCAAACTCCGCCACCGATTCCCGCCAGTCGTAAACGTGTTGCAGCACGCGCGAACAGATGATCAAGTCGTACGACTGATCCGGGATCTCGATGCGCGACGCTTCCTGGCAGAGCTTCGTGTCGAAGTTGATCCCCAACTGCCGCGCCGCCTGCGTGGCTTGATCGAGTTGTTCGGACGAGATGTCCATGCCCGTGATGTGCGCGGCATGCGCGGAGTAGATCGGCAACAGACGCCCGTTGCCGATGCCGACGTCGAGGGCGCGATTGTACTTGCGCCCGACGAGCGCTTTCGCGAGCGCCGCTTTTTCCAGCGTGTCGATAACTTCGCCGCGAGCGAATGTGAACCAACTGCCATAGTCTGTCTCATTCCACGTCTCCCGCTTGGCTTTGGCAAATTCGTCTCGGTTCGGTTGCGCGCGTTCAGTCATCCTTAAGCTCCAAAATATTGTTCCAGTGTTTCCTTGTCGTCGGGCCTGATCTGCAACTCCCGCAACTGCGACGGGTAGAAGAAGTCCATGCCCTGGCCTTCGCTCAGCGTCAACTCGTCGAGCCGCGCCGTCAACTCACCCGCGAAGGCAAACTCCCGTTTGTTGTTCTGCACGAACTCGCGAAACAGTCCGAAGTTTCGCAGCTCGAAATCGATCTCCTCGCGCACTTCGCGTGCTACAGCCTCGTCCGGCGATTCGCCGTCTTCAATCGTCCCGCCGAAGAGCGACCAGTGCGCAGGGTAACGGATCGCGGGATTGTCGTCGCGCTGTTGCAGTAAAACCTGACCGGCAGGACTTATCAAAATCGCGCTGACTCCGCGTGCGTCCGTTTCGCGCAGACGCTGCGACAATTCGAGATACCGTTCGACGTCTTCCGGTCCGGAAAAATCATAGCGCATTCCGCGGAGCAAATAGAGCAACCCGTCGCGCCTTTCCAGGATCGATTCGAGATAGTCGCGAAAGATGTGCTCGCGAGTGGTATCGGAGAACGACGGGAGAAAGTCGAGGGCTTCGCGTTTGAAAAACACGCAGCCAGTGGAGTTGATTGCGAGACCGGACGCGTCGTCGCTGTGACTTCGATAGTCGTAGACGTTGGGCGCAAGACTGCGATGCGCGGAAGTGAAAAAAGCTTTTCGATCTCTTTGCGTGTTCGGAGTTACTGTTGCGACCAGCAGAAACACGGATTCATTCGCTTCAAATACGTCGCGGGCACGGATTAAATCCGTTTCATCCGTGTATACATTGTCCGGACACAAAACCACAAAATCATCATCCGGAGCGGCAGTCGCAATTGCGTGCGCGAGTCCCAGAGGTGTCTCTTGCCACGCAATATCGACGTCGAGATCACGCTCGACAATCTTTTCTCCAAGATGTCCCACGACAACAATCACGCGCGAAACGCCGATCGACTTCAACGTATCAATCGATCGTTCGAGCAGCGTGCGGCCGTCGACTTCGATCAGCGCCTTCGGCACGCCGATCTGTCCCATCCTGGATGCTCGGCCCGCAGCCGGAATCACACCTATCATGTTCACAATGCGACCGCGCGGCCCGACGTGAGCGCCGTTTGAGTTGCTTCCAATACTGCTACGACGTCGCGCGCGTGTTTTGGTCCAGTCAAGGGGGATTGACCGTTGCGCAGGCACTCGAGAAAGTGCCCGGATTCTGTTTTAAGGGGCTCCTGAAAAGAGATCTTCGGCAACAGGATGTCGCCGGTCCGGTGAATCAACTGATAGTCGCCGGATTGATCGTAGTCCATTCGTTCGCCGATCTTCGGAACGCGATCGACGCCCTTGTCGAAGATCTTGATCTTGTCGTCGCTGACGTCATCGTAAACGACCATCTTGCGGCTGCCGACCAGCGTCATCTTCCGAATCTTTCCGGGGTCGAGCCAACTGACGTGAATGTGGCCCGTAGCGCCGCCGGCCCACTTCAACGTCGCGAACACTACATCTTCGATGCCCGGCTGAATGTAACTCACGCCGGTTGCCGATACCGACGCCGGCAGCTCGTCGTTCATCAGGTACATCATGATGCTGACGTCGTGCGGCGCGAGGTTCCACCAGGCGTTCACGTCCGATCGCACCTGGCCGAGGTTCAAACGCTGACTGTAGATGTAGTAAAGCTGGCCCAGGCTCTCCTCGCTCAGCAACTTTTTCGCGTAGCGGACGGCGGCGTTGTACAGAAACGTATGACCGACCATCAATGTCTTGCC
>DASRIM010000485.1:0-3585 GCA_035649995.1 Pyrinomonadaceae bacterium | reverse complement strand
TTACCTGCCGATAAGCAACCTCAGGCAGAGCGCGGATGGTAAGCTGCAATTCAAGTTGATTGACTGGCAAGCGGGGCTGCCGTTGCAGATGTTCGAGGATCCGAAGCTTGCCGTGTCGGACGCGAACCGCGCGGCGTGGCTCAATCAGTGGCACACTGACGTCGAATGGCTGGAAGCTGTTCATCAAACTAAGTACTCGAACGGCTTCGTCGGTCTGCACGAAGAACTTGCCCGGCATCCGAACGAAAGACTATCGACCGACGATCCGGCGTTGAGCGCTGAGGCGAAAGTGATGCGCAGTTACGCGCGCCGCAAACGTGAACTGGTCGAGCCTGATCTGCTGATCGTCGCTCACGATCACTGGAACTTCGACGTGCGCGGATTCAACCCCGGCGGCAATCACGGTTCGTTCTTCCGCATCTCGACGCATTCCGTTTTCATGATCGCGGGCGGCGCAAAAACAAACATTCCACAGGCATTTACGATCGACACTCCATACGATAGTTTGAGTTTCATCCCGACTCTGCTGGCACTAACGGGCGATTTACGCGATGATAACAATCCCGTTCCGAAACTTTGGGACAAAGGATTCAGACAATTTCCCGGACGCGTTGTTAAGGAGCTGCTGCCAAACGGTCCGGATAAAAAGAACATCTCGGTTAATGGAGTGAATGCAGCGCCTTGAGTGAATCGACAGAAGAGTTAGCTGACAACTGGCAAACTGCCGATGCAGAAGAACTCGCCGAAGCACCGGACGCTTCCCCAACCAACAGCTCGCGCCGTTACATCTTCTGGCTCCAGGGCCTCGCGTTCCTCTTAGGTCTCGGTCTCCTCATCTACGTGATCAATCGCGTCGGCGTGCAGCCGCTCTTCGACGCGCTGCTGCGCATCGGTTTCGGATTCTTCGTCATCGTCGGCCTTAGCGGACTGCGTCACGTTTTGCGCACGATCTCGATGCGCGCGGCAGTGCCCGCGGAACACCGGCGGATAACTTTCCGGCAGGCGTTTGCCGCGAGACTCGGCGGCGAAGCAATCAGTTTTCTCACTTTCACTGGTCCACTGCTCGGAGAAGCAACGAAGGTCGCACTGCTGAGAAAACGAGTGCCGCTGACCTACGGCGTGCCGGCGCTCGTGGTCGATAACCTGCTTTACAACCTCTCAGTCGTCTTCTTCATCTTGAGCGGCGCGGTCGTTATGCTGGTACGGTATCCGCTGCCACGCGAAGTCTATCTCGTGCTGTTCGTCATCGCAGCCGTCGCCGCCTCGGGGATCTTGATCGCGGCCATCGCTGCGAAGCGCCGTGTGATGCTGCTCACGTGGATCATCGATCGCCTGGCCCAACTTCGGCTCAGCCCGAAGGTGATTCTCAAGCGGCGCCATCACATCCACCATCTCGAGTCGAAGGTCTACGATTTCTACAAACATCATCCGGGCGCGTTCTTCGTGATGATCGCGTGCAACCTGCTGGCGCACGTGGCCAGCGTCACCGAAGTTTATCTCGCGCTTAAAATGCTGGGCTTTGAAACGCAGGTGGCCCAGGCTTACATCATCGAGTCGCTGACGAAAGTCATCAACGCTGTATTCGCTTTCGTCCCCGGCACGATCGGCGTCTACGAAGGCGGCACGGAAGTCATTCTGCAAAAAGGACTCGGCTTCACGCCCGCTGCGGGTCTTGCGTTGGCCCTGGTGCGCAAAGCCGCGATCGTGACCTGGACTTCCGCCGGGCTGCTCGTGCTTACATGGCGCACGCTTCCGAATGCGTGGCGGCGAATTTTGGATCGGAGCCCGCGGTTACAACGTCTTATGGACAGTCTCGTACTTTCAAACATCTTTCATCGACCTGCACGCACGGCCGTGAGCATTCTCGGGACCGGAGTGGGCGTGCTGCTTATCGTTTTCACAGTGGGGCTCTCGCGCGGCGTGTTACACGAACGCGGACGCAGAGAATCGAACATCGGCGCCGAGATCATGATCCGTCCTTCCGGATCGATCGGGCTCGGAGCATCGGAGTTTCGACTGCCTGTGGCACACGCTGCTGAACTGGCGGCCGTCCCCGGCGTCAGGGCCGCGACGCCGGTGGGACAAGCACTCGACAAGAGTGATTCCGGGTTCGGTCAACGATTGATCGACGGCATCAACTATGACGAGTACGCCAACATCGCGCGCATCACGATCCGTGAAGGCCGAAAACTGGAGTCGGGTGACGAGGCGATCGTCGATCCCGAATGGAAGGAACGGCGGAAGGCGAAGATAGGCGACACGGTCGAGCTCTTCCAGCGCCCGTTTGTCATTGTCGGCGTTTACGAGCCGCCGGGCGGCGGACGCATCAAGATCCCGTTGTCGACGATGCAGGAGCAGGAAGGCGCTGACGGTCGCGCGTCGGGGATTCTGATCGCGTGTGTGGATCCGGCGAAACAGGAAGAGGTCGCCGCTGCGATCCTGCAACGCTTCCCTGACGATCAACTCGTCTTCACTCGCGATCTTCCTGAGCTTTACGCCAGCGGAGTGCCGGCGTTGAACGTCTTCATCAAGGTCGTCGTGGGTGTCGCGGCGGCGATCAGTATGCTCGTGATCCTGCTCGCGATGTACACGACTGTTACGGAGCGGACGCGGCAGATCGGGATTCTGAAGTCGTTGGGCATGTCGAAGGCATCCATAGCGTGGGTCATCGAGCAGGAGGCGATCATCGTCAGTGTTCTCGGGGTTGCGGTGGGCGTCGGGCTGGCTTTGCTGGCCCAGTTAGCGGTGATGCGAACAACGAGCCTGACGATCGAGATCGAGCCGCGCTGGGTGCTGATCGCCCTTGGCGTCGGATTACTGGGCGGCAGTATCGGGGCTTTGTATCCAGCACTGCGCGCCGCGCGCCAGGATGCCGTCGAAGCGTTGAGTTACGAATAAAAACAGCGAACCAAATCGACTTCGCGGACGTTTCGACATTTGGGTTTAAAAATCCATGTACTGTCCACAATGCGGAACAGAGTCGCAGTCCACGCAGTACTGCCGGATCTGCGGCGCTAATCTCAAAGTAATCGGCAAGGCAGTGACGCTTAGCGAGGCCATTGCCAGAAGCGATCGCGGTCCTTTGCCGAAACTCAAGGAGATGGTCAAGGGACTGAACGTCGACCACGTGACCGAGGAAGTCGCGCGCGCGTTCGACCGCATGAGCCAGGAACTCGCCGAAGTCTCGCCCGAAGAAAAACCACCCCACCGTCACCGACGACGATCGCGCGAGTCTCAGCGTCCGCTCATCAGCCTGAGAAAGAAGAAAACACCACAGGAGCGTCGCGAAGAGAAAATCACCAAGGGCATTGTTTCAATGTTCTCGGGCGCCGGTCTCACGATCTTCCTGTACTACCTGTCTGCGGCGCTGGTGTTGAAGCTTCCGCCGCACATCGTCGATCAGATTCCGTTTGCGATCGATCCGGTGGTGAGGGTGTTATGGTTCTTCGGTTTTATTCCGATGTTGAGTGGAGTCGGAAACATCATCGCTGGTCTATGCATCCGCCCTCGACCTGATCGCGAGCTGGAACCGCCAATCACTCCACCTCGCGATCTGCCCGAGGGCGAACCTGCCGCCATGTCAAC
>DASRIM010000484.1:0-20671 GCA_035649995.1 Pyrinomonadaceae bacterium | reverse complement strand
GCGATGCGTTGTGGCGGCGCAGGTTTGCCGCCGATCCGGGAGCTGTCGGCCGGCAAGTCACGCTCGATGGTTCGACGTACACAGTGATCGGCATCACGCCCGCCGGTTTTCAGTATCCGAACAAGACCGAGGCATGGCTGCCGCCGCTGAAACTCGCGCCCGAGGTTAATCCGGGTATCGAGCCGACCGAGAGGCGCGGCATGGGTTACCTGTACGCGGTTGCGTCGCTGAAGCCGGGTGTGACGGTGGACCAGGCCGCAAGCGAGATGGAAACGATCACGGCGCGTTTGCGGCAGCAGTATCCCGAGAGCAACAACAACCGTTTCAATCGCGTCGTCTCACTTCAGGAACATCTCGTCGGCGACTCAGAGAAGATGCTGTGGTTGTTGTTTGGCGCGGTGATGCTGGTGCTGCTGATCGCGTGCGCCAACGTTGCGAACCTTCTGTTGGCGAGTGCGGCTTCGCGCAGCAAGGAGATGGCGATTCGCGCTGCGCTTGGCGCTTCGCGTTTGCGCGTCATGCGCCAGCTTTTTACTGAGAGCGCGATCCTAGCGCTCGCCGCGGGCGCACTCGGTTTGCTGCTGTCGAGCTACGGCATCACCGCGATCACGCGACTCCTGCCGCAAAACTTTCCGCGCTTGAACGAAGTTGGGATGGACTGGCGCGTCTTTGGTTTCACGCTGGGCGCGTCGTTGCTTACAGGGTTCATCTTCGGGTTCGCGCCTGCCCTTCATCTCTCGCGCGTCGACGTTAGCGATGCGATGAAGGACACGTCGCGTGGGACCACGGGCGCGCGTCACACGCGACTGCGACAGGCATTGATCGTCGCGGAAGTCGCGTTGTCGGTGGTGCTGCTCGCAGGCGCGGGGTTGCTGTTTCGCAGTTTCATGCGATTGCAGGCCGTCGATGCCGGCTTCACGCCGGAACGAGTACTGACCGCAAGGCTCTCACCTGCTGGTCCACAGTTCTCGGACGACGACGCGCTGATCAACTTTTACGAACGCGTGCTGGAGCGGACGCGCGCAATTCCAGGCGTGGAAAGCGCAGGCGCGATCAACGTCTTGCCATTCAGTCCTGGGCCAACTTTCGGATTTCGCATCGAGGGACGTCCGATCGTCCCGGTCGACCAATGGGCGTCCACCAACTTCCGCAACGTCAGCCCAGACTACTTCCGCACCATGAACATTCCGGTGCTCAAAGGCCGCGCGTTTACTCAACAGGACGACACCAACGCTCCGCAGAAAGTGATGATCAACCAGGCGCTCGCCGAACGCGACTTTCCAGGAGAGGACCCCGTCGGCAAGCGAATCACGTTCGGCAATCCCGAGCCAAACGAACAGCCCGAGTGGTCCGAGATTATCGGCGTCACTGCAAACGTTCGCAGTCTCGCGCTGCGCGAAGAAGCGCCCGCGGAACTCTATTTCTCGAGTAAACAGAGCCTGTTCCAAAACATGGCGGTCGTAGTTCGCGCGACGGTTGAACCGGAAAGTTTGGCGCCGGCGCTGCGGCAGGCAGTTGCGGAAGTGGACCGGACCGTTCCTGTTTCTGAAGTAAAGACGATGGACCACATCGTCAGCGACTCGGTCACGCAGCCGCGTTTCAACCTGTTCCTGCTCGGCATGTTCAGCACGATCGCGCTGCTGTTGTCGGCGGCGGGGATCTATGGCGTGACTGCTTACACCGTCACTCAGCGAACGCATGAGCTCGGCATTCGTCTCGCGCTGGGCGCGCAGATCGGCGACGTGCTGCGAATGATCCTCGCACAGGGAATGGCCGTGATCGGCATCGGCCTCGCGATCGGACTGGCGGCTGCGTTTGGCGTGATGCGATTGCTGAAGAGTTTGCTTTTCGGAGTGACGGCTACCGACCCGCTCACGTTCGTGGGCATCACCGTGGTGCTCGTCGCCGCCGGGCTATTGGCTTGTTATCTGCCGGCGCGCCGCGCGACGAAAGTCGATCCGCTGGAAGCGTTGAGGCACGAATGATGAAAGACATTGGTTATTCAATCCGTGTTCTTACAAAGAGCCCCGCCTTCGCGTCGATCGTGATCGTCACGCTCGGGCTCAGCATAGGCGCGAACACCGCGATCTTCAGTTTGGTCAACACCGTACTGCTGCGCGCGTTGCCTTTTCGCGATCCCGAACGACTGGTCTCGATCAGCAAACGGGCCGGCGAAGGTGGAATGCCGGGCCTCGCGGGTTACCAGTATCTCGCCTGGAAAGAGAAGAGCACGGCGTTTGAAGACGTCGCCGCCTACAGCGACAACAACTTCAATCTGATCGGACAAGGCGAGCCGGAACGCATCGCGTGCGCGCAGGTCACCGCGAGTTTGTTCACGACGCTCGGCGTGCAGCCGCTGCGTGGCCGCACGTTTCTGCCGGAAGAAGATGTGCGCGGAAACAACCAGGTCGCGATCGTCAGCGAAGCTTTCTGGCAGCGCCGTTATGGACGCGACGAAGCGCTCGTCGGCAGCATTCTTCAGCTCGACCAAAAGAACTACACAGTCGTCGGCATCATGCCCGCCGCATTTCGTTTTCCGGGTGAGTTCGAGATCTGGCTTCCACTGGCGCTCGATCCGGTCAGAGAAACGCAGGGCGACTGGTTCAGTCTGGTCCAGGTCGCCGGCCGTCTGAAACCCGGCGCGTCAGCGCAACAGGCGCAGACCGAGCTCAGCCTGCTCTCCACCCAGGCGTCGGCGCATTTCAAAGAAACGCCGCCGCCTTCGACGCTCGAGATCCTTCCGCTGCATCAACAACTCGTCACGGGCGTTCGTCTCACGTTGCTCGTGTTGTGGGGCGCGGTCGGTTTGGTGATGCTGCTGGCGTGCGCGAACGTTGCGAACCTGACGTTGTCGCGCACGGTTTCGCGGCAGCGTGAGATGGCGGTGCGAGCGGCAGTGGGCGCGCGCCGCTGGCAACTGATTCGACAACTGCTCGCCGAAAGCCTCGTGCTTGGTCTTGCAGGCGGCGCGCTGGGATTGCTTCTGGCGGTTTGGGGAACGCGAGCGATCGCGTCGATCGTTCCCGAAGGATTTGCCAGTTCCGTTCACGATCTGAACGCGATCGGTCTCGACTGGCGCGTGTTCGGTTTCACTCTCGCGCTGTCGCTGCTGACGGGCGTCATCTTCGGAATCGTTCCGGCGCTGACTGGTTCGCGGCCCGATCTGCTGCGTGTGCTGCGCGACAGCGGCGCGCGCAATCTCATGAATTTCGGATTGCGCAGCATGCGCGGTTGGCTGGTGGTGACCGAGCTCGCCCTCGCGTTGATACTGCTTCTCGGCGCCGGATTGCTCGTCAGAAGTTTCGCGCAACTGACTGCTATAGATCTCGGGTTCGATCGCGAGAACGTGTTGACCGCGCGCGTCAATCTTCCACGGTCCGTCTATCGCGCCGAGCCGCAAACCACTTCGTTCTATCAACAACTATTCGAGCGCCTTAAGTCACTTCCCGGCGTTACGTCGTCAGGTGCGATCACTCACACGCCGCTTTCGGGCTTCGGAATCATCGCGTTCACCGAAATCGAGGGCAATCCGCCGCCGGATCGAGACAAAGACGCGCCAATCGGAATCGGCGGCGTGTCGAATGACTATTTTCGAACGTTGAAGATCCCGCTGCTCAGCGGCCGCGTGTACGACGACAGCGACAAGGCAGACGGCGCGAAGGTCGCGATCGTCAACCAGGCTTTCGCGCGTCGATACTTCCCGAACGGCGACGCGATCGGGAAGCGAGTCGGTTTCGGTTGTGAAAAGGAGCTTTGCCGGACGATCGTCGGCGTCGTCGGAGACGTGAAACAGGAGAGCATCACGGCTGACGTCACACCCGAAATGTACCTGCCATTCAGCCAGATGCCGACGAACGGAATGACGCTGTTTCTGCGTACCAACGGCGGCAATCCCGCGGAGCTAACGCGAGCGTTGCGCAGCGAAGTGCTGGCGATCGACAAGAACCAACCGATTTTCAACGTCAAGACGTTGGACCAGCGCGTAATCGAAACGATCGCCGCCTCGCGTTCGCTGATGTTTTTGTTTTCCGGTTTCGCGTTGCTCGCGATGGTGCTGGCCGTAGTCGGCGTCTACGGAATCATCTCCTACTCGGTGAGCCAGCGAACGCGTGAGATCGGCATTCGCATGGCGCTCGGCGCGCGCGCCGCCGACGTGCTGAGGATGGTTTTGAGAAACGGAATGACGTTGGTGCTGGCCGGAATCGTGATCGGCGTTGGCGGCGCGCTGGCGCTCACGCGTTTTCTCGCGACGCTGCTCTTCGGCGTCACGCCAACCGACACGCTGACGTTCGTGGTCGTTTCAGCCGTGCTGATCGCCGTTGCGCTGATCGCATGTTTGCTGCCGGCACGGCGCGCGACAAAAGTAGATCCATTGGAAGCTCTGAGGTACGAGTAAATGAACAAGTTAATCCAGGACCTGCGTTACGGGGTTCGCACGCTTTTGAAGCGGCCGGGTTTTTCGCTCATCGCGATCGCGACGCTTGCTATCGGCATCGGCGCAAGCACAACGATTTTCACCGTGGTCAACGCCGCGCTGCTCCGCGGATTGCCTTACAAGCAACCGGATCGGCTGTATCACTTGTGGGAGCGCCCGCCGCAACGGGAGTTCGCCAAACGTGAAATGTCGTATCCCGACTACCAGGATTACCAGAAGAACAACGTCTTCGATGGTCTCGCGGCTTACACGGGCGGCGGCGCGATCCTGAGCGGAATGGGCGAACCGGAAAGTATCCCCGCGCCGCGCGTCACCGCAAACTTCTTTTCAGTGCTCGGCGTCGACCCGATCCTTGGCCGCACGTTTCAAGCCGGTGAAGACACGCCCGGCACGCCGAAAGTCACTGTCCTGACTTACGGTTTGTGGCAGCGAAGGTTTGGCGGCAATTCGAACGTCATCGGCCAGAGCGTAACGATCAACGATGAGAGTCACACTATCGTCGGCGTGTTGCCGGCGACCTTTCAGTTTGCGCTGCGAAACGCGGACCTCTTCGTCCCTTATCAACCCACGCAGAACCAACTCACGCGCCGCTACATGCACGGCACGAACCTCATCGGCCGGCTCAAAGACGGAGTGACGCCGGAGCAGGCGCAGGCGGAGCTCGACATCATCGCCGGGCGCATCGAACAACAGTTCTACGATTCGCACGCAGGCACGAAGGCGCGGCTGGTCCCATTGCAGGAAGAGATCGTCGGCACAGTCAGGCCGATACTGTTGGTCCTGCTCGCGGCCGTGGGATTCGTGCTGCTGATCGCCTGCGCGAACGTTGCGAGTCTTCTTTTGACGCGCGCGTTGTCGCGGCAGAAAGAGGTTGGCATTCGCGCGGCGTTGGGCGCGAGCCGTTGGCGTGTCGTTCGCCAACTGCTGACCGAATCGCTGCTGCTTTCGCTGGCGGGCGGAGCTGTTGGCGTGGTCATCGCTTACTGGGGCGTGCCCGGGCTCGTCGCGACGCTGCCGCCGAACCAACTCAACGCACTGCCGTTTCTCAGGTCGCTGCAAATCGACCTCAACATTCTCGCGTTCTCGTTTGGTCTGTCGCTGTTGACCGGGCTGATCTTCGGTCTCGCGCCCGCCCTGCAATCTTCGCGACTCGATCTCAACGAAGTTCTCAAGGAAGGCGGGCGGCAAACGTCAGCCGGCGCCGGCACTCGTTTGCGTAGCGCGATGGTTATCAGCGAGATTGCGCTCGCGGTCGTGTTGCTGGTCGGCGCGGGATTGATGATGAAGAGCCTGCTGCGGTTGTTGCAGACCGACGTCGGATTCAAAACGGAAAACCTGTTGACGATGACGGTCGTGCTGCCGCCGTCGAAGTACACGGACGTCAATCAGCGGGTCAACTTCAACAGCCAGCTTCAGGAACGCGTGCAGTCGCTGCCCGGCGTTGAAGGCGCCGGCACCGTTGACATCCTTCCGCTGAACGGCGGCAACACGACGCGCTTCTATATCGACGGCGATCCCGTTCCGGAGCCAGGCAAGGAAACGGAAGCAAACACCCGCGTCGTGAACGATCACTACTTCAAAACGATCGGCGTGCCTTTGATTGCGGGCCGGTTTTTTGACGAACGCGATCGCGCGAATGCGCCCGGCGTCGTGATCATCGGCAAGACGATCGCCGATCGTTTATTTCCCGGACGCGATCCGGTGGGAATGCGTTTGCGATACCCGTCGGTTCAAGTCGATCCGATAACCATCGTCGGCGTCGTGGGCGACGTGAAGATCACTGGTCTCGATGAAGCGATCCGTCCGGTGCTCTATTACCCGTATCGCCAGACCGGCGGAAACGGTGCGAACCTCGTCGTCCGCACCACGACCGATCCGGAGTCGCTCGCCGCGACAGTGCGCAGCGAGGTTCGCGCGCTCGAGCCTGATGCTGCGATTCTGAACGTCAACACGATGGACGGGATGATCGCGCAGACGCCGGCGTCGTTCATGCGGCGCTTTCCGGCGTTGATGATCGGCATCTTCGCGGGCGTTGCGCTGTTACTGGCGTCGATCGGGATTTACGGTGTCGTTTCTTACTCGGTCAGTCAGCAGATCCATTACATCGGCATCCGCATGGCGCTCGGCGCTGGACCATCCGACATTCTCAAGATGGTGTTGAAGCAGGGGCTCGTGCTCGCGCTCGCGGGCGTCGCGATCGGCGTCGTCGCTGCGTTGGGGCTGATGCGGTTGTTGGCGACGCTGCTTTACGAAGTGAGGACCACGGATTTTTCTACATTTGCGATCGTGACCGGAACGTTGTTCGTCGTGGCGTTGCTTGCGTGTTACTTGCCGGCGCGGCGCGCGACGAAGGTCGATCCGCTCGTCGCTCTCAGATACGAGTGAGAGGAGACAGAAATGCTTCAAGACGTACGCTACGGATTACGCATGTTGCTGAAGAAACCCGGCTTCACGGTCGTCGTAGTGCTCACGCTCGCTTTGGGCATCGGCGCAAACGCCGCGATCTTTTCAGTAGTCAAAGGCGTTCTGCTCAACCCGCTGCCGTATCCAAATCCGGATCAGTTGGTTACGTTCCATCAAAGCAAACCCAACTTCGACACGGGCGCCATTCCGTATCTCAACTTCGTCGATTTGCAACGAGAGAACCAGACGTTCTCGACGATGGCCGTCTCCCGCAGCGCCGGCTTTACGTTGATCGGCGTGGGAGATGCGGAGAGAGTAAGGGCGCGCATGGTGACGGCCGACTTCTTCACCGTCTACGGCATCCAGCCCACACATGGGCGCAACTTCACAGTCGAAGACGATCGACAGGGCGCCGATCCCGTCACGATCATCAGCGAGCGTTTGTGGAGCAGAAAGTTCAACTCCGCGGCCGACCTCGTCGGCAAGAGCATCACGCTCGACGATCGCAGTTACAGAGTTATCGGCATCACGCCCGGCACGTCGAGAGAAAGTGTTACCGACGTTTTTGTGCCGCTTGGCGCGTGGAACGTTCCGATGTTGAAAAACCGTGGCTCCGCGCTGGGCCTCCACGGCGTCGGCCGTTTGAAACCCGGAGTCACGGTCGAGCAGGCAAACGCCGATTTGAATCGAATCATGGCGGCACTCGCCGAGGCGTATCCGGCAAATAACAAAGGGCACGGCTCGCGCGTCTTTTCCATGAAAGAGCGGTTGGTCGGCAATGTCCAACCGACTTTGCTGATGCTGTTTGCCGCCGTGGGACTGGTGCTACTCATCGCCTGCGTGAACGTGAGCAATCTGATGCTGGCCCGATCGACTGACAGGACACGCGAGTTCGCGATCCGCGCCGCGTTGGGCGCCGGCCGCCGGCAATTGTTACGCCAATCGTTAGTCGAGAGCACACTGCTCGCTCTCGCCGGCGGCGCTGTCGGCCTGTTAATCGCGGCCTGGGCCACGACCTCCGCGATCAAGGCATTGCCTACCGCGTTGCCGCGTCAGGAAGAGATCACGCTCGATTGGCGCGTGCTGTTGTTCACGCTCGGACTCTCGGTGCTTACGGGAGTTATCGCGGGCGTTGCTCCCGCGTTGAAGACCTCGCACGCACGATTGAACGAAGCGCTCAAGGAAGGAAGCCGCACCAGCCCGTCACGCGCGCGTGTGCAGGGACTCTTTGTGATCGCGGAAATGGCGATGGCCCTGGTCCTGTTGATCAGCGCCGGCTTGTTGATTCGTAGTTTGAACGCGCTTTGGAATGTCAGCCCCGGGTTCAACCCTGATGGTGTGGTGACCTTCTCCGTCACTTTCCCTCCGTCAATGCGCAGCGCAACCGCGGATGCCAGCCGGTCGTACGTGCGTGACCTCAGCAACAGGCTGAACGAGATGCCCGGTGTGACCGCCGCGTCGCTTCTCGCGGGCGCCACGCCGATGGTCAACCAGAACGATCGCTACTTCTGGATCGACGGCCAGCCAAAGCCGGAAAACGCGAACGAAATGCACATGGCGTTGTTCTACGTCGTCGAGCCGGGTTACTTGCGGACGATGCAGATTGAATTGAAGAAAGGCCGCTTTTTCACCGACGACGACGATGAACGCGCAGTAGCCGTGATGGTCGTCGACGAGATGTTGGCCCAGCAGCGATTCGGTAACGAAGACGCGGCGATCGGTAAACGGCTCCACCTCGACGACGATCGTGGGCCATACGAAATCGTCGGCGTCGTCGGACACGTTAAGCAGTGGGGGCTCGACCGCGATCAGAACGAGCTTCAGGCGCAGATGTACCTGCCGTTTCGCGGAGCATCCGATGGTCAGATCCAGGGAGTTGACGGTGCGTCCGTGGTGGTGCGCGCCGGCAGCGGGATTGGACCGTCGTTCTTCACTTCGATCCGCGACGTGGTGCAAGGGCAAAACCAGCAGAACGTCATCGCCGACGCGCAAACGATGAATGAAGTGATCGCCGAGTCGTTGGCCCAGCGCCGGTTCGCGATGATCGTGCTCGGCGCGTTCGCGGCGGCCGCGCTGTTGCTTGCGAGTCTCGGGATCTACGGCGTCATCTCGTATCTCGTGGGCCAACGTACTCACGAGATCGGCATTCGCGTCGCGCTCGGCGCCTCGCGGCGTCAGATCATGAGTCTCGTGCTGGGCCATGGAATGAAGATGACGCTGGCGGGAGTGGCGCTCGGGTTGGTCGCGGCGTTTGGCTTGACGCGGTTGATGCGGACTTTGCTTTACGGCGTTGGCGCAACCGACCCGGTGACGTTTGCGATCATCGCCGTGTTGTTGATGTTGGTTGCGTTGCTGGCTTGTTACATCCCGGCGCGTCGCGCGACGAAGGTCGATCCGCTCGTCGCACTCAGAAACGAATAAAACTGAGGACAACAAAAGTGTTCCAGGACTTACGTTACGGACTACAGGTGCTCGTGAAGAATCCCGGGTTCACGTTGGTCGCCGTGTTGACGATCGCGATCGGCGTGGGCGCGAATACGGCGTTGTTCAGCGTCGTCGACGCTGTGTTGCTCAAGAAGCTGCCGGTCAACGAGCCCGATCGCCTCGTGTTGTTGAAAGCGAGCTGGAACGGCGAGAAATTCGGTACCGGCGGGTTCAACGGCAGCAATCGTCTGGATAAAGCAACGGGGATGACGGTCGGCACGTCGTTTCCGCTGCAAACCTACACGCGCTTCCGTCAGGAACCGGGTCCGCTTTCCGACGTTTTCGCGTTCGCCTCCGTCGATATGAACGTCAACGCCGGCGGCCAGGCTGAAGTAGTCAGCGGTCAGGTGGTTTCCGGTAACTACTATTCGGCCCTTGGCGTGCCGGCGATTCTTGGCCGCACGATCACCGATGCCGACGATTACGCGTCTTCCGCTCCAGTCGCCGTTCTGAGTCATCGCTTCTGGACCAAACGTTTCAACGGTGATCCGTCGGTCATCGGCAAACAGATCAACATCAACAACGTCGCGTTCACGATCGCGGGCGTTACGCCGCCCGACTTCAACGGGACGATGGACGTTGGCTCGACGATGGACGTGGCCATCCCGATCTCCTGGGAGCCGCAGATTTCGGGCGAAACGAGCATGATGCGCGGCGCAGGCATCTGGTGGCTGCGTTTGATGGGCCGGCTCAAACCCGGCGCTACCCTCGAAGAAGCACAGACGGCGCTGGCTGGTCCATTTCAACAGTCCGTGCTCGAACACCGCGCAGCGCGCCAGTTGAGAGCACAGACGCCGCTGCGCACGCTCGACCTGAAAGACTTGCCGCGGCTTGGCGTCGACTCCGGCAGCCAGGGCGAGATGAACTGGCGCAGGCACTTCAGGGAACCGTTTCGTTTGTTGTTCGGCGTTGTCGGCCTCGTGTTGCTGATCGCGTGCGCGAATGTCGCGAACCTGCTGCTGGTCCGTGCCTCGTCGCGTCGTCGAGAGCTCGCGGTGCGTCTCGCGTTGGGTGCGAGTCGCGGCCGGTTAGTGCGGCAGTTGCTGACCGAAAGTATCCTGCTGGCGGTTGCCGGCGGCGCGCTCGGTGTTCTGTTTGCTCTCTGGATCAAAGACGGACTTTTGGTGACGACGGAGTGGGGCGGCAGGCAGATGAGCGCGCTGACGCCGGAGTTCGATCTGCGAGTGTTGGGTTTCACTTTAGGGCTCTCGCTGTTGACGGGCATCATCTTCGGGCTCGTGCCGGCGATGCGGGCCACCAGGGTTGACCTCACGCCCGCGCTGAAGGACAGCGGACGCGGTTCGAGCGCCTCGGCGCGATCGTGGTTGAGCAAGTCGCTGGTGGTGGTCCAGGTGTCGGTGTCGGTGCTGCTGCTGATCGGTGCGCTGCTGCTGGTGAAGTCGCTGCGCAACCTGAAGAACGTCGAACCCGGTTTCAACGCTAACAACCTGCTGCTGTTCAACGTCGACCCGAGCCTTATCGGTTACAAGGAAGACCGGCTCGTCGATTTGTATCAGCAGATGTTCGCTCGTCTCGAAGCGGCGCCGGGCGTGCAGGCCGTGACCTTCTCGAGGCATCCGCTGCTCGCGTGGAGCTCCACGACGGATTCCGTCTACATCCCAAACGATCTTGGACCAGACGGAAAACCGCGCGAACGCGACGCGAAGCTCCACTACATTCGGGAGAACTTCCTCAAAACGATGGAAGTCCCGCTACTCTCCGGCCGCACGTTCACCGAGCACGATGATGCGCGGGCGCCGAAGGTGGCGATCGTCAACAAGCTCTTTTCCCTCGTTTACTTCGGAGATCTCAGCCCGGTAGGCAAGCGATTCAGTTTCGATCCCGAAAAGCCAAATGAGATCGAAGTCATCGGCATGGCCGAAGACTCGCGATACACGAGCCAGCGCGAGGACGTCGAACCGACGGTCTACCTTCCGTGGCGGCAAACGCTGCGACGCGTGGGCGCGATGACGTTCAACGTTCGCACCACCGGCGATCCGCTCAGCGTGGTAAGCGGCATTCGTGAGGCAGTGCGCCAGGTGGACAGCAACCTGCCGATCAGCAACATCAGGACGCAACTGGAACAAGCAAACGAAACGCTGTCGATGGAACGGTTGTTCGCGAAGCTGCTGTCGTTCTTTGGACTGATCGCGCAACTGCTCGCCGCGATTGGGTTGTACGGAGTTCTCGCCTATTCAGTCTCGCAGCGCACGCACGAGATCGGAATTCGCATGGCGCTGGGGGCGAACCGCGCGAGGGTGTTGCGCATGGTGCTGCGTCAGGGAATGACGTTGACCGTGGTTGGCGTGGCGGTGGGTGTCGGCGCTGCGTTTGTGCTGACGAAGTACGTCGAGACGTTGACGAGCATGTTGTTTGGCATCGAAGCGCGCGATCCGGTGACGTTCATCGCGATCCCGCTTGGTCTGACGCTGGTGGCGCTGTTGGCATGTCTGCTGCCGGCGCGGCGCGCGACGAAAGTCGATCCGCTCGTGGCATTGAGGTACGAGTGATGATGAACGACCTGCGCTATTCGCTTCGCGTTCTGATCAAGAACCCCGCCTTTACCGCGATGGCCTTGATTACGCTGGCGCTCGGCATCGGCGTCAACACGGCGATCTTCAGCGTGGTCGATTCCGTGTTGTTGCGCCCGCTGCCGATGAAGGACCCGGAGCGCGTCGTCTCGATCTGGGAGCACGGCCTGCGCGACTCCGCTGGTACGAACGAGATGGCGCCCGCCAACTATTTCGACCTGCGCAATCAAAGCCAGACCTTCGAGGGCGCGGGCGCGTTCGGCGACTTAAGCGTAAATCTCACCGGCGAAGGCGAACCCGAACGCATCGACGGCGTACTCGTCACGGCAAACGTCTTCAAGTTGTTGGGTGTCGAGCCGGCATTGGGACGAACGTTCTCGCCGGACGAAGATCGCGTGGGCCAACACCACGTCGTCGTGTTGAGCGACGCGTTGTGGCGGCGACGCTTCAATTCCGATCGTTCGATCCTCGGCCGCAGCGTCATGCTCAACGCCGAGCCGTACACGGTCGTCGGCGTGATGCCGCTGGACTTCTTTTTTCCGCTGCGCGAGAGCGAGTTGTGGACGCCGTGGGCCATGGAGCCGGAGGAGGCAAGCGGCCGCGGCGATCACTACCTGCGCGTGATGGCGCGGCTCAAACCCGGAGCGACTGTCGAACAGGCCAACGCCGAAGTCGAGGCGATCGCGTCCCGTCTCGCGAGCGAGTATCCGCGCACGAACGATGGACTCGGTTTCGTCGTCAATTCGTTTCACGAAGACTACGTCGGCAATCTTCGCACGCCGCTCCTGATCCTCTTCGCCGCGGTCGCGCTCGTGCTGTTGATCGCGTGCGCCAACGTCGCGAACCTGCTGTTGGCCCAGGCGACGACAAGAAAACGCGAGATCGCGATTCGCGTCGCACTCGGCGCGAGACGCCTCGCGATCATTCGACAACTGCTCGTCGAGAGCCTCTTGCTCGCCGGCGCCGGTGGGGTGCTCGGCGTGTTGGGTGCGGTTTGGGGCGTGCAGTGGCTGTCGAAACTCGCGCCGCAGAGTCTTTCGAAACTACAGAGCGTTACGGTTGATGCGCGTGTGTTCGTCTTCACGCTCGGCGTGACGGTGTTGACAGCGGTGGTGTTTGGCGCGGTGCCGGCGTTTCAGGCGTCGCGTTCCAATCCCGGCGACACGTTGAGCGAGTCGGGCAGGGACGCGGCCGGCGGAGTGTCAGGACGTTTCGCGCGCCGCGTGCTGGTCGTCGCGGAAGTTGCACTCGCGGTGGTCCTGCTGGTTGGCGCCGGCCTGCTGATCCGGAGTTTTCAACGTCTGCGGCAGGTCGAACCCGGCTTCAGAACTGACAACCTGCTAACGATGCGCGTGGCGCTGCCGGGCTCGAAATACTCGAAACCGGAACAGCGGCGTGCTTTTTACGACGAGCTGCTGCGCCGCGTGGATGAACTGCCCGGCGTCGACTCGGCGGGAATGATCTCGTTTCTGCCGCTGTCATTCAGCGGGATGAATTTCAGCTTCAGTATCGAAGGCCGCGCCGCGCCCGGCGACATGGACCTTCCGCTCGCGCTTTATCGAGTCGTCAGCCCTGACTACTTCCGCGCGATGGGCATTCCCTTACAACGCGGACGCTTTTTCGATTCGCGCGACGTCGCGGATGCGCCGCCGGTCGTCGTCGTAAACCGCCGGCTCGCAGAACATTTCTGGCCCGGTGAAGATCCGATTGGCAAACGGCTCAAGATCGGGCCACCGGATTCGCCCAATCCCTGGGCCATGGTAGCCGGCGTCGTGGGCGACGTGCGGCAGGAGGGATTCAATCAGCAACAGAAATTCGAACTGTACGTGCCCTACGCGCAGGAGCGGAGAGGATTCGTCGCGCCTCGCGATCTCGTGGTGCGCACGACCGGCGATCCGCAGCAGGTGGCCGGCGATGTGCGCCAGGCAGTATGGACCGTCGACAAGGACCAGCCGGTATCGAACGTCAGGACGATGGAGCAGGTTGCCGGCGCGGCAGTCTCACGCGAGCGCTTCCAGACGCTGTTGCTCGCGCTGTTTGCGACGCTGGCGCTGGTGCTCGCGTGCGTCGGGCTCTACGGCGTCATTTCCTACGCCGTGGTCCAACGCACGCATGAGATCGGCGTGCGCATGGCGCTCGGCGCGCAGCCTGGAGACGTGCTCAGGCTCGTCATCAATCAGGGAATGGCGTTGACGCTGATCGGGCTCGTGGTGGGAGTGGCAATCGCGTTCGCGGTGACGCGAGTGATGTCGGAGATGCTTTTCGGCGTGACCGCGACCGATCCGCTGACGTTCGCCGGCGTTCCCGTGGTGTTGGGTGTGATCGCGTTTCTCGCTTGTTACATCCCCGCGCGGCGAGCGACGAAAGTCGATCCGCTCGTGGCATTGAGGTACGAATGATGAGATCACTGATGACACAGATCCTTCAGGACGTCCGCTACGCGCTGCGTCTGCTGGCGAAGAACCCGGGCTTCACGTTCGTGGTCGTGCTCACGCTGGCCCTCGGCATCGGCGCAAACGCCGCGATGTTTTCGCTCACCGACCGCGTGTTGCTGCAAAGCCTGCCGGTCCCGGATCCCGATCGGCTCGTCGTGCTCTCCGCGTATGACCCGAAGGACGGCCCGGACATCCACAGCTCGTTCTCCTACGCGATGTACAAGGACCTGCGCGATCGCAACGAGGTCTTCTCGGGCGTCATCACGCGCGGCAACGCGCAAATGAACGTCAGTTACGCCGATCAAACTGAACGCGTTCGCGGCGAGCTCGTCAGCGGAAACTTTTTCGACGTGCTCGGCGTGCGGCCATGGGCGGGAAGGCTCTTCAACCAGGAGGACGATCGCATTCCGGGCGCGCATCCGGTCGTCGTTCTCAGTTACGACTTTTGGGACCGGCGCTTCCAAAAAGATCCGAGCATCATCGGCAAGACGATCCTCGTCAACGAACATCCGTTGACGGTGCTCGGCGTCACGCCGCCGTCGTTCTACGGCATCACGCTCGCCGGCAGCCCTGACATTCGTGTGCCGATGATGATGACGCCGGTTTTCAATCCGCTGCCGCCGACTCGCCTGACCAGCCGGCGGCATCAGTGGCTCAGCGTCATGGCGCGGCTCAAGCCCGGCGTTTCGCAGGAGCAGGCGCAGGCGTCGCTCGAGGTTTTGTACCGGCAGATTCGCGAGGGTGAAGCGCAGGAGCTTCCGCCAGCCGTTTCGACGTTTGATCGCGAGCGGTTTCTTGCCGGCCGCATTGCGTTGATGCCGGGCGATCAGGGATTGCGTCACTTGCAGGTCGAGATGCGAACGTCGCTGTTGCTGTTGTTGGGTGCAACCGGCACGGTGCTGCTGATTCTGTGCGCGAACCTCGCGAACCTGATGATGGCGCGAGCGACTGTGCGCGCGCCGGAAAACGCCGTGCGTCTCGCGCTCGGCGCGGGACGATTGCGTCTGCTGCGGCAGTGGTTAACTGAAGGCGTCGTGCTGTCGATCATGGGCGGCATACTGGGCGTCGTCATCGCGCTTTGGATCAAGGCCGGAATGATGGCGTTCGTTCCCGACGACTTCAAAGCGAACCTCAGCACGGCGAGCGACTGGCGTCTCTACGCGTTCATTCTCGGTCTCGCGATCGTGCTTGGACTTGCTTTCAGTCTCGCGCCGGCGATTCAAGCTGCGCGGCAAGCGTTTGGATCGGGCTTTCGTTTCGAATCGCGCGCCTTCACTTCCGGGGGAAGACTTTTCAGTTTTCGCAGCGGCTTGATTCTGACGCAGGTGGCGCTGTCGCTGCCGCTGCTGGTGAGCGCGGCGCTGATGTTGAAAACGCTGCAAAACCTGCGCGCCGTCGACACCGGCTTCGACAAAGAAAACGTTTTGTTCGCGAGTGTGAACCCGGCGCTGAACGGCTACTCGCCCGAGCGGTCGATGAATTTTTATAACGATTTGCTGCTCAAGACGCGCGCTCTGCCGGGAGTCACTTCGGCAAGCCTCGCCTCCGACACGCCGATCTCCGGTGGTTGGGACCAGCTCAGGGTCGTCGTCGAAGGTTACACGCCGCGCGAAGGTGAACGAACCTCCAGTGACATGCACGTCATTTCCAGCGACTACTTCAAGTCGCTGGGAATACCGCTGTTGAGCGGGCGCGACTTCAACGAACACGACCGGCTCGGCAGCCCGAAAGTCGTCATCGTCAACGAGAAGATGGCCCGTCACTTCTTCGGCACGACCGACGTGCTCGGCAAACGAATCGGCATTGACGAAGTGCCGGACATGACGATCGTCGGTGTCGTCAAAGACGTCCAGTACGTCGACCTGCGGCGCACCGTCCGACGTCACTTCTACATGCCGACGACGCAGCAGAAGCAGTTGACGAACCTGACGCTGCACGTGAAGACGTCGACGGATCCGAATGTCGTCGCCGAATCATTGCGCGCGGAATTGAAGACGCTCGATCCGCACCTGCCGCTCTACAACATCAAGACGCTCAGCACGGAGATAGACCAGTCGCTGATTCAGGAACGGCTCGTGACGTGGCTGTCGTCGGCGTTCGGCGTGCTCGCGACGCTGCTGACGGCGCTTGGGTTGTATGGCGTGTTGACGTTTTCAGTCGCGCGACGGACGCGCGAGATCGGGATTCGCGTCGCGCTTGGCGCGCAGCGCCGCGACGTGTTTCGGTTGATCATGATCCGCGGCGTCGTGCTGGTCGGTATCGGCGTGGCGGTTGGGCTCGGCGCGTCGTTCGTTTTGTCGCGATTCATCGGGTCGCTGCTGTTTGGCGTAGCGCCAAACAACCCGCTCACGCTCGCGATTGTTTCGCTCGGTTTGATCGCAGTTGCGTTGCTGGCGTGCTACCTGCCCGCTCGCCGCGCGACGAAGGTCGATCCGCTGGTCGCTCTCAGATACGAATGAAAGGAACAACACGTTTACGGAGCTGTTATGTTGCAAGACTTACGTTACGGACTACGGATGTTACTGAAGAAACCCGGCTTCACGCTCATCGCCGTGCTCTCGCTCGCGCTGGGCATCGGAGCGAATACGGCGATCTTCAGTTTGCTCGATGCGGTGATGCTGAAATCGCTGCCGGTGCAGGAGCCTGACCGCCTGGTCCTGTTCGGCAAGGGCGAGAGCATGGGCATGACGATGGGATTTCCCGACGAGAGTTGGGATCTCTTCTCGTATCCGTTCTACCGGCGAGTGCAGCAACGCAGCGATGTTTTTTCCGGAGTCGCCGGCATGTTGAGCATTCCGTGGACCGTGCATGGATTTGTCGACTCAAACGGCTCCACCGGCGAGATCGAACAGCTTCAGGTGCAACTCGTGTCCGGCACGTATTTCCCGGTGCTCGGCGTTAACGCCGAACGCGGCCGCGTCATCACCGACGCTGACGATCAAATTCAGGGCGCACATCCTGTCGCCGTGATCAGTCACGCGTTGTGGAGCCGGCGACTGGGCCAGGACCCGAACGCGGTTGGCAAAACGATCACGATCGATAACGTCGGTTACACCATCGTCGGCGTTGCGCCGCGTGAGTTCTTCGGCGCAGTGGTCGGCCTCGCGCCTGACCTGTGGGTGCCGCTGGCAATGGAAAAACAGATGCCGCCGGCGCACTGGAACGGGCGCGAGTCGGAAAAAGCTCAGTCGCTTTTCCTGATCGGACGCTTGAAGGACGGCGTATCCGCGGAACAAGCGTCGGGCGTCGTAAACCTTTTGTTCCAGCAAACGTTGGCAAGCTGGGCCGGGCCGCAACCTGAACCGCGCAGAGTGCAGGCGATGCAGAACGCGCGCGTCGATCTCACGCCCGCTGCACGCGGCCTCTCGTCGTTGCGCGAGCAGTTCTCGCTTTCGTTGAAAGTCCTGATGGGCGTGGTGGCGCTTGTGCTGCTGATCGCGAGCGCGAACGTCGCCAACCTGCTCCTGGCCCAGGGTGCTGCGCGAGCGAAAGAGTTTGCCGTGCGAGCGGCGGTTGGCGCGGGTCGCTGGCGGCTTGTGCGGCAGTTGTTCACTGAGAGCGCGTTGCTGGCGATTTTCGGCGGGCTCATCGGAGTCGGTCTTTCGTGGTGGGGCAGCCGTTTGCTGCTGTTGATGGCTTCGAATGGACCAGAGGCGCTTGCCGTCGACGTTACGCCGAACCCGCGCGTGCTCGGTTTCACGTTCGCGGCTTCAGTTTTGTGCGCCGTGGTCTTCGGCACTGCGCCCGCGCTGCGTGCTTCGCGAATAGAACCAAACACCTCGCTCAAAGGCGGAAAGAACACGACGCCGTCAGCGTTCCGAAATCCACTCGGAAAAGCGTTCGTGATCGCGCAAGTCGCGTTGTCGCTGCTGTTGCTGGTCGGCGCGGGACTGTTTGTTCGCACGTTGATCAACCTGCAAAGCATTCCCAGCGGGTTCAATCAGGAAAATGCGTTGCTTTTCCAGATCGATACGTCGGCCACGGGATTGAAAAACGAGGATCCGAAGCTGGCGGCGTTGCTGAATGAAGTGGAAGAGAAGATCAAGGCAATACCTGGCGTGCAAGCGGCGTCGTTTGCATTCACCACTTTCAACCAGGGGTTCTGGACCGGTCCGGCATTCTCGAGCGAAACAGCCTCCCTCGAAGGCAACATTCGCACGGTCAGAAACAACGTCGTCGGTCCGGACTTCTTCACCGCCATGGGAATACCACTGGTCCAGGGCCGCAGCTTTGGCCCGCAAGATACCACGAAGTCGCAGAAGGTGGCGGTGATCAGTGAGTCGATGGCCAATCGTTTCTTTCCGAGCGGCTCGCCAGTCGGCAAACGCTTTGGCATCGACGGCCCGAGCTCGACCGAGCAGATCGAAGTAATCGGCGTGGTGAAGGACGCGAAGTACGGCACTTTGAAAGAGCGGTTCTCGCCGATGGCTTTTTACCCGCATTCGCAATCCCCAGGGGCACTTGGCAATCTTGTCGTGCGCTTCAACGGATCGGCGGGCGCTGTGGTGCCGCAGATCCGTCAAACGGTGAGGCAAGTGAATCGCAATCTGCCGATCGACGACGTCGTGACTCTGTCCGAACACATCGGCCGCTCGTTGGTCCAGCAGAAACTCGTTGCGCGTTTGGCGGCGTTCTTCGGTTTGCTCGCGTTGTTGCTGGCATGCATCGGGCTTTACGGCGTGATGTCGTACGGCGTCGCGCGGCGCACGAACGAGATTGGGATTCGGATGGCGCTCGGCGCGCGCGGCGGCAGCGTGTTGTGGCTCGTGCTGCGCGAGTCGCTGGTGCTCGTCGTCGTCGGCTTAGTGGTGGGCGTGCTCGCGTCGTTGGCGGTCACGAAGACGGCGGCGTCGTTGCTTTACGAATTGAAGCCGAACGATCCGCTGACGATCGCGTTGGCTACGTTGTTGCTGGCCGCGGTGGCGGCGCTGGCTGGTTATTTGCCGGCCCGCCGCGCGGCCCGTGTCGATCCAATGGTTGCACTCAGGGATGAATAGATAATGAACAACCTAATTCAGGACATTCGTTTTGGACTCCGCATGCTGGTGAAGTCGCCGAGCGTCAGCATCGTCGCCACCATCGCGCTCGCACTCGGCATCGGCGCAAACACTGCGATCTTCAGCGTCGTCAATGCAGTGCTGTTGCGGCCGCTGCCGTTTCCGAACTCGGAGGCGCTGATGTCGGTGTTCGAGACGAATCGCGATCGCGGTCTCCTGCGCGGTTCGCATTCATATCCGAACTTCTTCGACGTACGCTCGCAGAATAGCGTGTTCGAATACATCGCTGCGTATCACGGCGCGGACTACATCATGACCGGCCGCGGTGAGCCGGCGCGATTGCAGGGCTCGGTCGTCACGGCGGACCTGTTTCCGCTGCTGGGCGTACGGCCGGCGTTAGGCCGCACGTTTCTGCCGGATGAAGATAAGCCGTCACAAGGCGCACGCGTCGCGATTATCAGTCACGAGTTGTTTCAACAGCGGTTTAATTCCGACCCGAACATTGTGAACCAGACGATCACGCTCGATAGTCGCCCGTTCACGATTGTCGGCGTGATGCCGCCGGGGTTCGAGTTTCCGATTCAAAACGATCCGGTTGAACTTTGGACCACTATCGCCGGCGATGCGTCCGGCAAGGATCCAGTCACGGGCCAGCGCGGCGCGCACTTCCTGCAAGCGATCGCGCGGCTCAAGCCTGGGGTTACGCAACAGCAGGTAGACTCAGACTTGTCCACGATCGCGGCGCGTTTGGAACAACAGTATCCCGACACCAACACGCGCAGAGGTCTGCGTGCTGAATCGGCCCTGGAGGCGATGGTCGGCAAGGCCCGTCCCGCGTTGCTGGTGCTGCTCGGTGCTGTGGCCTGCGTCTTGTTGATTGCCTGCGCGAATGTTGCCAACCTGCTGCTTGCGCGCGCGACGAGCCGTCACAAGGAGATGGCGATTCGCGCCGCATTGGGCGCGAGCCGCATGCGCGTCATCAGGCAGTTGTTGACCGAGAGTATTTTGCTTTCGCTGGTCGGCGGCGCGGTTGGACTGTTGCTCGCCGTTTGGTGGTCCGACCTGCTGATCGCGCTTGGCAAGCAAAACATTCCGCGCGCGATGCACGTGGGCATGGATTGGCGCGTGCTCGGTTTCACGTTGGGCGTTTCTGTCCTGACCGGACTGATATTCGGTCTCGTTCCCGCATTTCATTCGTCGAAGAGCGAGCTCGTCGAGTCGCTGAAAGAAGGCGGGCGCGGCACTGGTGAGAGCGCGCGGCGGAACCCGATGCGCAGCATACTCGTGGTCAGCGAACTGGCGATCGCAGTCGTGTTGCTCGTCTGCGCCGGACTGCTGATTCAGAGTCTCTGGCGTTTACAGAGAGTGAAGAGCGGCATGCAGACT
>DASRIM010000483.1:0-2965 GCA_035649995.1 Pyrinomonadaceae bacterium | reverse complement strand
GACTTCGCCGTCCCACTCATCGAATCGATCTTTCACCGCGCTCTCGCTGACGACGATTTTGATTCGCGCATCGGTCAGCATGTAACTGGCGCGTTCCGGCGGGCAATCAGGTTCGATCGGCACGTATGCGCCTCCGGCTTTCAACACGGCCAGCAGCGCCACGACCATCTCGGGCGAACGCTCCAGGCAAACGCCGGCCAGCACTTCTGGTCCAACGCCGCGCTGTCTTAAGAAATGGGCCAACTGGTTTGCGCGGGCGTTCAGCTCCGCGTAAGTCATTCGCCTGCCTTCGTAGCTGAGCGCGACCGCTGACGGCGTGCGGCCCACCTGGGCCTCGAACAACTCGGGCAGACTTCTTTCTTCTCGCCAATCCACGGCGGTTTGGTTCGATTCGAACAACACCTGCTCACGCTCGGCGGCGCTGAACATCTCCAATTCAGACACACGCCGCTCGACGTTCGCGACCGCGCTCGACAAGAGTCGTTCGTAGCGTTGCAACAGCCTGTTGGCCGTGGCCGGTTCAAAAAGATTGCGGTTGTATTCGAGCGTGGCTTGCAGGCGATCTTCCGTTTCCGTTATCAGCAGGGTCAGATCAAACTTGGCGGTAGGGCTCTCGGTCGGCAACGGCGTCAGCTTCAGCCCTGGCAACTCAACCTCGCTGCGCGTGAGGTTCTGATACGTAAACATCACCTGGAACAGCGGTGACCGGCTCAGGTCGCGTTCGGGTTGCAGCGACTTGATCAACTCTTCGAACGGGAGCTCCTGGTGCATGTACGCGCCGAGCGACGTCTCGCGCACGCGCGCCAGCAGATCGCGGACAGTTGGATTGCCGGAGAGATCCGTGCGAAGGACCAGTGTGTTGACGAAGAAGCCGATCAGTGGTTCGAGATCGATCTCGTTGCGATTGGCGACCGGGGTTCCGATCAGAATGTCGTCCTGCGCACTATGCCGCTTGAGGAGCACGGTGAACGTCGCGAGCAGCGTCATGAATAGCGTGACGCCCTCGCGCCGGCTGACCGTCTTGATCGCGTCTGACAGTTCTTCGTCGATGACGAGTGTTTCGTAGCCGCCCGTAAACGATTGCAAGCGCGGGCGCGGGTGGTCGGTCGGCAGATCCAGGACCGGGAAGTTGTGGCCGAGTTGCTCGCGCCAGTAGTCGACCTCCGCGTTCAGCGCCTCGCCGGCGAGTCGTTGCCGCTGCCACGCGGCGAAGTCGGCGTACTGGATTCTGAGGTCCGGAAGAGGCGACGGCTGTCCTTTTGAAAACGCGTTGTAAAGCGCGACCGTTTCCCTCATCAATATGCCCATGGACCAGCCGTCGCTGGCTATGTGATGCGTCGTCAGCAACAGCACGTGCTCTTCTTCGTTCAACCGAAGCAGCGTCGCGCGCAGCAGAGGGCCGTGGGAAAGATCGAACGGCGTTAGCGCTTCATCCTTCGCCAATTGTGAGACACGGCTTTCCTGCTCATCGCGAATCAGCAACGTTACCTGAGCGTCCGTGACAACCTGTATTGGGTCTCGATCCGTGTTACGGAAACTGGTGCGCAGCACTTCGTGCCGGCGCACGATCTCGTTCAGCGCACGTTCCAGCGCGACGGTGTCGAGCGCGCCCGTCAGGCGCACTGCGATCGGCATGTTGTACGTCGGCGTGTTTGGATAGAGCTGCTCGAGAAACCAGACTCGTTGCTGCGCGAACGAGAGGGGCAGCGATCCCTCGCGACTACGGGGCACGGGCACGAGAGCGGGCGCGGCGGACGTTTCGTGATTCGCTTTCAGCAGTTGCTCGATCTTCTTCGCGAGACCGCCGACCGTGCTCGACTCGAACATCGCGCGCAACGGGATCTCGATCGGAAACGCTTTGCGCACGCGCGAGATGACCTGCGTCGCCAGCAGCGAGTGTCCGCCCAGATCGAAGAAGTCTTCGTTCGTGCCGACAGTCTCGAGGCCAAGCACGTCGGCCCAGATGCCGCTTACGACCTCTTCGATCGGTGTGCGCGGCTGCGACACGTCCGCAGGTTGCTCGCGGCGTCCTCGCTCGACAACTGGCAGCAGAAGTCGATCGATCTTGCCGCTCGCGGTGCGCGGCAGCCGATCGATCATTACAACTGCCGACGGCACCATGTACTCGGGTAGTTTCTCGCGCAACGCCGCGCGTATTTCGTTCTCGTTCGGCTCGTAGTCTTCGTTCGCAACAACGAATGCCACGAGATCCACTTCGTCCTGCGTGACCACGACGCACTCGCGCACGGCCGGATTTTGAACAAGCACGCTCTCGATCTCGCCCAACTCCACGCGATTGCCGCGGATCTTCACCTGGTGATCGATCCGGCCCATGAACTCGATGACGCCGCCGGCGCGGTACCGCGCCAGGTCGCCCGTTCGATAAAGACGCTCGCCGCCGATCTCGCTGAACGGATTCGGCACGAACTTCTCCGCCGTCATCTCCGGCTGATTCACGTAACAACGCGCGAGGCCGACGCCGCCGATGTAGAGCTCGCCTGGTACGCCGACAGGCGTGGGTTGCAAGTGCTTGTCGAGGATGTAGATCTGTTTATTAGCTATCGGCGTGCCGATTGGCACGACGCCGTAGCCTGCTTCCCGGCCGCACTTCCAGAACACAGCGTCGATGGCGGCTTCTGATGGTCCATACTGGTTGAACAAATCCGATCGCGAGCGATCGAGGAAACGATTTTGCAATTCGAGAGACAACGCCTCGCCGCCGCTGAAAACGATCCGCAGTCGATCACAGTCGGCAAAACCATCCTCTTCGACGACGTGCTGCAACATCGACGGCGGGAAATCGGTAATCGTGATCTCTTCCTGGGCCAGCGAACTGACGATGTAACCCGCGTCCTGATGCTGGCCGGGTTCGGCGATGATCAGCGCCGCGCCGGAGATCAACGCGCCGAAGATCTGCCACAGCGACGGATCGAACGTGAACGGAATGTTCTGGAAGATGCGATCG
>DASRIM010000482.1:0-3332 GCA_035649995.1 Pyrinomonadaceae bacterium | reverse complement strand
CAACCGCATTGCTGTTTGTCTTTTGGAAATCCACCTATTCGCAATCCGCAATCGACGGTTGGAATAGTTTGCCGTTCTTTGACATTGCGAGGACGGTCGATTACGGCGATCTCTGGGCATTGCTCGTTCTGCCGCTCGCCTATTTGTATGTGGATTTCTCTCCGGAGGTCCACATCCCGCGCAGGCTCGTTTACGCGATTGCCGTCGTCTCGGTTTTCGCCTTCACGGCTACGCAGTCTATCCAGCAACACTCATATAACACTCAATACCAATTCCCGATTTCTAAAAAGGAACTGCTTAAACGAATTACTCGCTTGCTCAATAATGGAGAGAAGGATTCGTTTGAAAACGCAGAAACAATACAGGTTCGTTTTGATGATTGTGGGGACATAGCTATGGCAAATGTTCAGGAGAAGGGAAACGAGAGCGTCATAGTTCTGACCGAAATGTACAATCGCTGTCCGGGTAAGGTCGAGGCAGACGAGTTGCGCCAGTTATTCGAGAAGGAGTTCATCAATAAGCTGCGCGAAGAGCCGGTCGGCAAGTCGACTGTGATCCAAACTATCCGGACTATATCACCGTAGTAGGCGCCATCAGAAAAATTCGCCGGCTTCGCTGCTCTCGAGCCTTTCCGCGTCTTTCATCTCCGTGATGACGATCCTCGAAGTGAGCGTCTTATGGACCGGACACTTGTGCGCGATCTCCTGGAGACGCTCGCGCTGTTCGTCCGAGAGGACGCCGGTGATGGTGACCGATCGCTCGATGCGGTGAATGAAACCCTCTTCGTCGCGGCACTCCTCACAGTCTTTCGTGTGAATCCGGTTCTGCCGAAGCCGCACCGTAACGGTTTCGACCGGCCACTGCTTGCGGCGCGCGTAAAGGTTCACCGTCATCGAAATACAACTACCGAGCGCTGCCAGCATTAACGTGTACGGATCTGGCCCAGCATCGTCCCCGCCAAGGACGCGCGGCTCGTCAGTCGTAAACGCTTGTCCGACACCGTAGCGCACTTCGTTCTGCAAATTCCTTCGAGATGTAACAACAACTTCGCTCATGATTGTTTACTCCCGTTCATGATTGCCCGCTTGCGATAGACTCAGGCGCGCGGCTACACTCGCGTCCGTTCCATTCAATACGATCTCCGTGAGTAAATCTAATATAAATCTGTTCGAGGCGGCTGTATGAAGATTCATGAGTACCAGGGAAAAGAACTTTTAAGAAAGTACGGCGTGCCCGTGCCGCGTGGCATTGTGGTGCGCTCGCCGGAAGAAGCGTATCACGCGGCGAAGGAGTTGGGCGGCGACATCGTCGTCGTCAAAGCACAAATTCACGCGGGCGGCCGCGGCAAAGGCGGCGGCGTGAAGTTAGCGAAGAGCGCCGACGAAGCGGCAGAACTGGCGCGGCAGATGCTCGGAATGAAACTCGTCACCCACCAGACAGGCCCGGAAGGAAGGGAAGTCCGCGTGTTGTTGATCGAGGAAGGATTACCGATCGACAAGGAGTTCTATCTCGGCATCGTGCTCGATCGAGCTTCGGGACGGCAAGTGTTCATGGCTTCGGCCGCAGGCGGTATGGACATCGAAGAAGTCGCGGCGAAGACGCCGGAAAAAATACTGAAGGAGACTATCGATCCGGCTGTCGGTTTTCAGTCGTTTCAGGCGCGCAAACTAGCGTTTGGCCTCGGTCTTCCAGCAGCGCTCGTGGGCCAGGCGGTGAAGTTTATGCAAACGCTCTACTCGGCTTACGAACAGATGGACGCGTCGCTGATGGAGATCAATCCGTTCCTGTTGACGAAAGACAACCGTCTCATCGCGCTCGATGCGAAAGTAAACTTCGACGACAACGCGTTGTTTCGTCACAAGGACTTTCTCGATTTGCGCGACCTGCACGAAGAAGAGCCGCTCGAAATCGAAGCGTCGAAGTTCGATCTCAACTACATCAAGCTCGACGGTAACATCGCCTGCATGGTCAACGGCGCGGGACTCGCAATGGCGACGATGGACATCATCAAGCTCGCCGGCGGCGAACCGGCGAACTTTCTCGACGTGGGCGGCGGCGCTTCGCAGGAGCGCGTCGAAGCGGCGTTTCGCATTTTGTTGGCTGACGAGAACGTAAAGGCTGTGCTGATCAATATCTTCGGCGGCATTGTGCGTTGCGACATGGTGGCGCGCGGCGTTGTCGAAGCGGCGCGAAATCTGAAGATCGAAGTCCCGGTCGTCGTGCGGCTCGAGGGCACGAACGTGGAAGAAGGTCAACGCGTGATCAGAGAGTCGGGGTTGAACTTCACCGTCGCGACGGGAATGCAGGACGCGGCCGAGAAGGTCGTTAACTTAGCTGCTTAACAAACACGGATTGCACAATGGCAAGTATCTCATTTTGGGGCGGCGTCGGGACGGTCACCGGATCGAAGTATGTGGTGGAATCAGGCGATTCGCGCGTGTTGGTTGATTGCGGTCTGTTCCAGGGCTTCAAAGAGCTGCGCGAGCGTAACTGGCAAGAGCCGCCTTTCGATCCGCGTTCGCTGAACGCTGTCCTGATCACGCACGCGCACATAGACCACACGGGTTATCTGCCGCGGCTCGTGAAACACGGTTTTCATGGTCCGGTTTATTGTTCGCGCGGCACGGCGGATCTGTTGAAGATACTCCTGCCGGATTCCGGACGGCTGCAGGAAGAAGATGCTGACTTCCGCAATCGCCACAACCTGACGAAGCACCACCCGGCGTTGCCTTTGTACACCGAGAAAGACGCGTATGCGTCGTTGGAACTGCTCGAACCGGTAGCGAATGATGGTGAGCCGCTGCAAGTTGCGCCGGCAATTCGCGCGGGCTTTCGTATCGCCGGACATATTCTCGGGTCGAGTCTGGTGCTGCTCGAGGTGGACCATGCGGGCGCTGACGGCAGCGGACGCCGCGTGCTTTTCTCCGGCGACCTCGGCCACTACGACCAGCCGATCATTCGCGATCCTGTCGCACCGCCCGCCTGCGACTATCTCCTCGTCGAATCGACATACGGCGACCGTTTGCACGATCCGGAAGATCCGAAGGTCGCGCTGGCGCGCATCATCAATGACACTGCTGAACGGGATGCTCCAGTGCTGATACCGGCGTTTGCCGTCGGACGCACGCAGGAGATTGTTTACCTGATCCGCGAGTTGGAGGATGAGAAAGCGATCCCTGTGCTGCCGGTGAGCGTCGACTCGCCGATGGCCGCGGCGACGACGGCGGTGTACGCGCGACGCACGGAGGAACACGACGAAGAGTACGCCAGCATCTTGAGGCAACAGAAACATCCGTTGCGGACGCATTCGATGATGACGGCGTCGTCGCGTC
>DASRIM010000481.1:0-21359 GCA_035649995.1 Pyrinomonadaceae bacterium | reverse complement strand
TTTGCCGGAAGGTGTCGAGCCGAGACCAATCCAGCCGATCATCGAAGCTGTTTCCGAAACGCTCGCGCTCGAGATGAAGAAGACCGTCGACTTCTATCGCGCGACCGCGCAGGAAGGCGACGCGACGATTCAGAAGATCCTGCTCGCCGGCGGCGGCTCCAAGCTGCCCGGACTCGCCGACTTCCTGGCGAAGCGTTTTGAGATTCCGGTGGACGTTTTCGATCCGTTCCGTCAGATCGAAGTCGACGAGCGAAAGTTTGATCCGGACTACATGCGAGAGATAGTGCCGGAGATGGCTGTTGCCGTCGGTCTGGCGCTGAGAGGAGTGGAAGCATGATCAAGATAAATCTGCTCGAGTCAGTTACGGATCGGCCACAGGGCGTCGCGGCGGTTGAAGAGAAAGTAGCCAGCCCGCGAATCCAGACTCTGTTGCTGGCGTTGACGGTGTTCGGATTGTTGGCGCTCGCCATCGGGTATGAAAACGTGAGCACCAAGATGGCCCATAGCGCCGCGCAGAAGGAGCTGGAAAACCAGAAGCGACTACAGGCGCAGATGCTGGCGTTTCAAAAGGAACAACAGGAACTGGAAAAGAAGACCCAGGAGATTCAGTCGCGCATCGATGCAATCAAGAAACTGCGCGAATCACAACAGGGACCGAGTGCGGTGCTTCAGGAGATTAAGGCGCGGTTCGATGCAGTTCCGGGCCTCTATCTGACGGCAATCGAGAACAAGGACGGTGAGATCACGATCAAGGGCGAGTCGCCGAACGAATATTCCGTTACGAAGTTTGGGCAGAGTCTCGAGTTCTCGGGTGGGCTGTTCAGCAACCTGAATATCGAGACCACGCGTGAGGATGCGAAGGTGGCGCAAGCGTCAGGCGCTGCTCCCGCGGCTGCTGCCGACGATGCGAATGCCGTTAAACCGGAAGTGGTGGTGTTCACGGTGAAGGCAAACTTCGCTTCTTCGAAGACCCAGCAATCACAACCTCCGGCGCCGGCGGCGGCGAACCAGGTCGCGATGAAGAAGTAGCACGCCTGAAGGTAAACCTCCGATACGAAGGATAAAGAGATGAAACTCGGCAAGCTCCCAGCTCTTCCATGGTACCTGCGATTGGTCGTGTTCCTCGTCATCGCCGGTGTGATGTACGGCGCGTTTTACTACTTCGTCACGAGCGGAATTCGCGCCGAGACCAAAACCATCAACGACGAGATCGCGCAGTTGCGTCCGCGCAACGCCCAGGCGCAGATCGTCCAGCAGAACATCAACAACTTCAAAGCCACGTACAAAGCGCGTGAAGAAGAGTATGCGGAGTTGCAGGCGCTGCTTCCGGAACAACGCGAGCTCACGATGGTGCTCCAGGGAATTCAGGACCGCGCGCGCGGCAACGGCCTGGTGCTTACCCGGTTCAGTCCGAAGGAGGATGTGCAACAGGACAACTACAGTGGCAAGAAGATCGAAGTCAGCGTCGTCAGCGGTTTCGCCGGACTGCGGGCGTTCTTCGAGCAGCTCGCTCACTATCAGCGGATCGTTTCCATCACGAACTTCGAGCTCAAGCAGGTGGAAAAACAGTCGCTCAACAAAACAGTCGACGCGCGATTCGATCTGACGGCGTACTACGTTGCTTCGGACCGTTTACAGCCGGCCGCGAATACAAAGGGTGCAGCAGGTGGAACAGTGCCGCCGCCGGCTCCCGCAGTTCCTCAACCACCAAAGTAAAGCCCCACTCAAGCGAGAGACGCACTAGAGGAAGTGACAAAGATAATGATTATTCACGACATCAAAACATCTCGGCTAGCAAGCGTCATGTTCGCCCCTATGATCGCCGCCACGATCCTGATCGGCGGCCTCATGTTGCCCGCGATGGCCCAGGAGACCCAGCCGAAGAAACCCGTGAAGCGTACAGTTTCCGGCGGCCGCGATCCGTTCCGAAAATACGAGCCGCCGCGCGCGGTCGCGAAAGCTTCCCGCGACGTGTCGCCCATTCCGACGATTCAGGAACGCATCAACAATTACAAGGCGCAAAAAGTCGCCGCGATGAATGCCAGAATGCCCGCCCCCAAGCCCACCACCGCTCTGTTGCTCAGCGAGATCCAGGTGATCGGAATCTCTCGTTCGCCGAGAGGCTACGCCGCGATCGTCGAAGCAACTCCAATCAAACTTTCCTACGTGATCTATCCGGGCGAACCGTTCTTCGACGGCCAGTTGGTCGCGATCGAAGACAGCCGTCTGGTGTTCCGCCGGGAAACAGTCTTTACCGACGGCCGTCGTGAACGAGCAGTCGAGTACAAATCGCTGAGGCAGCCGGCTCCAGTGAACTCGACGAGCACGACTTCGCCGAACGCGTCCGTAGCAACGGCGAAGCCTTAGAGAATTCCTGGTTTGGTTTCGGCCAGACCATTGATCATTGACCCCGCGCTGGGTGTTTTCGCTGGAAACACCGGCGCCCTTTTTGACAAAACCAGGAACGGCCGTGTTAGTGCGGCGCGCGCTTTAGTTGCCCCGGCAATCGAGCGTAGTGCGTGGCGGCGAGGTTCCGAAACCCCCGAAAAATCCCCCTAAGGAGGGAACGATGTCTTATCAGCCTCGAGTTAGATCAGCCATATGGACCACGCTCGTCCTGCTGCTTGTGTCCCTTGCGGGCGCAAGCATCGTGGCTGCGACCCAGATCTCAAGCACCGGCGGAGGCAACGCCCAGAGCCCGCAAGGTCCCGTTGCGCAAGGTCCAGCGGCGCCGGCTCCTACGCCTCCGGTAGGCTTGTCTCGCGGCGCCGACAAACAGTCGGAGCAGGGACGGCAGTACGGACAACCGGGATTCATCGGCGAGCCGATCAATCTCAACGTCGTCAATGCCGACATCCGCGACATTCTCAATTACATCACCGAACAGTACGGCGTGAACTTCGTTATCGACTCTTCAGTCGCCGCTGTTCCGGTAACGGTGAATGTCCAGGACGTTCCCTGGAACATCGCGCTCGACGCGGTGCTGAAAGCCAATCGGCTGGGCATCGAAGTCAACGGAAACATCCTGCGCGTAGCGACGATCGACGTGCTGGCGAAAGAGGCTGACACGCAAAAGGTGATTAACGACTCGCGTCTCGATGCGTCACCGCTCGTGACCGAGTTCATCCGGCTCAACTACGCTCGCGCCTCGGGCACGTTGGCCCAGGCAGCGGGATCCACGGGCGCATTTTCCGGCGGCGCGACCAATCTCAGTTTCAGCGGCGGCGCCGGCGGCGACGCAACCGGCGGCAGCGGCGATCAGGGCCTGCTGCCGATCATCTCGCGGCGTCTTTCGCGTCGCGGTTCGATCGAAGTAGACGGCCGCAGCAATACGTTGATCATTACCGACGTCAAGGAAAACATCGACGCGATTCGCCAGTTGGTCGCGATCCTGGACCAACCGGAACCGCAAGTGGAGATTGAGACCCGCATCGTCATCGCACAGCGCAACTTCAGCCGCGACCTCGGCGCACAGCTCAATCTTGGTGTAGCCAACTTTAACCGCTCCGGTCTCGCAAACTTTTCGACTCTTCCCGCGAACACTGCCACTCAGGGTGGTGGCGGTGGAGGCGGAGGCGGCGGTGGTGGCGGCGGTGGCGGTGGCGCGACGCCCGGCATCCCGTCCGGTCCGAATCCGTTCAGCGTTTTCGGTGGTTTGGCTGGAACTACGCAACCCGTTAACAGTCTTGCCGCCGCGGCAGCCAACACGGTCATCGGCTTGACCACAGGCTTGTTTGGTACGGCTCAGATCAGCATGTTGATCTCGTTGGCCGAATCACGTGGCCAGGCGAAGACAGTCGCGACACCGCGCGTCACGGCTTTGAACAATCGCCCCGCGCAGATCGAGAGCGGCTCACAGATTCCGGTCCAAACTACGCAGGCCGCAAGCGGCACCGCCGTAGTGACGACGACCTTCGTTTCCGTGCCGCTGCGTCTTTCGATTACTCCGCAGATTACCGATGCGGGTACCGTCGTGTTGAGAGTCACGATCGAAAACAACACGATCAATACCGGCATCGCAGTCGCCGGCGTTCCGGGTATCGACACGCAGCGCATGCAGTCGGAAGTGTTGGTGCCGGATGGTGGAACGACCGTCATGGGCGGCGTGCTGGCTGACACCGAAGGTGAAGCCCAGCAGCGTACGCCGGGCCTCGCGTCGCTTCCGATCCTCGGCAATCTGTTCAAGCGCAAACTCACGACGCGTCAGAACCAGGAGATCCTGTTCTTCATCACACCGCACATCTATCGTCCGGATTACAACGGCCGGCCCACGTCAGGCACCGTCAGCAACGGTCAACGCACAGTGACGATTCCTCAGCCTGTTCCGCTTGGTAACCCGCCGAGCAATACGCCGACGCCGACGCAGTTGCAGCAGCCGCAAACTCAGCCGACGACTCCGGGAACCGGAACGCAGCCGCAGTTGCTAAGTGCTCCGTTGCCGAACAATCCGGCCGGTGCGACGACGGCGCGTCCGGGAACGCTGGGCGGTCAACGTCCTTAATTGGAGGCCCGATATGTTCAAGGAAATGCTCGAGTCCATTATTGAACGCACCGAGGGCAGCCTCGGTGCGCTCATCATGGGAACAGACGGTATCGCCGTCGAGAAAGTGCTCGGCGAGGCCGGCGTGGAAGCTAACCTGGATGTTGCGGCCGCGGAGTTTACGTCGCTGGTGCGAAGCGCGCACCGCGCCGGAACCGACACCGGGCTCGGTAGTTTGCGCGAGCTCGTGATCTCGTTGGAAAGCGCCGTGTTGGTGATGCGCGTCCTGAGCCGCGATTACTTCGTGGTGCTCGCGATGGGCCCACACGGAAACCTGGGCCGCGCCCGCTTCGAGCTGCGCAAAGCCGAGTTGAAACTCGCGAAAGAATTTGCGGTTTGATTATCCGTGTTTCAGGGTAACTTCACGTAAGGCATGCCGCGCATGATGATTCGCTGGCGGCGTGCGACGCGGCGCGGGTTGATTTGTGGATTGAAGACCGTGCGCGGGTTAGGGATCATCGCCGAAAGATATGCCGCTTCGCTCGCGCTCAACGCCGAAGCCGGCTTGCGAAAGTATCGCCGCGACGCAGCCTCCGCGCCGTAAACACCATCTCCCCACTCAATCACATTCAAATAAATCTCGAGGATGCGTCGCTTCGTCAACGTGCGTTCGAGCATGACGGTCAACGCCGCTTCCTGTCCCTTTCGCATCCACGATCGCTGTGAAGAGAGATAGAGGTTCTTTGCGAGTTGCTGGCTGATTGTCGACGCGCCGCGTTTGAAGTCGGGAAAGTTCGGCAGCCAATCGTCGTCTTCACCCTGCGCTTTTGCTTCGCGCGCTGTCTCTCGTTGCGCCTGTTCCCAGGCTTTCTGGATGGCATCGTAGTCGAAGCCGCGGTGCGCGAGGAAGTTTGTGTCTTCGCCGGCGAGCACGGCGCGCTGGAGATTGGTGGAGATCTTGTCGAGCGGAATCCAGATCTGTTCGCGTTTCGCCTGCTGCCCCTTTGCTTCGGCTTCGCTGGCGCGAATGTCCATCAACGACGTTGACGAGGGATTGTGCGAGCGCAATCTGAAGACGCGCACGAACATGATCGACTCGTACAGAATCGTGCCGGCGATCACGCCGAGCACACACAACATCAAGATCCGGAAGAGGCGACGCATCACGGGCATCCGACAGGAATTCGATTCACGCTACCTGCGCCGCGTTGCAGGTTTGCGAACGATGCCGCGGTAGTTCACCTTGCCGGGCAATTTGCGGGGAAGTTCAAACTCGTCGGCGACGATATCTTCGAGGTGGACGGCGGCCGTGCGCGCGTAGGCGAGAAGGGTCATCAAGTTGGGCTCGCGTTTGCCTTGTTCGTATTCCGAGATCCTGCCGTAGTGCATCGTGCGGGAAAGGCCGAGGCGTTCGAGTAGCTCGGTTTGCGAAAGGCCGAGCTCGGTCCGGATCTGGCGCAACTTCTCAGCCAGCCGGAGCGGCTTGGGACGGGGGCTGCCCATCAGGCGCGACCTCCTGCGACGAGGAGGTTTGGGGCGCCAGGGCAAACTGTTTTGCAATGGGTCTTGCATCTACTCGCTGTTGGGAGTAATATGCATCTGCCTTGGGTTATCGCCGTGAGTTGGAACCTTCCATGCTCAACGGCGATGCTCATTACTCACCAGTGTGGTAGGTTGAGCCGCGCATTTGGCCGTTGCTGAATTGTCGAAGCCGTTAGCATCCTAAACGGTCAAGGCTCAAATCGTAAACATAAAAATCTTCGGCCTTGGGTGGCCCTGTGAAGCAGGGCCATCGGGTCCGCGGATTCGGTCGCCCAGAACCGCTCCGCGGACTCGAAGGATTGAACTGTGTCTTCAGCGCTACTCTACAACGAGTACGCCTCACCGCCCGTGTCTAATAACGGCTCGCTGCTACGGACCACGCGACGCAGCAAGAGCGGTTCGTCAAACATCTGTTCGAGACCACGCACGATCGCGTAACGCGGCTCGTCGGCGATGCGAACGGGAAGTTTCGTCTGTTCGCGCAGATAATCGTCGAGACCGGTGAGGAGCGCGCCGCCGCCCGTCAGAATGATTCCGCGATCGTAAATGTCGCCGGCTACTTCCGGAGGTAGTTCGGCCAGTGTCGCCAGTGGACCTGCAAGAAGTTTCCCGACTACGTACTGCGCGATCGGATAAATCTCTCCGGCCGTGATCGTGATTGCCGCCGGACTGCCCGTCACAACGTCGCGTCCGCCGACTGTCATCTCCTGGGCGAGATCCTCGGGCACTGTTGCCGAACCAAGCTCGAGCTTGAGTCGTTCTGCCGATGGCGGGCCAATCGCCAGGCCGCGATGTCTGCGGATGTGATTGACGATGGCGGCGTTGATGTCGGCGCTGCCGATTCGTTCGGAGCGGCCGTGGATGATGGCTCCGTTGGCTACGATCGCGACGTTCGTGGTCCCGCTGCCGATGTCGAGAACCGCCGATGCGTTCTGGTCGTTCGTCTTCACACCTGCGCCGAACGCTGCCGCGAGTCCTTCTTCCATCATCAACACGCGCCCGATACGTGCATGTTCAGCCGCCGTCAACAGCGCGCGACGCTCGACGTGCGTAACGACAGGGTCGACGCTCATGAGCGCGCGGCGGCTGAAGAGTGAAATGCCGCTGCGCGCCTCGCCGACGAAATGCGCCAGCATCTCGCGCGTTCTTTCGAAGTCGGCGACGACGCCGTTGAGCAACGGAGCAACAACCGAAACGTCGCGGGCCTCGCGTCCGTACATCTGGCGCGCTTCCTGCCCGACCGCAAGAACTTTGCCGGTGATGTTGTCGACGGCGACGAGCGAAGGCTGGTCGAGCACGACACCGCGGCCGCGCACGTAGATGACTGTCGTCGCCGAGCCCATGTCGATCGCGATCGAGTCGGAGACGAGGTTTCGCAGTGCCGGCATTCCCATGAACGCCGCTGTCTTACTCATGAATCCCATGCGCTCCGAATAATACGGCTCAGGGAGCGAATTGCGAAACACAGAAGGCAAAATTATCGGCGGACTGAACGGGTCGAATGAGGATAAACGACCTTGCCTGGAAGGTCGTTAGGAAGCGGGATGTCGTCGTCGACCAAAACTTCGAGATGTACGCCGGCGACGCGGGCATAGGCCAGGAGCGTCAACAATGACGGCTCGCGCCGGCCGAGTTCAAATTCCGAGACGCGGCTGTAGTGCATTCGCTCTGTGGGATCCAGGCGCCTGACCAATTCCGATTGAGATAGACCTAAGACGTGTCTGATCTGGCGCAGCTTGTTCGCCAGTTTTGCGGGCGCGGGACGTCGGCGCTGGTCCATCCGTGGTTTGTCCTCCTACTCCTAATTGCGAGTAGGCCCAAGTCTATCATTTCTTTCGCCTCCCAGTTGTGGATATTTTTCTTGACAAGGTTCGCGGTCCGCAGATAGTATGGACAACAGGGAGTACAATTATATATGAAACACTTGCCGAACCGATACATTAATGTGCAGTTGCCGGCTCCCACGGTACGCGTGGTGTGCGGGCAGCTGACTCCATCTGAAGAATTCGCGCTGTTCTGGCTGTGGGACTGGCCGCGACTGCTCGGCTGGCCGCTGCCCATAGTCTGGCTGCGTTATCGCATAGATGCACGGAGGTCCGCCGCGCGTCTGTGGGGAATCGACTCGAGCGGAGCGCTAATCATCGTCGAGATCAGGATAGACCGCGGCGAGATACCCGATCCGTTCGATAGCCTTGTGTTTGAGGTTAAAAGACCTTCGACCAATCGCGAGTGGACCGCCGAAGCATTACGTCAGAAATGGCGGAAATGGAGTGCCGGGGACCGCAGAAATACTCAGGAGTCGCGCGTCGAACGATCTCTCGATCGCCGCGACGACACCGGTAATCCACAGCCTGTGTTCTTCGGTGTAGTCGTGTCTATCCGGACGGGGTTTCGTCTCTCACGGAAGGCCGCGAAGAACCTGCAACAACTTCAAAAACGCGTAGGTGACGAGCGGGTGCTGCTGCGCGTGATGAGCGCGACCATCGATTCTGACAAGATGCGCGTGCAGCAACGCAGCCCGAGGCTGACGACTGAGGTTTCTGATTGAATTAGTGGACGACGGGATCGGCGAAGGAATCGTCGCAGCCCATGCTGAGGGCGAGGGCGCGGATGGCGGTGCGGGCGTCGTCCTGTTGTTCAGGGCTGAGCATGGACCAGGCGAGGGCTATGGGGCACTCGGCGTCGTGCACCAGCGGCTTGTGACACAGAGGGCAGATGTCAGGCGAAAGCTCCAGGACAACGAAGAGCTTCGCCAGCAACATGATGATGACTTCTGCGCGTTTTCTCTGCTCGTCAGTTTCGAACATGCCCGCCGTCCACCCTCGCACGCAGATCACGCGGTTACTCGAATTAATACTGTAGCGTGTTTTCCCACTTCACTCGCTTGAGCAGAGCGAAGTCGGAAAGCATCTTGCCGGCGCCGAGAACGACAGACGTCAGCGGGTCATCGGCGACGAACACTGGCAGGCCGGTTTCGGTGCGCAGCCGCTTGTCGAGGTTTTGCAACAGGGCGCCGCCGCCGGTGAGCACCACTCCGCGATCGATGATGTCGGCGGAAAGTTCCGGTGGCGTGCGCTCGAGCGCAACTCGCACTGCATCGACGATCGAGCTCACTGCGGGATCCAACGCCTGTCGCACTTCTTCGTCGGTGACCGTAATCGTTTGCGGAATACCTTCGACGAGATTGCGTCCGCGAACTTCCATCGCGAGCGGTTCATCCAGCGGGAACGCGCTGCCGAGCTGAATCTTGATTTCTTCCGCGGTGCGCTCGCCAATCAGCAGGTTGTACTTGCGCTTGACGTACTCCGCCACCGCATTGTCCATCGCGTCGCCGGCTGTGCGAACCGCGCGAGCATAGACGATGCCGCCCAAACTGATCACGGCGATGTCGGTCGTGCCGCCGCCGATGTCGACGACGATGTTTCCGTGCGGTTCCGTTATCGGCAGCCCCGCACCAATCGCCGCGGCGACGGCTTCCTCAACCAGGTAGACCTCCGACGCCTTCGCGCGATAAGCCGAATCTTCAACGGCGCGGCGTTCAACCTGCGTGATCTCGCTCGGAATTCCGATCACAACGCGCGGGCTCACCCACGTCCGTCCGTTGTGCGCCTTGCGGATAAAGTGCTGAAGCATCTTCTCCGTGACTTCGAAGTTGGCGATGACGCCGTCCCTCATCGGCCGAATCGCGACAATGTTGCCCGGCGTCCTCCCAAGCATCTCCTTTGCGTCCTTACCGACCGCCTCGACGGTATTCGTGACCTTATTAATAGCGACTATGGAAGGTTCGCTGAGCACGACGCCGCGTCCTTTTGCGTAGACGAGCGTGTTAGCGGTGCCGAGGTCGATGGCCAGGTCGTTGGAACGCAGTCCGGAGATAAAGGGGAAGGACATAGATACACCTCAAATATTTGATTGTTGTTGACTCGAACTCTGCTTCCGAGAACAGCAGGTAGGGAATTACCGCGCCGGGTGGTGTCTTTGCGAAGATAACAAAGACAAACAGTATTTAATTGATTGAGGTACCTCTGTCAAGAGAAATTTACGTCGGTGTTGGCGCCGCAGATTACCACGCCGACGCGCTCGCCCGGCGCGGGTTTGTAGCGGCCGGAAAGGAGTGCCGAGAAGGCCGCCGCGCCGCCCGGTTCTGTGGCGATTCGGGCGGTGTTCCAGAGTCGTTTTTGCGCTTCGATTATGTGATCGTCGGTCACCAGGACTGATTCCTGCACGTATTTTTGGGCGATCGGGAACATCATCCGGCCGACTTGCCGCGGCGCGAGCGAGTCCGCGGCGATCCCGCCGGCTGGTGAATCGACAGGTTCGCCGGCCGCCAATGCGCGATTGAGCGTCGGCGCCAACTCGGGCTCGACTGAGACCATCTTCGTCCGGTTTTCGTACCAGGCTGCGACACCGCCGATCAATCCGCCGCCGCCGACGGCGATCAACAACGAGTCGAGTCGCGGAGACTGCTCTTCCAACTCCAAACCGAGTGTTCCCTGGCCGCGGAGCGTCTCGACGCTTTCATAAGCATGAATCGGAAGTGCGCCGGTTCGCGCCGTCCATTCGTGACTCGCTTCGAGTGCGTCGGCGTAGCGATCGCCTGTGATCACCAACTCGGCGCCGTAACTGCGAATGCGATCGAGCTTCGCCGGCGAGGCGACCGTCGGCACGAATACCGTCGCGCGCCGGTTCAACCTCATCGCCGCGAAGGCGACGGCGGCGCCGTGGTTTCCGCCTGATGCGGCGACAACACCCACGTCAGGAACGTCGCGACTGAGCAGGTTCATGAATGCGCCGCGCGCCTTGAACGATCCGGAGTGTTGCAGGAGTTCGAGTTTGAAGACGAGCGTGACGGAGTCCAGCCCGAAGTCGGACCCGTCAATTTCGACGACGGGCGTGCGACGGATGTAGGTCCGTATCAGCGGATAGCTAGTTTGGATCTGCTCTCGAGAGACGATCATTACGTGGCATTACGTGGCATTACGTGGCATTACACCAGGAACACAGATAGTACCGTCAAATGCGGAATTAGTCTCACGCGCGTGATGCGGCGGCGCTCGACTCGTTCGATCTCGAATACACCGTGCTCGTGTTGCACGCGGTCACCGCGTTGCAGAATGCGTCCGGCGCGTTCAAGAAGAAAGCCGGCGAGCGTCGTGTAGCCGCCGTCTTCAGGCAGATCGAGTTTCAGATACTGATTGGCGTCGCGCACACTGAGCATTCCGTCGAGCACGTACGTCTTGCCGTCTCGCTTGATCTGCTCGCGGGCTTCTTCGTCAAACTCGTCGTTGATCTCGCCGACGATCTCTTCCAACAGATCTTCGAGCGTCAGGATGCCTTCCATCGCGCCGTGTTCGTCGACGACGAAGACGAAGTGAACGCGCGCGGACTGCATTCGCCGCAAAGCCTCGCCGAGGGAAACACCAGCCGGAATGAACGTGGCCGGACGAACGAAATCTTTGACGCGGAAGTCTTCGTCGTTCATTCGGCCCATGTCGAGATCTTTTCTGAACAGCAGGCCGATTATGTCGTCAGGCCCGGAGCCGTATACGGGAAGGCGAGAGTATCCGGTCGAGAGAAACGCATTGCGAGCCTCGGCGAGTGTGGCGTTGACCGAAAGCGACGTGACCTGCGTGCGCGGCACCATCGCTTCACTGACTTCGGCGTCGGAAAACTCGAAGACGCGATGAATCAACTGCTGTTCTTCGTCCTTGAGTTGACCGCTCTGGCGCGAGATGTCGACGAGCCGGCGCAGCTCGTCTTCGGTGTAGACCGAGCTGTGTTCGCCTGACGAGTGTAATCCGAAGAGCCGGACGATCTTTGTTCCCGACCAGTCGAGCATCCTGATGGGCCAGCGAAAGACTTTGTAGAACGCCTGCATGGGCCACGAAACGGCCAGCGCGACTTTCTCCGCGCGTTCGAGCGCGAGCGTTTTCGGAGCGAGCTCGCCGAGCACGATGTGCAGGAAGGTGATGATTGCGAACGCGACTGCAAAAGAGATCGTGTGCAACGTCAGATCCGAAACGCGTCCTCTGAGCGGCGCTTCGAGCAGGTGCGCAAACACGGGTTCGCCGACCCAGCCGAGTGCCAGCGAGGCCATCGTGATGCCGAGTTGTGTGGCGGAGATGTAAGTGTTGAGATTCTTCAGTAGCTCCAGCAAGCGGCTCGCGCTGCGGCTGCCGCGCGCCGCCAGCATCTCGATGCGCGAACGCCGCACGCCGACCAGCGCAAACTCCGATGCCACGAAAAAGCCGTTGGCAAGCACCAACACAAACACCAGAACGATATAAGCGAAACTGATCATACGATTAATTCTATGGATACATTGCGCCGTTGTCATTCGCCAGCGATTTGGATAGCATCCACGGACATGTCAACCACAACCGATACCTTGTCTAGCGAGCAGATTGTCGAACTCTGCCGCAAGCACACGCTCTTCGAATGGTCCGTTCAATCCGCTGTCGATCCGATTCCGGTGGCGCGCGCAAAAGGCATCTATTTTTATACGCCGGACGGGAAGCGCTTCATCGACTTCAATAGTCAATTGATGTGCGTCAACATCGGCCACGGCGACGAGCGCGTCATCAACGCCATCAAGCAGCAGGCCGAGACGCTGGCATACGCCAACCCGTTCATGGCGACGGAAGTCCGCGCGCGTCTGAGCGCTAAACTCGCCGAGATCACGCCCGGCGACATCGACGCGTTTTTCTTCACCAACGGCGGCGCTGAAGCGAACGAGAATGCGATCCGCGTCGCGCGCCTGTTCACCGGACGGCACAAGATCGCCGCGCGCTATCGGTCGTATCACGGCGGCACTGCGGGCGCGTTGACGTTGACCGGAGATCCGCGACGGTGGGCCGCGGAGCCGGGCATTCCCGGCGTCATTCGCATTCCGGATTTCTATCACGGCATTCAAAAGGGCGCGGACACGACGGAAGACGTGCTGGCCCGCACGGAAGAGATCCTCGAGCTCGAAGGCCCAAGGACGATTGCGGCGATCATCGTTGAACCGGTAGTCGGCACGAACGGCATACTCATTCCGCCTGACGGTTACATGCAGGGATTGCGCAAGCTCTGCGACAAGCACGGCATACTGCTGATCGCCGACGAAGTCATGGCGGGTTTCGGCCGCACCGACGAATGGTTTTCGATAGACCACTGGAAAGTCGTGCCGGATTTGATCTGCATGGCCAAGGGATTGACGAGCGCTTACGTGCAACTCGGCGCGGTCGGCATGCGCCGCCAGATCGCCGATCACTTTCAGTCGAACGTCTTCAACGGCGGGCTCACTTACAACAGCCATCCGCTCGCTTGCGCCGCGGCGATCGCGACGATCGCCGTCTATGAAGAAGACAAGTTGATCGAGAACGCGCGCCGCATGGGAACCGTGATGCGCGGGATGCTTGAAGACTTACAAAGCCGTCACCCGTCGGTTGGTGCGACGCGTAATATCGGGCTCTTCGGCATCGTCGAACTGGTGCGCAATCGCGAGACGCGCGAACCGATGGCGGGATTCAACACCGCGTCGCCTGAGATGCAGGCGCTCGGGAAGTTCTTCCGGCAGGAGGGGCTATACACGTTGGTGCGTTGGAACACGTTCTTCACGAACCCACCGCTGTGCATTACCGAGGAGCAACTGCGCGAGGCGTTCGCGATAATCGACAAAGGTCTGGAGATCACCGATCGCGCCGTGAGTTAACGAGGCACGTCCCATAAACGCACGGCGCCGTCGTCACTGCCCGTTACGATCCGGGTGGTAAACGCGATGGCGTTGACGCCATAACATTCACCGATGGTGCGCGATCTGCCGGTCTGTATGGTCCAAACACGGATGCGTCCATCAAGAGACGACGCAACTATGCGTTCACCATCCGCGGACATGGCGACGTGTGAAATACACGAGCAGTTTTCCGCGAGTGTTCGCGCTTCACCTGTTTGAAGGCTCCACACGCGCAGGGTTTCGTCCCAACTCCCGGACACAAGCCGTTTACCATCGAGAAGAAAAGCGACTGCAGTGATCTGACGATTTGACCGGCCGATGACGCGAGCCGTTCCCAGCTCGAGATCCCAAAGTCTGATTGTTCGATCGTTGCCGGCGGCGGCGATTCGGTTGCCGTCTGGTGCGAAGGAGATCGAAGCCGGACCTTTCCAGTCACCTTTCAAGATGCGCATTTGACCCGTTTGCAGGTTCCAGACGCGGATTTCGCAAGGCGTGTCTGTGCTTGCAGCCGCGAGATTCTTCCCGCCGGGTGAGAAGACGAGAGTTGGTTGTTTGCCCACCTGGCCCAACGACGTTGCTTCGGTGGATTGCAGATCGATCACGTAGATCTGTGATCCAGTGGCTACGGCGAGCAGCACTCCGTTCGGTGAAAACGCGAGTGCGGAAACCGGTGTGTCGAATTCTTTCAGAATCGTTCCGGATGGCCATACGTGGATCACGCGATCGTCGCCACCGGAAACCATAGTCGCCCCTGAAACCGCTACTGCGCGGACAGGTTTCGAGCATTGTCCGATGAGGCCAGGCGTGGGCCACGGATTTGGCAGATTGGAATCCGGGATTGGCGACGGCTCCGAGGTAACAGAACCTTTTCTTGCGAGAGTGCGTGTCGCGGTGGACCACGCTTCGACGATCCAACGTGCGTCGCCTTCGCTCAACTGGTGCGCTCTTCGCAATCGTTTTACGAGCAGCGTGCGCAGCAGGTCGCGCTGCAGCCCGTCCTGCGACACGAGCAGGTCGCTGGCGATCCGTTCTTTCACGCCCAGCACCAGCAGCGAGATCTCTTCCTTGAATTCCGGGCAATAATCTTTCAGGAGGTTTTCGCAGAGTTTCGGATCGGTGAGCGGTGGGCGGCCGTGCTTGATCAGAATCTCCCCGAGTTGTCGCGGCACGCTCTCGTCGAAACGCTTCAAGACCAGATCTCACCCTCTGCGTGGCCGAAGTTGATCCTCGTTCCGACGGCCAGGGTCACGCTGCGGCCGGGAGAGACGTCCTTGACCTCGCCTTTTTGATTGGTGGTGGACCACGTTTGCACGGAGAGGTTCTTCAATCCCCAGATCGACGGATCGGCCGGATGCTTCGTCACTGCCGCAATCGGCTGAGTGAAATCGTATTTCTTTTCTTCGTTTACGTGATGCGCGAAGAGCAGCGTGTCGTGATTCAGCATGATGAAGCTGCGGCCGATGCGCACGCGCGGCGGCAGACGGAGCTGTCGCCGGCACGACCAGCAGCGATCGTCGCCGGCAGCTTCCGGATCAGAAGCATCGTAGAAGTTCTCCGCGTTGCAATGCGTGCAATAGACGATCGAGTCGCGCAGACGGACCATCACCGCGCGCCAGTTGCTCTCGCGGACGCGCCCGTGTTGCGGATCGGTGATTCCTTCGGTGAACGCTTTGGTGAAGACGTCGCGCACGAAGCGCGGGTAGACGCTCCAGAACGCGAGCGCGTTGCGATGATACTGCGGGTCGGGCGCGTTCGAGTCGTCATTCGGATCGAAGATGAAGAGCGGCTCGGTGCCGTAGAGCTTCTTCATGGCCGGCAAGTCGAGACACTTGATCGCCAGCTCCTTTTTACCTTCGAGCGGATGGTGCATTACGAACATGTAGAACAACAGCACCGCGAGCGAAAACAGATCCGTCTGCGTGCTGGGAACGGCTTCGCCGCGGACGATCTCCGGCGCCATGAAACGCGGCGTGCCGTACACGGCGCTGCGCGACTGGTTGTCGACGGCGACATTGTCGTTATCGCAAATCAGGATCTCGCCGGTGTCGGGATCGAAGAAGGCGTTGCCGAAAGAGATGTCGCGATAGCAAAGACCTTTCGCGTGAAGCTGCAAGTAGCTGTGCGAGAGCTCGAGGCCGGCGGTGGCGAGCGCGCGAAAACTCGGCTCGATGCGGCGCTTCATCAAGTCGACGATGCTTCTGAATCGTCGATCGCGCAGCGGCATGATGTAACCGAAACCGGGCGTCGAAGCGGAGGCAAGCTCGGTGGGCCAAAGAAATCGATCGCTCGGCGCGCCCATGCGCACGAGTGTTTCGAGCGCTTTCTGTTGATCGGCAGTGGCTGACGCAGGGTAGTACCACTTCAACGCAACCGGTTTGCCGTCGAGACTCGCCTGATAGACCTCGCCCTGTCCGCCGCCGCCAAGAAACTTCTCGACGACACAGCTACCGCGCGACGAGGAAGGGCGCACCTTTTGGCCGGGATGAAGGATCAGATCCATTTACTTGTCGAGCGAACAAAGAATGCCCAACGTGACGTCGTCGCCGCTGCCGGCGCGCGTCGAATCACGCAGCCAGCCGGCGAGTCGATCGTTCACGCTCGCGAGGCCGTTTTCCTGGACCAGGTCCAGGATGTCAGACCCGACTTGGAGAAAACCCGACTCGTCGCGAAATGAGTTCGGATAACCGTCGGTCGAAAGCAGAACGAGAGCGGGAGGCGACTGCGTCAGCGGCTGAAACTGTACACGAAAGTCGCGCCACGCTTCGTTCGCGCAAAGGGAAGTGGTCTCGTTGCCAAACAGCCGATCGTCTTTTGACAATGGGCGAGTCACTTCGCCGCTCTGACTCACACAAAGAATGTCTCCGTCGCCGAGTTGCAGATACAAAATAAATCGCTCGGTGACTGCTGTTACGATCAGAGTCGCGCCGTATGCGATCGACAACTCGCGCGAAGATCCGGTGCCGAGCAGGAACAGTTCGGTTTCGGACAACGGTTCGGTCTGCAAATCCGCGGCGACCGCTTCGGCCCAGTTGCGAACCAGCGCGCGCGGCAGCCATTCCTGCGTCGCGTCCTTTATTAATGACAAGTTGTCGACGTCCGATTGGCTGCCAATAAAGTCGTCGATCAAACGAACCGCAGTCTCGACGGCGAGACGCGCGCCGGTGTGACTGCGCGGATATCGCGGACTGCCGTGTCCATCGGCAACTGCGAGAACCGCCGACGAGCCGCGGCCTGATGCCGGCAACCAACAGATTGCGTCCTGATTCGGCAGACCGTTGCGTTCATGCGCAGCGCCTTGGACCGTCTGACCCACAACTTGCCACGCTATCGCCATTACTTGCGGCATTCTTTGAACGCGGATTACCAAACGTCGTCTGCGGCGCCTGTTCCGGTGTCAGGAATCACGGGAATCGGAACGTTGAGGCCGGGTGAAGAGTCTGCGCTCTGGCTGGCCGGCGACGATGCAGACTTGAGCACCGCGGTCGACACCCAGCGAATGTATTTCGTCAATGCTTCCGGGTTATTGGCCTGAAGAGGCCGGAGCTCCGGGTTCGCGATGAATCTCTTCAACACTTCCTGATCGGCGTCTTCGCCGATCGCGATCGCGATGCGAACGGCTTTGCGGCCCCACGGCTCGTTCATCAAAGCCTGCAACCCGGCGGCGAAATCGTCAGTCGGTTGACCGTCGGAGATCAGGACCAGCACCGGCGGCAAAGCGCGATCGGTCATCGGCGGAATCTTGAGTTGATCGGCAACGATCGTGAGCGCTCGGCCCATCGCCGTGACACCGCCGGCATTCAGATCTTCCCACTTGAAGTCGGCGACGTCAGTGGGTTGTGAGACGTGCCACTGAGCGCCGTCGGAAAACTTCACCGCGCGCACGAGCACTTGCGCGTTCGGGTTCTCGTCGGCGACGTCCTGCATGTTTGGGATTGCTTCCTTGATCGCCGTATTCAACGACTGAATCTTGCCGTCGACGGCCATCGAGCCGGAACAGTCGGCAATCCAGATGAAGTGCAGCGGGCGAGTTGCTAACTCACCGCCAGGTCGCATGGTCATAAGCAGCCTCAACCCTTCTCAGTTCAGTCAACACTCGCGCCGGACGATTATGCAACAAGAGCGCTTTCCTTGTAAGAATCTTTATCGCTTGCCTCTTTTCCGCGTGTGCTCGCCTTTGATGATCTGCTGGTAAGAGTAGAAGTTCTCCAGCGGCAGGTTTGCCTGTCCGGCGTCGTCCGCCCCGGGTTGATAATGACCGGAGCCGTTGGACCACCACTCGAGCTTGCCGTTGTTGAAGAAGATTTCACCCGCGTACAGCACCTGCTTGCCTTCGGCGATCGATGGGTGGCGGTAGCGATTGTGCAAAAGCATGTCGCCTTCACGCGTGCGCACGAAGTTGTATTGCTGATTCGGAACGTTCACGGCGTGGCTGTTGACGCGGTGAAGACGATATTGATCGGCGAAGCTGTTTAGTCGAAAGAGACTGCCTGGATTAACAGGCTCGGTCGCGCCGGGATGCAGGTTTGGGAAGTACTTCACCGCCTGCACGATGCGAGACGTCGATGCTTTATTGAACTGTACGCTGTTCCTGATGGCGTTTACACGTACGGCCGGCGCGGCGAGTTTTGCGGTCGGACCCGGCGATGACTTTGTCTTTGTCTGAAGGACCTTCGGCACGGTCTGCGGTCGATAGACGTTCGGCGCAGCGAGCGCGGATTTCCCCGTCGGACCGGTTTTCTGCGGGTTTGGCTGTGGGAACGGTGGTCTCTTAATCTTCATCATCCTCTTATTTCGGTGGATACGATTTTGATCTAAAGGCCCGATCGATTAAGTCTTTTTCCCACCCATCCAACTGAGAGCGATCGTCGTAGTAACCGCCCTCGTACTCTCGCAGCGGAGGCAGGTACACCCGTCCTTTCTTGGGCTTGCTGCGAACTACTGGCTCCGGCGGGTCCTCCTCTCTCTCCTTGCCCTTCCAGCCTTTGGACTTGCCCTCCGGTTTCTGCTTCAGCTTGTTTTCGTCAACCTGCATTACCGCGACAACGCCTGAAGCGTCAGTCGGTACGACCCCGCCCGAACCGTTGACGGTCCATGCCTTCCAACCGTCACCTAAAGGTTGAAGGTGCTGATCCCGCGGTTCGGTGCGCAAATCTCCAAGTCCTACGCCCTCCTTAGCCACATAGGAGAGGCCGTTTTTTTCTACGACAAGATAATTCTCGGGAGCAAAAACCGTCGTCCCCAAAAGATTGACGCGGTCGGTTCTCGCAAACTGCACTAACTGCTTCAGCACATCTGCTCCGTAGGTCTTCGAGCCGGTGTTGCAGGAATGCATCACGATGACGCGACCTGCCAGAGCTTCGAGACCAAACTTTGCCGTTAGTACGTTGGCCAGCGTGGCTGCCGAGATGTTCGCCAGCCCTGTGTCATGTCCATGCGCGTGGAGATGGATCGCCTCGCCTTCATTCAGGAGAGTACGTGAGAATAAACGTACTTTGTCTGGGGCGTCATTGATCGTTTCGGAACGTAGGTACCTGACCTTCGCACGATTGAGATTTTCATCGACAACGTCACTCTTACTCATGTCGCGGCTGTCGTGAAGCGCCCAGGCGAATCGCTGAATTGTTCCCTTCGATTGCGTCACGATCGGCTGCGCGAGTTTCCGCGGCGACGTGGGCGCGGCAGCGCTCTTCAGTTGCAGGCATCGTGGAGTCGACTGCGGGCGATAAGCCGGTGGAGCACCGGGCGCGCGCCGTGCTGCACCGGTTTGCGGAGTCCGTGCTGCACTCGTTTGCGGAGTCGTCGCCATCTTAGCCTGCAACACTCGCGGTGTGGGCTGCGGCCGGTACGCCGCGGGCGCGGCCGGAGGTTTTCTGTTCTGAGATTTCATTGCCGTGCTTTAACTACTCCTCCTTATTGCGCGGTATCTGCATCATCGCGGCTTTGATGCCCATGCGATCGGCTTCCGCTTCGAGAGCGTGGTCCTGGACGACGGCGACGCCGCCGCCGAACGGGTTCTGCACCCGGCCTGTCCTTTGTTGGACCACGTGCCACAGTTCATGGCCCAACAACTTCTGACCCTGGATCGTGTGCGGGTTGTACTGGCCCGGAGCGAAGTGGATGTTTGTGCCCCACGTGTAAGCGATCGCGCCGAGTGATGACGCTTCGTGGCCGACGTGTACACGCACGTCGGAGAAGTCAGCGCCAAAGGCAGTCTCCATCTTTGCCTGTACGTCTCGCGGCAAAGGCAGGCCGCCGGCTTTCTGCCGCAGGGGAACCTGAAACGCTTCCACGCCGTTCGCCGACTTGCGTTGTATCGCCTGCGCAGAAGGCGGCGTGCCTGTGTTCAGTCTTGCGCTCCAGAGGTTCAGTCGCGCTTGCAGCACGCGGTTGCCGCCGATGACGTGTGCCTGCACCACTGGTTTGGAAAAGGCAAACGCGCGACTCCTTTTATGGTCCATCGGAGGTCTCCTTTCACATTCGCAATCTCATAGCGATCCCAACGGGCGCACGACAGCCTTCATCTTCTCGTGCCGCGTGAAATTCGCGGCCGCGTTTGCTGCTTGTTGCCTGTCGGAATAAGCGCCGATCCGGACGGCGTACCACTGGCGTGCTTCGGCGTCGCGTCCGGAGAAGAAGGAAGGCGAGTAACCTTTCTGCTCCATGTTTTTGAGCAACCGGTTTGCGTCATCCTGGCTGAGAAAGACTCCGACCTGGACCGTGACGTATTCCGGTTCCGCCTCGGCGCCCTCAGCCGATGCATCGGCAGCCGCTTCCTGAATGATCTCGATGCCGCCGTTCACCGCTTGCACTCCTGCCGCTGCTTGCGCCGCCGGCGCCGCCCCGAGCGCCGCCGCGTGTTGCGGCGCCGGTGCGGCCGGTGGTTTAGTCGGGGCTGCGTCAGGAATCATTTTCTTTGGGGCATCTGCTTTCGGAGCGGCAGGTTCCGCTTCGTTCAAGACGGGCTCGGCCGGCACATCAGGACTTTCGTTTTTGGCGACGGCGTCAGCCGATGCGGCGCTGGCTGTCAGCCATTGTGAGCCGACGACCAGGCCGGCGCCGAACATTAAGATCCCGATGATGATTGAGCCCGCCACGAGTGAAAACATCGCTGTCTTATTTAGTGAGAATTCGTAGTTCATGGTCTTAATCCGTGGTTACGGAATCATTACCGTGTTTTGTCCGGGGTTCGTGATCTGAATCACTCCTCCATACGCGCACATCAGCTTGCAGTTGTTGTCGAGCGCCGGCATGTTGCCGATGAGCACCGTGGGCGCGCCGGGCACCCATGGCGCGGGAATCACGGGAATGCAAGGCATCGGAGTCAACGCACCCAAAGCAGCGGCCGTCGCGGACGCCACAGTTGGATTCGCCAGCGACGAACACATGCCGAACGGCATGATGTTCACGAGTGGTTTGTTGTCCATGATGTTCGCGTCCGGCGTGCTCGTGAGCGTGCGCTTGTCAGGCAGCACGACGAGGGAACTCGGCGCGGCGCCGAAGCTGCACTGCAACATCGCGCCCATGCATACTTGAAACGGCATAATTTCGGACCTCTAGTTAATCTTCACCATTGAGCCCTTGATCGTCGTGATGCCGCCGCTTTCCACAGTGTTCGAGGCT
>DASRIM010000480.1:0-16902 GCA_035649995.1 Pyrinomonadaceae bacterium | reverse complement strand
CGGTCTCGTGCCGGGGCTCAACGCGGATCGTTCAATTGTCGTCTTCGCTTGCCAGTCGCACGCGAGTTGAGCGATGCGATCGCAACGAACCTGCCGCGCGACCCGAATCGTCGCCGCGATTGCCGACGCTGGAGCACGCGGCACTAGTTCAATCAACGACTGCTCGGCGCCCATCTTTCGCGACGCGTGCAACACGAGCGTCTGTCCGTTCCAATGGCAGTCGAGAACACGCCACGTCCGGCTGCCTTTTTCAGTCCAGCACGACAACACCAACCGCCCGTGCGAAAGAGCGAGGTCGATCTCCGAACGACGCAGCGAGTGCGCTTCACCTTCACTCGAGACGAAGAGCCATTCGGCATGTTGCCGGAGAAGCGAGGAGATGAGTTGCAGCGTGGCGTGAGGATCCACAGTTGTCACCCGTAAAATTCGACGTGTTTCAGCGATACTTCTACCGTGTGCTACCATTTTGGTCAATGAAGAACGTGTATATCGCAGGGGCAGTACGGACGCCGATTGGCCGCTTTGGCGGCACACTCGCGTCGTGGTCGGCAGCGGATCTCGGTGTTGCGGCAGCCAAGGAAAGCTTACGTCGATCGGGTGTGAAGCCCGATCAGATCAACGAATCGATCTGGGGTTGCGCGCGTCAGGCGGGCGGTGGACCAAACGTCGGACGCCAGATTACTTTCCGCGCCGGAGTACCGGAAACGGCGCCGGCTTTCACGGTCAATCAGGCGTGTGGCTCCGGTCTCAAGGCGATCATTCTCGCGTCGCAGGAGATCCTGTTGGGCCGCGCGGACGCCGTTCTCGCCGGCGGGACCGAAAGCATGTCGCGTGTTCCTTACTTCGCGGAAGGCGCTCGTTGGGGCATGCGCATGGGCAACATGCAGTTCGTCGACGGCATGTATCGCGACGGTTTCAGCGATCCACTGTCAGGCTTGGTGATGGGTGAGACTGCTGAAAACCTCGCGCGCCGATACGAGATCTCGCGCGCCGAACAGGACCAGTTTGCGTTGCGTTCACAACAACGCGCGCAAGCGGCAATCGAGTCAGGCAGATTCGACGACGAAGTGATGCCGCTCGACGTCGAAGGACGCAAAGGCCAGAAGACAAGTTTCGCCCGAGACGAACACTATCGCGCCGGAACAACACTTCAGGATCTCGCGAAGCTGCCTACGGTCTTCTCGAAAGACGGAACAGTGACGGCTGGAAACTCTTCCGGCATCACGGACGGCGCGGCAGCGCTCGTCGTGTTGAGTGAAGACGGCGTCAACCGCTCCGGCGCGAGACCACAGGCGCGAATCGTCGATTACGAGATCACCGGCGTCGCTCCCGAGATCATGGGTATCGGACCGGTGCCCGCCGTGCGCGCGTTGCTCACGAGACAACAACTCACCATCGAACAGATCGACTTGATCGAACTGAACGAAGCGTTCGCGGCGCAAGTTATCGCGTGCGATCGCGAGCTTCACTTCCCCGCTGAACGTTTGAACGCCAACGGCGGCGCCATCGCGCTGGGCCATCCAATCGGCTGCACCGGCGTTCGCATCACCACGACGCTGCTCTACGAAATGCAGAAACGAGAAGCGAAACTCGGACTCGCAACTCTCTGCGTGAGCGGGGGAATGGGCCTCGCGCTGTTGCTGGAACGAGTATGAGATCGGCGCGCGCGCACGGATGCGCGTTGATTCTCTTGTTCGTAACAGCGTCGACGTCGTGCCGGGTCTCGACCGAGCCCGTAATCAACAGCAACACTTCTCCGGAAACGATCGTCTCGACCACGCCGCCGTTTCAAACACGAGAACCCGAACGGTATCAAGCAACACGGACCATCACGATCTTCACTCCGAAGGGCGAGACGATCGTCACCAGGACGCTAATCGCGCGAGACGGTCCACTGCGCCGCGAGGAATCCGAAACAGTCGTTTACCTGGAGCTCGCGGAAGGCAGGTTCGTCCTGGTGCCGAGTCAACAAGTCTATGCCGCCGCAACAGCCGAAGACGCGATACCGAGTGAGGATGACGAGAGCTCTCCCGATCGTCTATTGCACACCGATGCGATCAGCGCCAGTTATCAACTACTGGGAAGCGAAAATATCGGCGGCCGCAACGCGAAGAAGTATCGCGTCGTTGTTAACAGTTCGGCTGCCGAAAACGTCACCCAGAGTGAGACGATCATGTGGATCGATGAAACTCTGACGATGCCCGTAAAATCCGAAACAAAGTCCGCCGGCGGCACGCGTACGGTGATGGAGCTGTCGGACATCGTGCTTGCGGCCGAGAGTCAACTGTTTCAAATACCCGCCAATTTTCAAAAGATTGCGTTTCGCGATCTTTGGAAGCAACGCGGGAGCAGCCGATTGAATCCTTGAGTTCGCTGTATTAGAAAGGCTTTTCGAATGAAAAACAGATTTTTCAACTTAGCATTTGTATTTGTCGTAGTGCTCGGGCTGGTTCAGGTGGAAGCAGCAGCGCAGCCGCGCTCCCGCAACGCGGCCACTGCTCCCGCCGGGCTGATGGCTTCGCTGCCGGCGTCGGATGCGGTGGCCCAGATCAAGATCAAACAACTCCTTAACGAAGCGATACCGCGCATCCTCGTCAACAATCCAACGCGGCTTGCGCAGGTCAACGCGTCGATTGAAGACTTCAAAACGCGCACCGGGCTCGACGCGCGGATGTTCGATCAGGTCGCGCTCGGCGCGAAGTTCACTTACCCGGGCGCGGGAGTGACGAAGGTACAGGCTGTCGCGCTGGCGAAGGGCGCGTTCAGTGCTGACGCCATGGTTGCCGCAGGTCGTGTTGCTTCGAATGGGAAGTATCGCGAAGAGAAGCATCAGGGCAAGACGATCTACGTCTTCACTCTCGACCAGGACATTCGGATGCTGGGCGTGTTCGACTTCAGAGTCAACGAACTGGCGGTGGCGCCGCTCGGCACCGACACGCTTGCGCTTGGCGACCTCGCGGGGGTTCGTTCCGTTATCGATGTCAGTCGCAATCCGAGACGCGCGAATGCCGAATTGATCGCGTTGGCGAGCCGCGATCCGAATGCAGTGATCGGGTTCGGCGCGAATATATCGGAGCAGTTGGTGAGCAACATTGATATCGGGAACGCGCCCATCGCTGCTGACCTGGCGAAGCTGCGGCAGGTTTATGGTTCGGTTGGAACGACTGAAAAGGACCTCGAACTGTTCATCGCCGCACGCGCAGTGAACGCGGAGGCGGCGAAGAGCCTTGGCGATACATTGGAAGGGCTGAAACAGTTTGGCGCGCTGCTGGTTGGGCGTCTATCCGGCGCGCGAGGCGTCTTAGCGAAGAGCGCACTGACGAACCTGCAGATCGTCACGGCCGCTAACGAATTGCAGATCCGCACAGCGGTCCCGCAAGCCGACATCGGACCACTGATGGGTAATTAAGGAACCTGGTGCTTTGTACCTGGCGCCTGGTAAAAGCACCCAAAGATCAAAGCACCAGGCTCATCTCACTTAATCGGGAAGTTCAATCCACCGGGAAGCGGCTGTGCGGCGGGCTCGGCCGCATCCATCTCCTTCAGTATCTGTTCGTTGATCTTGATCTGGCCGTCACGTTTCATCCGCTGCTGAGCAGCACTGATGTAGTCTTCGAACACCTGGCTCTGACGATCGCGCAACATCGTCATCTTGATGCGATCGCGTTCGGACTGAAACGTCGCCATGTTCGCGTTCTCGCGCTTGACGATGCCGATAATGACCCACTTGTCATCAACCCGGATCGGCGTCCTGCTGACCTCGCCTTCCTTCAAGCTGTAAATCGCATCGTCGAGCACATCGCTCGCACCGGCCTTCCCGAGCGTCGACTCGCGCTTGAATCCCTCTTCAAGTCCTGAATCGAATCCTTCACGCTCGCCCGCAGCCTTGAGATCGCCTGGTCCACTCACCGACGCAGCCAGGTCTTTCGCTTTCTGTTCGATCTGTTCCTTCGCACGCTGCTGCTTCATCGCGTCGGCGACTTTCGTCTTTACTTCATCGAACTCCGGAATGCGCGGCTCCTTTTTGTCGACGAGTATCGGGATCGCAAAGCCGTCTTTGACGCCGGTGACCTCACCGATGTCGTTCGCGTTGTTGAGCGGCACGAGTGCGCCTTCAAACTGCTGGTTCACGCCGATGTTCGGCACGTCATCACCCGGCTTGATGTACGCCGTCTCACGGACCATATCCGCCGGCGCCATGTTCGCTTCGACAGCGAACTCCTGGGCCACCTTCTGCGGATCTTTCGTCTCCTTCAAACGATTGTGCGCCTTCTGTGCGAGTTGGAAAGCGATTCCATACCCGCGGCGGTTGCGCAACGAAACCAACAGCTCCGCCTTCGCCTGCTCAAACGTCTTCGGAACTGATTCACCGCGACGCAGAATGTACCAATTGCCACCGTAACGAATCGGAATATCCGAAACCTCACCGACCCGCATGTCAACGGCGCGATCGTAAAGTCCGTGCGCTTTGTTCGGATTTTTCTTGAACGGACCAGCCAGGAACCCGCCGCTTCTCGCAGTCGCCGGATCTTCCGAGTGTCCCTTGGCAGCATCCGAGAACGCCTGCTCAGAACCCGTCCCGTCCGGACCGCGCAACTTGGCGATCAACTCCTTCGCCTTCTGTTCCACCTGCGCATCCAGATCCTGTCGCGCGACCTTCAGAACGATCTGCTGGATCTTGATGCCGGCTTCCTTGAATTTCGGTTCGAGCTGATCGTACTCGGCTTTTAGATCCGCGTCGGAGATCTGAAGCTTGGAACCGGCTTTCTCCGTGTTCACGAACAGGTATCGCACCTTCTTCTGCGGCTCGAGAAATCGATAGTCAGTCTTGTGACTTTCGAAATAGCTGCGCAACTCTTCATCGCTGGGCTGGATCTTCTCGGCGAGCTTGTCCGCGGTCAGCGAGATGTAGCTGACGTCGAACGACGAGTTACGACGGCGAAATTCTTCTTCGATTTCCTGTTCCGAAACGTTGACGCTGGCGCTGAGAAACGCCCTCAGCTTCTGTGCTGAAATCTCCGCGCGTGCGTCGTTCTCGAACTTCTCGACGTCGCCATACTGCGCCGTGATGGCCTGCTTGTACTTCTCGATATCCACCTGGCCCGACTCGTTCCGGTATTGCGTCCGAATCTTGTCGGCGACTTCAGCGTTGCTCGCCGAGAGACCCAATCGCTCCGCTTCCGCCAGGATCACGTACTTGCTGATCAGGCTGTCGAGAAACTGGCGGTTGCCAAACTGGCCGAACATTCGACCGCCGGTCATGCGCATGAAGTTCTCCCTGGCGCGGGCGATATCAGCAACGGTGATGGATTGCGACCCGACTTTCGCCACCACTTCGGTGTTGCGCGTTGGGTCGAGGCTGCTGGCGCTGCGGCCCGGAGCGTAGAAGACGATCAAGCTCACGGCCATCAGGATGGCAAATCCGAGTATGACGATATTGCGGGTTCGTTCGAGTCGTCCGAGTTGTTTAAGCATGATTGAGTACCTTTCAGCGAAACGCGGATTTTAAGGGACACGAACGAATGGCTGCAACTCTCAATGGGGTCTTTGTACTTTGTGCTTCGTGCCTGGTTCGGTGGATGACCGTTGGCTTTTGCCTCTAATCGGCCGTCAAATAGAACAAAGTACCAAGTACAAAGCACTAAGTACGAACTCATTTGCTCCGCCACTATTCAGATGCTATTTTACGTTCCCACATGGATGCAGTCAGCGGCTCAACGGGGTTATGGATCGGATTCAGTCTGTTTATCTTGACCATGCTGAGCCTCGATCTCGGGCTCTTCAACCGTAAAGCTCACACTATCAAATACAGGGAAGCGTGGATCTGGAGCGGCGTTTGGGTCACTCTGGCGATGCTGTTCGCCGCGCTCGTCTTTAATTACCAGGGCAAGACTCGCGGGCTCGAGTTTCTCACCGGCTACCTGATCGAGTTATCGCTGTCCGTCGACAACCTGTTCGTCTTTCTGCTGATCTTCTCGTACTTCAAAGTACCGGCGAGGTTTCAGCACCGCGTGCTGTTCTGGGGCGTGATGGGCGCGCTCGTCATGCGCTTGACGATGATCTTCATCGGCGCCGCGCTGATCAACCGCTTTCACTGGATCATCTACATCTTCGGCGCGTTCCTGGTTTACACCGGCCTCAAGATGTTTCGGCAGGAAGACATCGACATCCATCCGGACCAGAACCCGCTCGTCCGCCTGGTGACGCGGTTTCTGCCGATCTCGCGGTCGTACGACGAGGAGAAGTTCTTCACCAACGAAAACGGCAAACGCACGGGGACGCTGCTTTTGCTGGTGTTGATGGTCGTCGAGGTCACCGACCTGGTTTTCGCCGTCGACTCGATTCCAGCCATCTTCGCCATCACGACGAACACATTTATCGTCTACACCTCGAACGTTTTCGCGATTTTAGGCCTGCGGTCGATGTATTTCCTGCTGGCGGGCGTGGTCGAGAAGTTTCGTTACCTCCGTTTCGGTCTTGCGATTGTGCTCACTTTTATCGGCATCAAGATGCTGATCGTGGCCCTCGGCTTTCATATTCCCATCTGGTTCTCTCTCGTGTTTGTCGCCACCGTGCTGCTCGGGTCCGTAATCGCCTCGCTCATCTTCCCCAGCGAGCAAGAGCCGAAAATCCACGTCGATCTGCCTGCGGACTTCGACTCGCCCGAGAACCCGCGAAAAACGACGGAAAAGGCGCGCGGATTTCCGAGTACACCGAAAATTAAGCCACATTCCGATGATAAACCTGCTTGAACACTGATCGTTCGTGTGTTAAATTCCGAGTCGGTAGTGTTGCTGCCAGGAAAAACGGGCGGGTTTTCGGCTCGCCGACCCATTTCAGGACTCACACCCGTAGACGTGCGACCCAACTAGCGCCTTAAAACCGCACGATCTCAATTGTTTTAGGCCCCTTCCTTAAGCCGGTTATCCAATGGTTGCTAATAGAACCAGTCGTTTTGCTTTTGATTGGTGGATTATCCAGAAGCGCTTTGTCTATCTGGTAATCGCCATCTTTATGCTCTGCGGTCTCGCCGTCGGAGCAGTGATTTACGTCAAAAAATACGGGAATCCGTTCGGAAGTTTCGTCGAGTTGAAACAGCCGTCCGGCGCCCGGTTCGTGTCGTTTGAGGGTGACGTTCGCGTCATCCGGGCGGCCACTCGCGAGATCATCGCCGCCAGTGCGGACACCGAACTCTATCCCGGCGATACAGTGCAGACGCAGGCCGGCGGCCGCGCCCGCATCGGTCTGGCCGACGGCTCGACGCTGCTCGTCAAGCCAAACAGCACGATCATCGTTCGCGACAACGCCAACGCCGACGACGGCAAGCGAACCAACGTCCGCGTCCACGTCGAGAGCGGCCAACTGTCGGTTCGCACTGAACAACAGGCCGACGGCACGACGAACGTCGTCGAGACGCCCAAGACCAAGAACATGATGGGCCAGCAGACGAACGCAAGTTTCGGCGTAAACCCGGAAGGTACTGAAGAAATTCGTGTTGCCACCGGTCAGATCGAAACGACGAACAGCGCCGGCGACAAGACATCCATCAAGGGCGGCGAGTACGTTTCCGTCAACAATTCAGGCCGGCTTTCACCCGCACAGAAGCTGCTGGACGTACCTCAGCCGGCGCAGCCGCACGATCTGGAAAAAGTTTTTGTAGGTGGGAACGGAGCTGCAAACGTCGCGTTGAAATGGCAGCGTCCGCAGTCGGGCACGCCTGCTTACTATCGAGTTGAAGTTGCGACTTCGCCGTTCTTCGTTGCGGACGGAAAAGTTATCGAACGTGACCAGTTGGTGGCGACTGAATTCGGCGCCAGCGATTTACGTCCGGGCGTTTACTTCTGGCGCGTGCGCGCGACTGCCTCGAGCGGTCAGGCAAGCGACTGGAGCGATCCGCTCAAGTTCATCGTGGCGACGCGAGGCACCGGCTCGCAGGTCGCCGTTTCAAATCTTTCAGCCGAGCTCCTCGGCGGAAACCTGTATCTCGTTCGCGGACGCGCTGAACCGGGAACGACGATACGCGTCGGCGATCGCGAAACGATCGTCGCTACTGACGGATTGTTCCAGATCCAGATCGCTGCCGCGCGAGCGACGCGTGAAGTCACGGTCGAAGCGCAGGATCCCCACGGAAACAGCAGCCAGTACAAAGTCTCACTTTCAGGCCGCGCTGCACGCGGAGACTAGGGACCAGCGGAGCATGTCGAGTCACGTAATACTATTGACGGACGCTCATGAAGCACCTGCCTACGAGTTGATCGAGGCGTTGCGTGCCGCTGGAGTGAAGACGCTCATCGAAGGTCTTCGCGAAGTAGAAGTCGAAGTCGCGCTCGCTCAACGACAGAAAGGCCATGCGGCGACTGACTCTGAAATCCCTCCGCCGCTGGCTGTGCTTTATGAAGTTGTGCCCGGCGCGGACATGGTCGAACTGCACACCGCCATCGATCACGCGCGCGCATTTTGGCCCGGCGCGCCGCTGGTCGCCTGCCGCCGCCACACGAACGGTTATCAGAGCCTCAATCTTCGCAGCCTCGACAGTCCGACCCTGAAGCGACTCGGTTTTCTCGCCGTCGCCGACAAGTCGGCGCAGCTTCCCGCACTGCTCCGCGAGATAGAAGCTCACGGCACGACGGACCTGCCGATGTCCGAGCCGATCGAGGAACCTGTCGAGACCGGTTCTTCGTCGCTGCCAGCAAAGATCAAAGCCAGTCACTTGCGCGCGGCTTTCGATCTCGTCGCATCGCTGCACTTCATCAGCGATCAGAGCGGCGCGGCAAACAGTGCCCTCGCCGGACTCGAACGGCTCGTCAAAGCCGACCGTTGGGCGATCTATCTCTTCTCGGAAACAAAAGGAGTCGAGACCTCGAGACTCGAAGCCGTCGCAGTCCGAAAACCCGGACAGCCCAGCAGCGTCAAGAGCGAAGAGGAATGGCGGCGCCGGTTGACGGGCGAGTCAGACCTGCCGTTGGGCTCAGAAACCAAAGCCGCAAAACGCGCCGCGGCGGGAATGGGGATCATCAAGAAGAAAGAGCGCGGGAAGTTCGTCGTCGCGGTCCCGCTGATCTGCGGCGAGCGAATACTCGGCGTGCTTGAAGGCATCCGTGAAGGCGCCGGCTCACATGCTTTCAAGAAAGCCGAAGTCACGCTGCTCGACTCGTTGTCGCTTCCGATCGCGTCGGCGCTTGCCAACGCCGTGCGAATCGCGGAAGCCGAACGTCTCTCTCAAACTGACGACCTCACTAAACTTCACAACGCGCGTTATCTGCGTCAGTTCCTGCTGAACGAGATTCGCCGCGCGCGCCGTTACGGATCCAGTGTTGCTGCGTTATTCCTCGATCTCGACGACTTCAAACGTGTCAACGACGAACACGGCCATCTCGTCGGCTCGCACGTGCTGATGGAAATGGCGGCGGTGATTCTGTCGTCCATTCGCGACACGGACGCCGTTGCTCGTTACGGCGGCGACGAGTTCGTCATCGTCCTTCCCGACACTGGAACTGAACTGGCAGGCCAGGTAGCTGAACGCATTCGCCATAAGATCCGCACGCATTTGTTCACTGGCGGACGGCGTTTGCAGCTTTCGATGACGGCGAGTTTTGGCGTGGCTGCGTTTCCGAAGCATGCGTCGTCTCCGCAGCAACTCATTGCCTGCGCTGACACGGCGATGTACGAAGCGAAGGCCGCGAACAAGAACTGCGTCCGCTTCGCCGCGGACCTGGCAACTTCCCTCGAGCCTGCGGTCGAATTGGTTAACGTAAACACGGATCTGGATGAATCTGGTTTAACTCAATCCTTGTAATCCGTGTTACAGTCTTCCGTTTATGGTTCGCGCAGTTCTAAACTTTAACCCCCGGAAGTGAATACACTCTAGTGGCCTTCAAATCTATTTTCAGTCTGTTTTCCAGCGATCTAGCGATCGACCTTGGAACAGCTAACACACTGGTTTATGCGAAGGGTCGCGGCATCGTCGTCTCCGAGCCTTCAATCGTCGCTATTAATAAAGTAACGAACCAGGTCGAAGCTGTGGGCCGCGACGCGAAAGACATGTTGGGCCGAACTCCGGGCAACATCGTCGCCATTCGCCCGATGAAAGACGGCGTCATAGCGAACTTCGAAGTCACCGAGAAGATGCTCCAGCACTTCATCCGCAAGGCCCACAACGGAAAGACGTGGGTCAGCCCGCGTGTCGTGATCGGTATTCCGTCGGAGATCACGCAAGTCGAACGGCGCGCAGTCGAAGACTCTGCCTACCGCGCGAAAGCCTCCGAAGTTTATCTGGTTGAGGAAGCGATGGCGGCGGCGATTGGCGCGGGGCTGCCGATCACCGAACCGCACGGCAACATGGTCGTCGACATCGGCGGCGGAACCACCGACATTGCGGTCATCAGTTTGAGCGGTATCGTCTACTCGCGCGCGGTGCGCGTGGCCGGCAACGAGATGGATGAGGCAATCATCCAGTACATCAAGAGGAAGTATAATTTGCTCATCGGCGAGCGCACCGCCGAGGCAATTAAGATAGAGCTGGGCTCGGCATATCCACTCGACGAACCGCTCTCGTACGAAGTGCGCGGACGCAACCTCATCGAAGGAATTCCGAAGACGATCACGATCACCGACGAAGAGGTGCGCGAGGCACTTGCCGATTCGATCTCGACGATTATCAACGCCGTGCGCGTGGCGCTCGAACGAACGCCGCCCGAGCTCTCGGCGGACATCGTCGAACGCGGCATCGTGCTAACCGGCGGCGGCGCGCTGTTGAAGAACCTCGACAAGCGACTGTCGATTGAAACCGGCTTGCCGGTGTCACTCGCAGACGATCCACTGGCGTCGGTGGTGTTGGGAACGGGCAAAATGCTTTCCGATTTCGACCTGCTCAAGCGGGTGAAGTGGGAGAACACGATGACGAGCGGCATGTAAGACCGCGAATTAAGAGGAATGGCTTCGGTTCGCACACAAAAGGAGATTCGCCAGCGCGCTCCCCTTTGGCTTGTCTCCCTCCTCATCGTCAACCTGATCGTAATGGCCGTCGACGCTCGTGACGCCGATGGACAGCAAAAAGTGCTGCGCATCTGGACGCAGACGTTCGCCTCGCCACTCCAGAACGCTTCCTCGAAAGCCAGCAACGCAACCTCCGGATTTTTCCAGCAGATCTGGAACTTCCGCAGCAGCGCACAGGAAAACGAGCAGTTGAAGCAGCGTTTGTCGGCGCTGGAGACGGAGTTGAACCAGGCGCGTCAGGCGGAAACGGAAAACGAGCGGCTGAAAGAGCTGCTCAAGCTCAACGAACACAACGAAATCAGATCCGTCCCGGCGCGTGTGATCGCGCGCGATCCGTCAGTCTGGTTCAATACGATCACGATCAACCGCGGCAGCACGTCCGGCGTCGAGGTCAACATGCCGGTGGTGACGGGCAGCGGGATCGTGGGCCGCGTCATCACGGTCAGCCCGTTTGCCTCGCAGGTGATGCTGATCACGGACGAAAAGGCCGGCGCGGGCGCGGTGGTCGGGCAGTTGGGACAATCGGGCGCGCTCGGTTCCGTTCGCGGCCGCGCGGATCTCGGCGTCGCACTGATCGAAATGCGGTATGTTTCAGGATTGGAGAAAGTAGAGATAAACGACAACGTGATGACGACCGGGCAGGATGGCATCTATCCGCCCGGCCTGAATGTGGGACGTGTTGTCGACGTAAAAAACGGTACTGCGACGCAGGCCCACCAGATTTTCATTCAACCCGGCGCTCAGCTCGACCATTTAGAGGAAGTGGCGGTGCTTCTCTACCACGCTCCTCAACGTTCTGCCCCCCACGAGACCCTGCCCAATGTTGAAAAGTCCGGGAAGTAACTTATTTGTCGATTGCATCGGCACTAGTTAACGATGCCACCGCTTAAAATTGCCGCAATTCTAATCGTTTCGCTTGCGTTGCAGCTTTCGCTGCGCGCGGTCTGGAAGCCCCTGATCTATATCGACTTCCCGCTGGTCGTGATCGTTTACATCGCCCTGCAACGCGAGGCCTGGCAGGCACTGGTCGTAGCGACGCTGGCGGGAATCATCGTCGACGCCCAAAGCGGCGGGCTGATCGGTGCCGGCGGGTTCTCCAAGACCCTGACGGCGTACGTGATTTACTTTGCCGCAACGAAGGTAAACCTCGAAAACCCGTTATTACGCATCCCAGTACTGGCGGCCGCGACCGTGCTTGATTCGATGATCTACGTCTTCTGGCACCGGGCGCTGAATTACCCGCCGTCCGTACCGGTCATGCAGACGGTCTCATATAAATTGATCGCCACGACAGTCGTCGGCACGCTGGTGCTTTACTTGATCGATTCGCTCGTCGCGGAACGCTCGTCGCAGCGCCGCCAGTTCGCGACTCGACGGCGTGTCGCACGCCGCTCAACAGGATCATTGCGCAGAAGGTAAATTCGTGTTATCGGTGGTGGGGCAATGAAGTTCGAAGACACATCGCAAAACCTTCGCGCCCGGCTCAGGTTCGTTCAGGTGCTGGTGATCCTGATGCTCGGCGCGCTGACCGTCCGGCTGTACGTGTTGCAGGTGGTCCGCGGCCAGCGTTACGCGGAGATTGCCGAGAACCAGCGGCGCCGGCGTTTGCCGATACCAGCGCCGCGCGGCGTGATCTTCGATCGCGAAAAACGCGTCCTGGTAGACTCCCGCCCGACTTACAACGTCATCCTCACGCGCGAGGACGTCAAGGGCAAGGACTTGAACGCGCTCATCGAACCGCTTGCCGAAGGTCTGGGTCTCGAAAGAGACATCCTGAAGGAACGCTTCGACGTGGTGAAATCCATGCCGGCCTTCGAGTCGATCCAGGTGAAGCAGGACGCGACTCCCGGCGATATCGCCTGGGTCGAGGCCCACACGCTCGAGTACCCCGAACTGCGCGTCGAACAACAACCGCAACGAAAGTATCCCGCTGACGGCTCGCTGGCCCACGTGCTCGGCTATGTCGGTGAGATCAGTCCCGAACAACTCGAGAAGCAATCATATAAAGACAAGGGACTCAAGCCCGGCGACATCATCGGCCAGAGCGGCATCGAGCAGATCTACGACGACTACCTGCGCGGCAAAGACGGCTATCGCGAAGTGGTGGTCGACAGCCGCGGCCGCATTCAGGACGAGATCGAGATCGTCGCGCCGATACCCGGCCGCGATCTCATCACCACGATCGATCTCGATCTCCAGACCGCTGCCGAAGAGCAACTGAGAGATTCCGCAACCGGCCGTGGCGTCATCATCGCCATGGATCCGAACAACGGCGAGATCCTGGCCCTCGCGTCGTATCCAACGTTCGACCCGAATCTCTTTTCACAAAGAATCACGACCAAGGAGGGCCGCGCCGAGTACAAGGCGCTGCTGGAAGATCCGACGACCCCGTTGATCAACCGCGCGGTCCAGAGCAAGTATCCGCCGGGCTCGACCTGGAAGATTCCGATGGCCGTTGCCGGATTACAACAGAAGGCAATCACGCTGGACCATTCAAACCTGATCTGCGGCGGCGGAATCACCATCGGCAACAAGTTCACGCGCTGCATGGGCAACCACGGCTCGCCGGACATCAAGGCCGCCATCACTCACTCCTGCGACGGTTACTTCTATCGTCTTGGTTTGAAGATGGGGATAGACGGCATCGTCGCCATGGTCGATGAGTTTGATCTCAACCGGCGCACCGGCATCGACTTGCCAAACGAAGTCCTGAACTGGACGCCGTCGCGCGAGTTCAAACGCCGCATGCAGCCGCGCGATCCGGAGTGGCGCGACATCGATACGGTCTACGCATCGTTCGGACAGGTTTACGACATCATCACGCCGATTTCGTTGATCAGAACGATTGCGGCGGTCAGTCAAAGCGGCCGGATGTACATTCCTCACGTGCTCAAGCAGGTGGAACCGTTCGGGCGTCCGGGTGATTCTGATTATCGCGAGGCAGTTGGCTTCAAGTCACTGGATCCGTCGCGGCCTAATCCAAAGATCATTCCGATCCCCGAGCCGATTCATCAGGAGGTGGTCGATGGCATGTGGAGCGTGGTCAACGCCGGCGGCACGGGCGCGCGCATCCGCATGGACGGCTTCGACATCGCGGGTAAAACGGGAACGGCGCAGGTCGTTGCGCTCGGTAAGGACACAGGCAAGAACAAGGACCACTCGTGGTTCGTCAGCTACGCTCCAGCTTACAAACCCGAAATCGCGATGGTCGCGTTGATCGAAAACTCCGGTTTCGGCGGATCCCACGCCGCGCCGGCCGTTCGCAGCATTTACGACGTTTACTATCGCAAGACGCGGCACCAGGAACCTCCCAACCAACTGCCGAAACCGCAGATCGCAAAGAATGAACCGCCCAAAACAGCCCGGCCAGCCCAACCAGGTACGGCAGCAGCTAAGTCAACAACCCCGGCACATCAACAGGCAGTAGTGAGTAATCGATAGATAGTTAGCACTCGGCAATCGGCAATATCTGAATGGTTGCAATTATCCACAAACGAAGTTGGCGCGACTTCGACTGGCTACTCGCACTTGTAGCCATCGGCATCGTCCTGTTTGGCACTTTGCAGATCCGCAACGCTCAACCGACCGAAACCTACTGGATCAAACAGCTTGTCGGGTTGGGGATCGGACTCGTGGCGATGCTGGCGATCGCTTTCACCGATTACAGAAAACTTCTGAACCTCGCGCCGGCGTTCTACATCTTCGGCCTGATCCTGCTGGTGATCGTCCTGATTCCGGGTATTGGTTTAAAGATCAACGGCCAGCGCGCGTGGATCAAAATGCCGTTCGGGCAGTTTCAGCCGTCGGAGTTCGTGAAAGTCACGACGGCGATGATGCTGGCGCGGTATTTCGGCAAGAACCGTGTGCAGGTGCTCACGTTGAAAGAGATGGTCGTCGGTGGGTTGATCCTGGCCCTGCCGATTGGGTTGATCCTGCTCGAGCCGGACGTCGGTTCGGTTTTGACTTACCTGCCGATTCTGGCCGTGGTCCTGTTCCTATCTGCCGTCAGGGTAAGACTGGTAGTCGCGAGCGCGGTCATAGCCATAGTCATGATTCCCGCTGCGTACTGGATCGGAGTGAAGACCGGCGCGGTCAAGGGTTACCAGCAGGAGCGCATAAACGTCATCCTGGATCCCGAGAACGCCGATCGGCGGCGCATCGGTTATCACACGTGGCAATCGATTCTCACCGTCGGCGAGGGTGGACTATTTGGTTCGCGATCGTCCGTCGCACACTCGCAGAGCGGCCTGAAGTTTCTTCCCGAGCCGCATACCGACTTCATCTACGCGGTCACGGCGGAAAACTCCGGCTTCGTCGGTTGCGTGCTGGTCCTGATTGCCTACATGGTGCTGCTGTCGCGTCTGATCACTGCCGCGCGCCGCGCTGCCGACCGCATGGGCATGCTCTTCATCATGGCGTTTGTCGGCGGGCTCACGTTTCAGATCTTCATCAACATCGGCATGGCGCTGGGTATTTCACCCGTCATCGGCGTGCCGTTGCCGTTGATGAGCGCCGGCCTGGCATCGCTAATCGCCACGTTCATCGCCATCGGTTTCGCGATCAGCGTGCAGTTGCGGCGGTTTGTAAACTAGCTTCCTGGATCAAATTAAAAACTGCTCGACCTCGCGTTGCGAACGCAGCCACACGACTCGCTTGCCTCGCTCAATCTGGAAGTCTTCCATCTCGACAAGTTTTTCTGGCGGCCCGGGTGGGTCGAGTCGCCGCGTGAAGAGTGGTCGCAGATAGTGACGGAGCTAATCAACCGCGACTCGTGGATCATCGACGGCAACTACCGATTGGCCGAGTCTTGCGGCCACCGTCGACTTACCTGCTCCACCGGAACCGATTACCAGAATGCGTCTCATCCCTGTTAGCATTGTGCTTTAATCCATGGCACCCGAAAGGAGTCACATCCATGGCGGCCCCAACACTGTATCGAATCATTCTTCAGGTCGACAATCTCGACAAGGCCGAAGAGTTTTACGGCACGCTGCTCGGCGATCGCGGCCGCAGGATCCCGCGCGCCTCGCGTCATTACATCGACTGCGGGCCGGTGATCCTGGCGCTCGTCGACGTCGCAGGCGAGGGTCCTGAGTTGAAACCAACACCGCTTCCCGACTACATCTATTTCGCAGTCGACGATCTCGAAGCGACGCACGCGCGCGCTCGCGATCTGAACTGTCTTTCGACTGAAGACGTTCATGGCGACAGTGCCGGCGACATCGTCAGGCGCCCGTGGGGTGAACGATCTTTCTACGCGCACGATCCGTGGGGCAACGGTCTTTGCTTCGTGGACGAAAACACACTCTTTACCGGCAAGTAATACATGCAAGAAAACCCAACATATCAAGCGGCATCAACCGTTGCGCCACTCGTCGAAGAGCACTTCACGCGCCATCTCGAGGAGGCGCGGAAGAACGGCGAAACCCATCTCGCGCCGAAACCTGACGCGCATGCCGTCGCCGCGATCATCAACGCGACGTTCTGGGCGAGCTTCCGGCCTGAAGAGGGACGTTTTCCGAAGATCTCGCTCGCGTATCTGCCGCCGGAAAAAGCAGCACAACCGTTGGTCTTTGAAAACTCGCTGCCGTTAACTGCCGGTGTGCTGACGAAGCTGGCGCCTGCTGTCGAGCGGCCCGAGATCCATCTCGGCGTGTGGACGTTCGGAAAAGAGTTGCGAGTTTGGGGAGCGACGCGAAACATTCCGAGTTACTGTTTCGTGCTTGAAGATATCGAGCCGGGACTGCTCGTCGTCAAACATCGCCGGCTCGACGGATTCGGCAAGTATGCGAACGTCATCGTGCTCAAAGGCGAGCAGGTTAAAGTCATCGACCAGGAAGGCACGAGCTTGCCTGACTGTCCGGTGCTGCTCAAGGCGCTGCTCGCTTTCACGGCGGCGGCGACGAA
>DASRIM010000479.1:0-5158 GCA_035649995.1 Pyrinomonadaceae bacterium | reverse complement strand
GTCAGATCCGCGCGATCAAGATAGCCACGAGCCAGATTCGATCCGGCCACAAACAGATCACCCGTGACGCCGGACGGCAAGAGCCTTGCGCCACGGCCCAAAACATACGCGCGACTGTTAGCGAGAGGACGGCCGATAGCTGGTTTACCGTCATCGGTGACGCGTTCGAAAAGAATGTCTCCGGCGACTTCAGAAGATCCGTAGATATTGATCAGCTCTCGGTCAGGCAGAGTTTGTTGAAAGCGGCGCACGAGATCCTCGGAGAGGTATTCGCCGCTCGTAAACCAGAGCCGCAGGTTCGGCAGTTCAGTTCGGAGGTTGACGCTGCTTTCCAGGAGCGCCGATAGCAATGAAGGCACGGTGAGAAGTCGCGTGACACCAAAACGCGAAAGCAAGTCGACTGTCGCCGACGGATCTTTCGCCGTCTCGTTAGAAACGATGACGATCGGGACGCCGGCCAGCAGCGGTCCCAACATCTCCCAGATCGAATCGACAAAACTCACCGACGTGCGCTGGCACGCCACTTCGCCGGCGGTGAACGGAAACTCGCTCCACATCCACTCGAAGCGATTGATCGTGGCGCCGTGCAGGCCCACGACGCCTTTCGGCTGTCCGGTTGATCCTGAGGTGTACATGACGTACGCCGCGTCAAGTGGGTCGGGTTTGAAGTCGAGGTTCGCCGGTGAATGTTGAGCGATGGCTTCGGCGTCTTCATCCAGATCCACCATTCGCGCTGTTCCCAATGTCACTCGTTCGGATGTCGCTCGATTGCAGATCAAGACTCGCGCGCCCGAGTCTTCCAGAAGGTATTGCAGGCGCGCGGTTGGGTAGTTGATATCAAGCGGAACATAGGCAGCGCCTGATTTGAGAACTGCGAGTACCGCCGCCGTCAGCTCCGGCGAACGATCGAGACCAATCGCGACGCGATCGCCGCGCTTGATTCCGAGTTCCAAAAGATGCCGCGCGAGACGGTTGCTGTAGTCGTTGAGATGCTGACGGTTGGTCCGCTTTCCGGGTTCAATGATCGCGTCTGCTTCCGGCTGCTCCGCACAGAGATCCTCGAAGCGTTGCGCGAGTGAACGCTGATCGGGCCACGTCCGTACATCGCCCTGCCACTCATCGAGAACCTGCTTGCGCTCTTCAGGGGTGATCACATCGAGATGCGAAACAGGACGGTCCGGATGCGACACGACCTCCGATATCAACGTCACGAAGTGATCGAAATGACGTTGGACCGTTTCGACTTCAAATATCTCCGTGCTGTATTCGATACGACCGGCGATGCCCTGCGGCGTGTCCCAAAGATGCCACGAGAGATCGAGGATGGCAGTGCCGCGCTCAATGGGCAATGACTCCCCTTGAGCACTTGCGGCCCACGCTCGCTCCGTAGGCGGTGTAAAGAACTGAAAAAGGATCTGAAACAGCGGGTTCTTTCCCAGATCGCGTTCCGGCTGTAAGACTTCGACGAGACGATCGAACGGTATGTCCTGGTTGTCGTACGCCGTCATCGCAGTTCGCTTCACGCGTTGCAGCAACGTGCGAAACGACGGATCTCCGGACAAGTCCAGACGAAGAACGACCGTGTTGAGAAATACGCCGACGAGCGCTTCCAGCTCGGTTCTGTTTCGACCGGCGATCGGTGTGCCGATCGGCAGATCCGTTTGCCCGGTGTGCAGATTGAGCACTACGGCAAACAGCGACAGCGTCGTCATGAAAAGCGTGGTCTGTTCGCGCCGGCTCAACGCGCGCAAGCTGGCGGACAGTCTCGCAGGCACCAACACATCCAGTTGACCGCCCTGGAAATTGAGCGCCGGCGGACGCGGATGATCGAGCGGCAGCGCAATCTCCGGCAGGTCCTGCAGTTGGTTTTTCCAGTACGAGAGTTGTTGGTCGAGCGCGGCGTTTCGCGAGTTGTCGCGTTGCCACGCGGCGTAGTCCAGATATTGAATCGGTAAAGGCGGCAACGACACGGTGCGCCCCGCAACCAGCGCGGCATAACACTCGGAAACTTCGCGGCTGAAGATCCCCATGGACCAACCGTCGGAGATGATGTGATGAATGGTTAACAGGAACACGTATTTGCGGCGGTCCAGTTTAAGGAGGCTCGTACGCAGCAAAGGAGCTTCGCCGAGATCGAACGGCCGCATTGCATGTTCCAGCGCATAACTCTCGACCTCCGCATCCTGCTCGGCAGGGGACGCATTCGAGAGATCGATAACGCTGAGCGGGACGTGCAAAGAGCTCGCCGGGACCTGGACCGGGCGCTCGTCGAGCATCTCGCAGCGAATGCGCAGCACTTCATGACGATCGACAATCGTATTGATCGCCATTTCGAGTTTGGCCGCGTCAACTTCGAAGTCCAGCCGGCTCGCTGAGTTTTCGACGTAGAACTGGCTGCCCATCGCGAGTTTGTCCAGAAACCACAAACGCTCTTGAGAGAACGAGAGCGGCGCGGGAAGCAACGGATCGCGGCGTGCGATTGGCTGACTGAACGTGCGCTCCGGCTCAACGCTGTGCAGCATTTGATTCAGCAGAGCTTGCCGCTTTTCTCTGAGGACTTGACTGCTCATGACCTTGTTAAACTGCTGCGCGAGCGAGCGCAGCGTCGATCTCCGTTTCGGACATTTGACTGAGCCGCACGAACAGGCTCGCGGTGTGGTCTATCTTTTGGTGTTCTTCCGGAACCAGCTCGAGAAACGCGGAGGCAAACTGCTCGATCGTGGGCGACTGGAAAACGAGTTTCAAAGGAACGTCGATTTGAAACGCTTCACGGATGCGCGAGATCAGTTGCATGGCGAGCAGAGAATGGCCGCCGAGATCGCTGAAGAAATCGTCTCGCATGTCGACATGATCGGTGTTCAAAACCTCCTGCCAGATAATGCTGAGAGCATGTTCGATCGAGTTGCGAGGCGGAGTGTCCACACGGCGATGCTTCTGTCGTCCGCCGAGTGTTCGCAAGGCGTTGCGATTCAGTTTGCCGTTCGGAAGCAAAGGTAATTGGTCGACGGGGATGAGTGCCGACGGAACCATGTACTCCGGAAGCTGGTTTGAAATCTGTGCTCGAATCGACGCGGTCAAACGTCGAACGACGGCCGCGCGAACAGGCTTGTTAGCGTAGCGATCCCAGACCGGCGCCTGCTTCGCTGATTCTGCTTCGGCGGGATCGGTAAGCGGAGTTGTTCCGTGCTTCGAAAGGACCAGGTCGAAACATTCGCGTCCACGCGGATGTGAGTACGTGATACGCAAATCATAATCTTGCAACTCTGGAGCTTGCCAGAAGTCCTGCGGATGAATCGCGGTCTCGATCTCTTGCTCACTGTTCCGCGATAGTTTATCTGCGAGCCTTACTTCATTAATCACTCGCGCATTCGTTATGTTCCTGACGATCAGATGATCGGGCAGATGATCGGGCTGCTCATTTCGCACGGTCTCTACGAGTTGAGGAAGTGAAAGGCGTTGCTGCTGCCAATCGATGCACGTTCCCGGACAGGTTATGCGGCTTACGTCGCCGACGCGGAGCACGACGTCGTAGCGAAAGCGTGTGAGCTCATTCGAGTTGCGTCCGCGCTTTAAACTGATTTCGGCCCCGGCGACGCCGGGAACATTCGCGGCCAGAACGTAAAAGAACGCGGGATCGATGACGAGCTCTTCTTCCTGTTCTATGGCTGTTTGCACGTGCGACCAAAGTTCGGCTGGATCCGCATTCGGACCGAGCTTGTGCAGCGCCACGGAGAGCTGAAATGCTTCGAGGAGTTGCAGGTTGCGAACATCGCCGATGAATATCGAACCACCCGGCGCGACGACCCTGACTGCGTTTTCAATGACTCGTACGAGGTAATCGACACTCGGGAAATACTGGACCACAGAGTTGAGAATAACTGTGTCGAACATCCCGGGCGCGAAATCAGTAAAGTCGTCGGCGCTGCGATGCAGAAGTTGGACCAGCTCACGTGCGCCGTTGAGTCTTGCCACGCACGCTTCGACGATGCGCACGGCAGGCAGAGAGAAATCGGTCCCCACATAACGTTCACAACTCGGCGCAAGCTCGACGAGCAGAAGGCCTGTGCCGCAACCGATCTCCAACACTCGCGACGGCTCGAGTTTACGTATTCGATCCACAGTGCTGGCGCGCCACTCGGACATTTCACCGCGGTCGATCGGCAGTCCGGTGTAGCTGCTGTTCCAGCCGACAAAAGCAGCCGAATCATCGGCGACCGCCGCCGCATAGATGTCGTGATAAAGCTCTTCCCATTGAGACAACTGTTCGTTCTCGATTGCCATCGCCGTCGACTGGTCCCAGCTCGGCACAACAAAACCGACTAAGCGCGCCAATTCGCTGTCGCTGTCTTCGACGACCACGGCGCAGTCATTGACGCCTTCTACCCGGCGGATGTTTTCTTCGATTTCTCCGAGTTCGACGCGGAATCCGCGGACCTTGACCAGATCGTCGATGCGGCCCAGGAACAGCACTGCGCCATCAGACAGACGGCGCGCGCGATCGCCGGTGCGGTACATGCGCGCGCCTGGTTGCGTGCTGTATGGATCCGGCAGGAACCGATCGGCGGTAGCGGCCGGTTGGTTGAGATACCCGCGCGCCAAAGCCGCGCCGCTGATGTAGACTTCGCCCGCGATTCCGAGGGGAACCGTTTTCAGATTTTCATCGAGAAGGTAGACATGCGTGTTACTGATTGGCCCACCAATGGGCACGCCAAAGGGCTCGCTTCGATCGCTCGTGACATAGAACGCGGAATCAACTGTTGCTTCGGTTGGGCCATAGAGATTGATCACTTCCGCTTCGACCGAAGTTCGTAGTTTCTCGCGGAGCTCGTCGTCGAACGCTTCCCCGCCACAGAAGATCTGCCGCAACGCCGCGCAGGTGTAGAATGCTGGTTCATCAAGCACCACCCGCAGCAGCGAAGGAACGAATTGGGCCACCGTGACGCCGTTCGCCAGGCACTGCACGATCAAACTCGGATCTTTCTGCGCTTCCGGCGGCAACATGACCAGCGTGGCGCCGGCCATCAGCGGGGCGAAGAATTCCCAGATCGACGCGTCGAAACTGTACGGCGTCCGCTGCAGGACGCGATCGGTTTCCGTCAACGGGAACCGGTCAGCCATCCATTGCATGTGGTTGGTCAGCGCGGAGTGCGGAACACCG
>DASRIM010000478.1:0-5680 GCA_035649995.1 Pyrinomonadaceae bacterium | reverse complement strand
GATCCCACATCTTTGGCTGGGCCAATACGAGAGGCTATGCGGCAAGTAGATAGCAATCTGCCGCTCAGCAATATCCGCACACAGGTCCAACAGGCTGACCAAACACTCGCGATGGAAAGAATGTTTGTGAAGTTGTTGACGCTCTTCGGACTGATCGCGCAGCAACTCGCAGCGATTGGTTTGTACGGCGTGATGGCCTACGCCGTTTCGCAGCGCACGCAGGAGATCGGAATTCGCATGGCGCTCGGAGCGAACCGGAGCAGAGTGTTGATGATGATCGTGCGACAGGGAATGACGTTGACGTTGATCGGGATCGCGATCGGACTCGCCGGCGCGTATGCGCTGACGAAGTATCTGGAGACTTTGACGAGCATGTTGTTTGGGGTCGAGGCCCGCGATCCGTGGACGTTCGCGGTGATCGCGGTGTTGCTCGCGACGGTGGCGCTAGTCGCGTGTTTAGTTCCGGCGCGCCGCGCGACGAAAGTCGATCCGTTGAGTGCGCTTAGGTACGAATAAAGCCACAAAAGGGCACAGATAAGAACACAAGAGGCACACATGATTAACGATGTTCGTTATGGGATCAGGAGCCTTTTGAAGCGGCCGGGCTCGACCCTGGTTGCATTGATCACGCTCGCGCTGGGTATCGGAGTCAACACTGCGATCTTCAGTGCGGTTGATTCGATCTTGCTGCGTCCGCTGCCTCTGAAAGATCCTGAACGGCTCGTTTCCGTTTGGGAGCAGGGACTGGGCCAGGGAATCAACCAAAATGAAGTTGCGCCAGCTAACTTCATCGACCTGCGCATGCGGAACAACGTCTTCGAAGGCATCGGAGCGCATGGCCCGCAGGACATCAACCTCACCGGCGATGGCGAGCCGGAACGTCTCAATGGAGAACTCGTCTCAGCGAATGTCCTTTCAATACTGGGCGTCGATCCCGCATTGGGCAGGACGTTTTTGCCAAATGAAGATCAAGAGGGTCAACACCGTGTCGTGGTATTGAGCGACGCGCTTTGGCAGCGACGCTTCAATCGCGACTCTTCGATCATCAATCGCAACATCGTGCTCAACGGCGAATCGTTCACGGTCGTTGGCGTGATGCCTCGTGGTTTCTTCTACCCTCTGCGCGAGACCGAGTTGTGGATCCCCTGGGCCATGCAACCCGAACAAGCCGCCGGACGCGGTGACCATTACCTCCGCCTCGTCGCGCGCTTGAAGCCCGGAACAACTCTCGCTCAGGCAAATGCTGATGTCAGTGCAATCGGTCAACGCCTGGCTAACGAATACCCAAAGACGAATGAAGGACTCAACTTCATCGTCAACTCCTTGCACCGCGACTACGTCGGCGATCTCCGTCTGCCGATCCTGATCATGTTCGCAGCGGTCGGACTGGTGCTGCTGATCGCCTGCGCTAACGTTGCGAACCTTTTGTTGGCCCAGGCAACAACCAGACGCCGGGAAATCGCGATACGCATCGCGCTCGGCGCGCGTCGTTGGACCATCATCCGGCAACTGCTCGTTGAGAGCTTATTGATTGCCGGCGCTGGTGGGTTTCTTGGCGTGCTTGGTGCTTTGTGGGGTGTTCAAGGTCTTGCGAAGTTACTTCCCGAGAGTCTTTCAAAACTTCAGAACGTCGGTATCGACGCTCGTGTGTTGTTGTTTACGTTCGGAGTGAGTTTGCTCACTGCCATCGTCTTCGGCGGAGTACCTGCATTGCTTGCCGCACGGGCGAAACCCGGAGAGACGTTGAGTGACGTGGCGCGAGATGCCGGAGGAGGAACTTCAGGCCGGCATGTTCGACGGTTGCTCGTCGTCTCTGAAGTGGCGCTCGCAGTCGTGCTCCTTGTCGGAGCAGGACTACTCATCCGGACCTTCCAACTACTGCGGCAGGTCAATACCGGTTTCAATACCGAGAACTTGCTGACTATGCGGATGGTCCTGCCGATGCCGAAATATTCGAAGCCTGAAGTTCGTCGCGCCTTTTACGATGAGATGTTGCGACGAGTGAAGGAACTTCCCGGTATCGAATCGGCGGGAATGATCACGTTTCTACCGCTGTCGTTCGGTGGAATGAACTTCAGTTTCTCGGTCGAAGGGCAAACCTCACCGGGCGATATGAAGCTACCGTTCGCGCTGTATCGAGTAGTAAGTCCGGACTATTTCCGCGCTATGGGGATTCCACTTCAACGCGGTCGCTTTTTCGACGCGCACGACAATGCTGACTCGCAGCCAGTGATTGTGATTAGCCGTCAACTCGCGGAACAGTACTGGCCCGACCAGGACGCAACCGGAAAACGTCTCAAGATTGGAGCACTCGATTCGCCTAATCCGTGGCTCACGGTCGTTGGCGTTGTCGGCGACGTGCGTCAGGCAGGGCTCTACGGCGATCCGAGAATGGATTTGTATGCGCCCTACGCACAAGACCGTCGGGCATTCATCGCGCCTCGAGATCTCGTGCTGCGCACGAAGGGCGATTCAGCTTCCGTTGCCGCTGCCGTGCGACAGGCAGTTTGGAGTGTGGACAAGGACCAACCGATTTCTCACGTCCGCACGATGGACCAGGTGTTCTCCGCGGCGATTTCGCAAGAACGTTTTCAGGCGCTGCTGCTCGGAATGTTTGCGGCCTTGGCCCTCGTGCTCGCCTGCGTCGGACTTTACGGCGTGATCTCTTATGCGGTCGTGCAACGCACGCATGAGATTGGTGTGCGAATGGCCCTCGGCGCACGACCGTATGACGTGCTCAGTCTTGTACTGCGTCAGGGAATGGGGCTGACGATCGTGGGGTTAATTGTTGGTATTGGAGTCGGATCTGTGGCGACACGTGTGTTGTCAGACATGCTTTACGGAGTGACACCTAGAGATCCACTTACGTTTGTTGGAGTTCCTGCATTGCTCTTGTTGGTTGCATTTCTTGCTTGTTACATCCCGGCACGACGCGCCACACGGATCGATCCGTTGGTCGCGCTGCGCTACGAATGAGGCCACAAAAAAGCACAAAGGAACAGCCATGCACAAACTAATCCAGGACTTGCGGTACGGCGCGCGAATTTTGATGAAGCAGCCAGGGTTTACCTTCGTTGCCGTTATCACGCTCGCGCTCGGCATCGGCGCGAACACCGCGATTTTCAGTTTGGTTAACAGCATTCTGTTGCAGCCGTTGCCGTTTCGCGCGCCCGACCAAATCGTTCGTTTGATACAAGCGAGTCCTAAACTCGGTCTCGACACATGGAACGTTTCGCAGGCGAACTTCGCCGCTTACCGCGATCAAAATCGCTCATTTGAAACCGTCGCTATATACAACAGCGGAGGCATTAATCTCACGGGCATAGGTGAGCCCGAGCGCCTACCGGTCACGAATGTTACGTCCGACTTTTTCAAAGTCTTTGGCGTCAACCCAATGCTCGGACGCACGTTTGTTGAAGGCGAGGATGCTCCGGGGAAAAATACGGTTTGCGTGATCAGTTACGCATTCTGGCAACGTCGCTTCGGTGGCGATGCGAACGTCGTCGGCACAATGCTCAACCTGAATAACACGCCGACTCAGATCGTCGGTGTGATGCCTCCGGAGTTTAAGTTTCCACGACTCGAGATCGATCTTTGGATCCCGCTTGCGCTCGACACGAAGCGCACGGCGCCTTACTTCTTCACCGTGATTGCCAGGCTCAAACCCGGCGTGCAGGTGGCCCAGGCGCAGGCTGACACTACCGCAATAATTCAGAACTTCGGACGTCAAAATCCAAAAACAAGCGAAGTTGCCGGACTTGCCGAAGGTAATGGTCCAAGGACCATCGTAACGCCAATCAAGGAAGCAATGCTCGGCAGGACACAAAAGCCTTTGCTTGTTTTGCTTGCCGCCGTCGCTTTCGTGCTGCTTATCGCGTGCGCGAACGTCGCAAACCTGTTGCTCGCTCGTGCGACTGCGCGAACTCGCGAGATCTCGGTCCGCATTTCTCTCGGGGCTACGCCGCGACGTATCGCACGACAGCTCTTAACTGAAAGCGTTCTCCTCTCCGCCATCGGCGCGGTTGTCGGTGTGGCGCTGGCCGTTCTCGGTGTGAGCATGCTCGATAAGTTGCCGATTACGGGCATCGTGCGAATGGAAGAAGTGAGGGTTAGCGGCCGCGTACTCGCGTTTACAGCAGGCTTGAGTGTGTTGACTGGTTTGTTGTTCGGCTTGATGCCTGCAATGCGTGCTTATGCGATGGGAATCGCTGGAGGAATTCGCGAAGGCGCGCGCGGCACTGTCTCTCACCGGCGCTTGAACAGCGCGCTTGTGGCTGTGCAGTTTGCACTGTCAGTCGTCCTGCTGATCGGCGCGGGCTTGTTGTTGAAGAGTTTTCAGCGGCTCGAGTCAGTCAACCTCGGCTTCAACGCTGAAAACGCGTTGACGATGGTCGCAACTTTGCCGCGCACAAAGTACGACACCGAAGAAAAGGCGTTACATTTCTACCACGGCGCCCTCGAGCAGTTGCGCAACTCACCAGGCATCGGATCTGTTGGTCTAACTACCAACCTACCGTTCGGCGATGGCGGCAACACGGATGGTTTCATCGTTGAAGGGCAGGAGCCGGCGCAGGGTAGCGGCGTTACGAAAACCGAGCAGGCGGAAATTGTAAGCCTGACGCCGGGAACGTTTCAGGCGTTGGGCATTCCGTTGTTGCAGGGACGTGATTTTCAGCCGGAGGACAAGGCCGACACGCCACTCGTGGCGATCATTGATGAACCGCTTGCACGACGTTACTGGCCCGCTGGGGATGCGATCGGACGTCGCATTCAGACGACAGGCGATCAACAGTTAATGACGATTGTCGGCGTCGTCAGTGGCGTCAAGCACGTCAGCCTCGCTGAAGAAAAACGGCCGCACATTTACATGTCGTTCTGGCAGTTTCCAGCGCCGCGTGCGTCGTTCGTAGCGCGCACTAATGGTCCACCGACCGCTTCGATTCCAAGTTTCAGAGCTGCGATCAAGCAAGTCGATCCTGACATGCCGTTGTACATGGTCCGATCGATGACTGAGATCATCGGACAGACTCTCGGCACCCAACGTTTGACTAACATGTTGCTGACCGCGTTTGCGATTCTCGCGTTAACGCTCGCAGCCGTTGGTATTTACAGCACGATGTCGGTTTATGTCGGCAGTCGCACAAAAGAGTTTGGGATCAGGCTCGCGCTTGGAGCGCAGCCGGGTGCGTTGCGTCGAGTGGTGATGCAACAGGGGATGTTGCTGACGGCTGCGGGAGTGGTGGTTGGAGTCGCAGGTGCATTGGCGCTGACGCGGACGATCAACAGTTTGTTGTTTGAAGTGAGTGCAACTGATCCGGTCGTGTTCACTGCGATTCCGTTATTGCTCGTGTTCGTGTCGCTGCTGGCGTGCTACACGCCGGCGCGACGTGCGACGAAGGTGGATCCGCTAGTCGCTTTGCGGGATGAGTAAGGACACAAACATGTTTGGAGCACTTAAACAAAACATCAGCTTTGCGTTCCGAACGTTGTTGAAGAACAAAGGGTTCACGATCACTGCGGTGTTGACACTCGCGTTGGGTATCGGATCGACGACGGCGATCTTCAGTGTTGTCTACGCAGTTTTCGAGCCGATGCCTTACCCGAATCCCGACCAGCTCGTGATGGTTTGGGCCAAGGTGCCGAATGGTCGAGCCCCCGTGCCCTTCAACGATTTATTGGC
>DASRIM010000477.1:0-30864 GCA_035649995.1 Pyrinomonadaceae bacterium | reverse complement strand
GGTATGTGATTGTCGAGCCGTTTCTCTTTCTCCTTGGACTTGTACTCCTCCGCATCGCCGCGATCGATTCGATTGGTGATGATGCGAACCGTCCCCTTCGCCGCGCGGCGAACAAACTCGCGGGCCGCGTCGTCCAGCTCGATGCGATCGACGCGCAACTCAGTCGAACGCCACACGCGCGACACTAGCGAGCTGAGGACAATGGCGACGATGAAGATGGTCGCGATCTTGATTCCTTCCGGTTGCTTGATGACGTTTACGATCGTCGTGTAGACAAACACCAGCGAGATCAACATGAAGGCCCATTGCACGCGTTCGCCGCTGCGCCGCGCTGACAGCGTCACTGCGATTGCCGCCGAAGTCATCAAGGCGAGAACACCCGTCGCGTACGCGCCGCCCTGCGCGTCGACGTCGGCTTTGAAGAGAATCGTAACGAGGAAACAGATCAGCGTGAACACTACAACCAGCGGACGAACGGCGCGCGCCCATTCCGGCGCCATTCCGTATCGCGGCAGGTAACGCGGCACGATGTTGAGCAAACCCGCAAGCGCCGACGATCCCGCGAACCAGAGTATCGAGATCGTGCTCAGGTCATAGATCGTTCCGAACACGCCGCCCAGGTAATGATGGGCCAGGTACGCGAGCGCTCGGCCGTTTGCGCTGCCTGCTTCCTGCGTCAATGTTTCCGGCCGAAACTCCTCTGGCGGAATCAACATCGTCGTCACAATGCTGCTCGCAAAAAGCAGAAAGCTCATGATCAACGCCGCCGCCGTGAGTAACTTGCGCGTGTTGTGAATACGGCCGGCAATGTCGTGCGGCGACTCAGAGCCGCGCGCGACCTTTGCCGCGTCCTCCAGCTCCTCCTTGTCAGGCTCGCCATCGCCCTTGACGAGCGGCATCACGACCACGCCGGTTTCAAAACCTGAAAGTCCGAGCGCGAGCTTGGGAAAGACGAAGAGCGCCGTGCCAATCATCAAAAACGGATTCGGATACGTGCCGAAAAGCACGCGTTTCCAGTCCCAAAACACGGTTTGATGAGTCGCGATCTCATAAAAACCGACGCCAACGACGACTAAATTCAGCGCCAGATATATGGCGACCAAAAACACCGCGATTCCGATGGCTTCCTTGAACCCGCGCAGAAAAATCGCGCCCAGCGCGGCAATCAGGACGGACGTAACGATGATCCGGTGGTGCAGGAAATTCGTATGTTCCAGCACAAACGGATTCTCGACGATGTGCGCGGTCGCGTCGGCGGCAGAAAGCGTGATCGTGATGATGAAGCTCGTGGTGGCGAAACCGAGCAGCGCGAGAACGAAGAGTTTTCCCTTCCAGCGCGATAGCAAGTTTTCAAGCATCGAGATCGAGCCGTCGCCGTGCGGGCTCTCAGCCGCGACACGCCGGTACATCGGCAGCGCGCCGAACAGAGTCAGAAAAATGAGCACGAGTGTCGCGATCGGCGAGAGCGCGCCGGCGGCGATGAAAGCGATGCCCGGCTGATAACCGAGTGTCGAGAAATAGTCGACGCCGGTAAGGCACATCACCTGCCACCACGAATGTTGTTTGTGTGGACTTGAGGAGCCGTGTGCTGAATCGCTTTGTTTCTTGCCCTCGTAAAACCAGAGCTGAAACCTGCGTCTTGATCTCTGCAAGAACCCCATCGTTAATTGTCAGCCGTTCAGCAGGTTCAAATCGATCCGGGAACCCCTCGCCTGATGCGCCAACAAAAAAAGCGGGCGGGGGTCTCCCACAACCCCCACCCTAAGGCCACGTGTCCTCACCCCACGCGACCACTTCGTCCACCGGGGAGGTGAACGCAGGCGAATTATGCAATAGTCCGCTTAAAGATTCAACCCGGTTATTGTTTTTCACCTGGCCGGCAAAGCGTCGTTGCAGCGAAAAATCTTACTGCAAACTTATAGACCATATAAGCAACTTCGATTGAGGGCGTCTTTGGGGAACTTCGCACTACTTTTTCGATCTGCAACACTTGCTTCATTTTGCCTTGCGTGCAACACCTGCTGCATCGTCTGCCTGGGCCAACTGCGAATTCGGGTGATCAGCATGGGCCAAATCGGAAAATGCCACGATCATGAGCAGCACGCAGACGCCGAGGGTGCAAAGTATATAGAGGACATCTGCCCGTTCGAGGTAAATCAGAGTAACCACTACCACTGCGAGCCCCAGTGCCCACAGAAACGTCATCATTTTTCGACGCCGGCGGTCGCCGGCCATAGTTCTTCGGTTCATTCGTAATTTAACTTTCCACTTCTACTTAGTTTTGCAAGTTAATAAATCACGCGACTCGGCAAGTACGTGCCGCCGCTCGTAACCGCCGACGTGAGGCCGCCGCTAAGGGCGCCCATCAACGTTTGGCCGATGCGGCTCGACGAGAACATGCCCGCTTCCGGCACCTCGATCACGTCGTATGCCTGGAGTAAAACGTCCGGCTTCTGGTTCTTCTTGATTGCCCCGACGTCCACGGTGATGATTTCCTGATTAGCCGAGCCTGGAATCTGCCGGAAAATCCGCACCTCCGACAGTTTCGCCTCTTTTCTTGCGCCTCCGACCATCGCGAGCGCGCGGCTCAGCATCAGTTGTTCGCGCAGGTAAACGCCACCCGGAGCCACCACACTGCCGGTGATGTAAACCGGCTCAGCTTCAGTCACTAAAACGTAATCGCCGGGCCTGATAACCGGATTAGCTTCGACCTTCCCCGATCGCAGGTCCGAGATCTTTACGATCTGGAGCGGAATCCTCGTGCCGTCGATCGGCGCCGCGGCGGCTTCCTCGCCGGGCTCTGGACACATCAGCGGTTCGGTATGAAGAATCTGAATGGTGCCGGAAGCGCGTTCAGTAAACCCGCCCGAAACGGCCACCAGCTCGTTCAGCCGGACTTTACGTTTCATCTCGACGCGTGTCGGCTGACGAACGGCGCCAAACACGGTCGCCGGTTGGCGGCTGTTCCGTTCGGAGATCCGCACGCTCACCTGCGGGTTGTTGATGAATTTCGAGTACGCGAGCGTGATGTCTTTCTGAACGTCCTTGTCCGTGCGGCATTTCGCAACAATGGGCTTCTCGAGGAAGGGCAAAGAACTGAGGTTGCCGTCGCTGTCTACCTGGGCGTTGCTCGATAACTCCGGTTGACCGAAGACGCGAACGTCCACGACGTCGCCTGGTCCAAGCAGGTACGCTTTACTTCCCTGTATGTCCAGCGCCGACGATTGGCCGGCCCCCGGCTGCGAGGAACTCTGCTGCTGTTGCGGCTCCTGCGCGTAGGCAAACATCGCCAGGCTTAACACGAATGCGAGTGCGACAATCAACGATAACTTGACCTTCATTTCAAAACCCTCAACTCCCAAAGTTTCACGGTGGTGTCGTAATTCACGTACCGTTCGTTCTCACATGAACACCACCAGGTTTCAACGCTCCTTACGGTATCGGGATGACAGTGCTTCTGAGCCCGCCCGTGAACGCGCTGACCAAAAGCTCGAGCCAACCGCGGCCTTGCAGGATGCCGCCGCCGTTCACCTCGATCACGTCGTAAGGCTGTAGAAAAACGTCGGGTTTCTGGTTCTTCTTAACTGCCTCGAAATCAACCTTGATGATCTCCTGCTCCGCCGAGCCTGCCTTCTGCCGGTAAATTCTGACGTCCGACTGATTGGCTTCCTTTCTTGGCCCACCAACCATGGCGAGCGCGCGGCTCAACGTGAGTTGATCACGAAGCATGATGCCGCCGGGCGAGACGACGCTGCCCGTAATGTAAACCGGTTCGGCCTCGGTCACCAAAACCAGATCGCCGGGACGAATGACCGGGTTCGCGGTTCCCTTCGCGAGATCAGCGATTTTCAACACTTGCAGCGGCACCGCGGTTCCGGATATCGGAAGCGACTCGGCCTGCTCGCCCGGTCCAGGACAGAGCAGCGGCTGCGTGTGCAGTATTTGGATCGTGCCGGCGGCCTTATCCGTGAAACCGCCTGAAGCTGCGATCAACTCGTTCAAGCGCATCCTGCGCTCCATCGGGATCTTTCCGGCCTGACGAACCGCGCCCGATATCGACGCGGGCTGGCGGCTGTTTCGCGCGACCACCTGCACGCTCACCTGCGGATCTTTGATGAGACGGGTGTACGCGGCGGCGATGTCTTTCTGGACCGCTCGTTCGGTCCGGCACTTCGCGGCAATCGGATCGAGAAACGGCAGCGAGCTCAAATTTCCGTCGCTGTCGACCTGAACGGTCGAGTTGAGATCGTGTTGGCCGAAGACTCGAATCTCAAGCACGTCTCCTGGTCCAAGCAAGTAGCCCTGCTCCTGTCCGTAAGCAACACCGAACACGACGCAGATCAGCAGCGCAACGAGGGGGAACGGTCGATTAAGGTTCATTTTAAAACCTCGAATCAGTGGCTTTCAGTTTCTTATGCCGGCGATGCTTTTTCCGGCGGTGCAAGGTCCCGGGCACGACAAAACCGGTGAAAAGTAAATTGCAATGATCGCACAAAAGGTGGTAGATGCCAACCATGCGCATCAGCAGCGGCGTCCGCTTGTAACCTCTGCGAACGCGTGAACTGCCGCACTTTGGACACCTGGGACCGATCATTCCTTTTCACGAAAGGCCGCGTCGTCTTTGTGCTGGCGTCCGCTGTTGTTCGGCCGCAGCCGCGACTCCAGTTCGGCTATCTGCCGCTCGATCTTTTCCGTTCCCGCCGCCCGCACGTCTTCTTTCACGATTTCCTGGTTCAGATAGTAGAGCGCGTCCCGATAGCGATCGATTGCGCGCCGGTAATGACCTTTGAACGCCGATCGCTCTGCCAGTTCGACCCAATGGGCCACTTTTACTGAAGCGATGAACTCGCCGATCGCGGTCCTCGATTCCTTGAGCTCCGGCTCTTCCGGGTAGACTCGCAAAGCCGAGTCGATACACTCGAGGGCCTTGTTCGCCGTCTCGATCTTGTCAAACGTGCGCGCTCGTTGTTGTGCTTCGTACGTGAGGGCGCGCGAATGTCCCCTGGCCCAGGTGAGCAAGTGATGTTTGTGCAGCGAACGCACGCGCTCCTGCCCGGCGCGGATCGCGATTCCCTTCTCGCTTCCGAGGCTTCCCGATCGCATCGCTTCGTCGGTACTGGAGAGGTAATCATGACAGAGGTGGGCCACGTCGAGGTGTACCTCGGGGCTCGAGCCCGGCATGTCGGCGGCAGTGGATTGTTTTTGAATGGTCCTTAACGCCGCGGAATGGAGTGACGCGGAAAAACCTTTCTTCTGACTGCGGCCGGATCGACTGTGACTCGTGTGGCTATTGTGTTTGGGCGAAATGCCGTTATCGAGAAGATAACGCGTCCAGGCGCGTCTCATCACCACTTCGCGCGCCGACAACGCAACCAGCAGAACGACGCTCGCAGCGAGACCGGCGGGCAGCCACGGCGCTTCATCGCCGCCGCGCACCAGCACCCACCAGAGCGCGAAGAACAGTCCGGCTGCGATGGCGATCGCGGCCGTCAGGTATCCGGCGCTTGAAGGCATGCGGCCGCGCGCCTGGCGACCTCGAATGTCATCCGAACGCGAGTGAGATCGCGGACTGCGCGGAAAAAAATGATCTGCCGAGTTGTCTCCCAACAAGCGCCTCCAGGTTGGCCGCAACCAACCGCTCCGGACCCCTTTAAACCACGACTGTTAAGCGCATTGTGCCGGGGGGAATGGCCTCACAAGGCTCTCAAGGCGATAATAGTCGGCTTTTTGGGATTGCCCTGTCAATATATGATGCCTTCGAGCAACGAAATAGTCAGCACTCACAAGGAACATACAAGATGAACGACAAAAAATTTGCCGGGAAGGTTGCTGTCGTCACCGGCGCCACGTCCGGTATCGGACACGCCTGTGCCGTTGGTTTTGCGAATGAAGGTGCGAACGTCGTGTGCGTTGGAAGAAAAGAAGAGGCGTTGAAAACGGTGGCGGACGAGGTTCGCGGCGCGGGTGCGGAAGCGTTGACGATGCGCGCCGATTTGTCCGTCGACAGCGAAGCGGATCGAGTCATTGATGAGTCCGTGGAGGCTTTCGGCGGGATTGATGTGCTCGTGAACGCCGCCGGGTTTCTGACGACGGGCACGATCGAGACCACTGCGATCGACTCGTGGGACGAGATGATGAACGTAAACGTTCGCGCCGTGTTTCGTCTGATGCAAAGATCGCTGCCGAGTCTGATCGAACGTCGCGGCAACATCGTCAACGTTTCCAGCGTGACTGGGCTGCGTTCGTTTCCCGGCGTCCTCGCTTACTGCGTTTCGAAAGCCGCGGTCGATCAACTGACGCGTTGCTCCGCGTTGGAGCTGGCGGCGAAAGGAGTCCGCGTGAACGCAGTGAACCCGGGCGTTGTCGTCACTGAGATTCACAAACGCGGTGGCATGAACAACGAAGCGTACTCTGCGTTTCTCGAACACTCCAAAACGACGCATCCGCTCGGCCGCACCGGCCGCCCGGAAGAGATCGCGGCGCTGGTCCTGTTTCTCGCCTCCGATGACGCGTCATGGGTCACCGGCGCAACCTATTCAATCGACGGCGGCCGCGCCTTGACCTGCGCTCGATAACAGAAGTACGGCTCGAGATGACTTATCCAAACCCCAACTTGCCGAACCCGAACCTGCCGACATTGATCCTTAAGCGCTCGCCGCAGGTCAGCGCGATCAAAGTCGGATTGGCGATTATCGCGATTCTCATCTCGTTAATTCTGGGCTTGCTGGTGCTGCTCGTGATCGGAATCGAAACCGGGCCGGTGGCGCTGATTCTCGGTCTGCTCGCGGCGACGATTCCCGTTCCGATCTACGTCGTGCTCGTGTTGTGGATCGATCGTTACGAAGGCGAGCCGTTGTGGATGTTGACCACGGCTTTCTTTTGGGGCGCGCTGGTCGCAGCCTTCTTCGCGTTTCTTGTGAACACGATCACCGGCCTCGCCGTCGGCGCGCTGACAGACGCGGCAGTCGGCGATGCTTTTTCATCCGTGATCTCCGCGCCGATCGTCGAAGAGATCGGCAAGGGCTTGATTCTGGTCATCTTCTTTTTCTGGAAGAAGGACGAGTTTGACGGCGTCGTCGACGGAATCGTTTACGCCTCGATGGCGGGTCTCGGCTTCGCGATGACTGAGAACATTCTTTACTACGGCCAGGCGGCGAGCAGCGGCATGTTGACGGCGACTGTGATCGTGCGCGGCTTCTTCGCGCCGTTCTCCCACCCGCTGTTCACGAGTCTGACCGGAATCGGTCTCGGCCTGGCAAGACAATCAAGGAACGCGGTAGTGAAAGTGATGATGCCGGCCGTCGGGCTGGTGATGGCGATCTTCATGCACAGCGTCTGGAACGCGTCGGCCGTCTTTGGCGGCGGGCTCGCATTCGTGTTGACTTACATCGTGGTGATGGTCCCCGCGTTTCTGATTGTGATCGTCGTGGTCGTGCTGGCGCTGCGCCGCGAGGGACAGGTGGTCCGTGAGTTTCTGATCAGCGACATCGAGCGCGGGCTTCTCACGCACGAGGAGTTTGAGCAGCTCGGATCGATCGGCGGCAGGATGGGCTCGTCTTTCAATGCTCTTTCGCGCAGGGGCATGAGAGGTTGGCGAACGCGCCGGCGTTTCAACCAACTGGCCAGCGAACTGGCGTTTCACCGCAGCCGCGTTTCGCGCGGAATCAAGTCGCGAAACCAGGATCCGCAAGCTCAGGAAGCAGCTTACCTGCACGCGCTGCACGACTTGATCAGCGAGCTGCGGGCACGCTAGGCCTTTTAATCCTCGCTGGCTGTCTCGTTTCTGGCTTATACTTGGCCCCGGCTACACGGTCGTTCATCAGAGCCTGAAGCTCGTGAGAATCCAACTCTTACCCAGTACGTTTGACGACAAAGGCCAGGCAACGCTCGATCAACGCTTGACCTGCTTCCTTATCGACGACCGTGTCGCGGTCGACGCCGGGAGTCTCGCGATTGCTCTGACAAACGAGCAGCGGTCCAGGGTCCGCGACATCATAGTCACGCATCCTCACATGGACCACATCGCCAGTCTGCCCATCTTCATCGACGATCTTTATCCAACGCTGAAAGAGCCGATGCGGATCCACGCCACGCAGGAAGTCATCGGACTGCTCGAGCGCGACGTGTTCAATTGGAACGTCTACCCGCGCTTCTCCGATTTGAAAAACGACTATGGTCCAGTGATGGAATACGTGCCGATTCCGCTGGGCCAACCGTTTACCGTCGCGCACTTGACCGTCACGGCAGTGCCCGTCAATCACATCGTTCCGACTGTCGGTCTGATAGTTTCAGATGGCGAGCGGAGCGTCGCTTTCAGTTCGGACACAGCGCAGACGGAAGAGTTTTGGAAGTTACTGAACGAGACGCAGCACGTCGATGCTTTGCTGATCGAGGCGTCGTTTCCGGATCGTCTGGCCAAGCTCGCCGAAGTGTCGCGTCACTTCACGCCTGCTTCGCTGCGCCAGGAGTTGAAGAAACTCAATCACAACGGGCTGGACATCCTCGCCGTCCACATCAAGCCCGCCTACCGCGAAGAGATCATCCAACAACTCGAGGCGTTGCAGATTCCGAATTTAGGTGTGATGGAGCCGGGAAAGACTTACCAGTGGTGAGTCTGTCATGAGCGGCGATCGAACTGGATCCGCTCAAACTCTTTCTCTGCGTGTTCGCCATCGACGCCTTGCAGTGAAACGCGTCCACTTGCGAGCAGCTCTTTGACGCGAAACGTGCGTTCATCGCGATCGCGGCCGGGCATCAGTTCGGCCCGAAACGTCACCATCATTCCGGGCCGCGCCCAAACATCGCCAACTCGCTTCGATTCCTGCATGTTGCGTCTCGGTCTTGTTAAATACGCGCGGGCCGTGCTGACGGCCCCGGCCCCAAGAGCCAGCCCTCCTAACAGCCACCTGGTTCGTTTATTCATCCGGTATCGCTATTCACAAAGCGGATCGAGGCGCGCAGTGATCGTGGGCAATCCGCTGAGCGCGCGTTCGGCATTAAGTGGGGTGAAACTCGTCCATTCCGCCGGCACTGACGCTTCAGCGAAGATCGCCTCGACAGGGCACTCCGGGACGCAAGCGTCGCAGTCGATGCACGTTTCAGGATTGATCACCAACATGTCGTCGTCGAGATGAAACGCTTCGACGGGGCAAACTAGGGCACAGTCAGTATACCGACAGTTGACGCACGGTTCGGCAACGACATAGGTCATTGAGATTTGGCTCCTTGGGCGTAAGTAACTTATGAAAGCACCGGCTCTTGCCGGGGTGCGGCTATATTAAACTAACCCAGCACTCGCACGGAACACGCTCACAACGAAAATGCAAAATTAGCCCCCGCCATCCGTGCAAAGAGTTATTGACAGACCAATCAAAAACTCGGATACTCCGCAACACCCAGGCCGTAGTCCTCAATACGAATCCGTTGTAAAGCCCAGTAGAAGAACTCCTGTTGTTTTTTATGTTCAGGAGGCTGCCATGCTTGCAGTCGCGCGGCAAGTTGAGGTCGGGAACAGAATTTTGGCTATGCTTCCTCACAGGGAGCTTCGGCGTCTTTCAGACCACCTCGAAAGTGTTCACCTGGAAAAAGGTGAGGTCTACATAGCCGGAGATACCGTTCACCACGCCTACTTTCCAGTCAACGGTTTGCTCTCGTTGCGTTTAACCACCGAAGACGGTTCTACCGTGGAAGTTGCGATGGTCGGCAACGAAGGCGTAGTCGGTCTGCTGCCGATGATCGATAAAAACGGAATTGCCCCCTACGACGTTTGTGTTCAGGTCCCTACCGACGCACTCAAAATCAGGCTCGACGTCTTGCAGCAGGAATTCGACCGCGGAGAGCGGCTTCAGAAGTTGATCCTCGCTTATATGGGCCTGCTCATGTTTCAGGTCTCGCAACTGTGTATTTGCCATCGTTTTCACACAATCGAACAGGCCCTTGCCCGTTGGTTGCTGGTCGCCCGGGATCGACTGAACTCCGATGCGCTGAATCTCACTCAGGAGAGTATTTCCAATGCGATTGGCGTTTCCCGGACGGGCGTGACGATGGCGGCGTGTTCCTTGCAGAGAGCCGACCTGATTCGCTATAGCCGCGGAAAGATCGTGATTCGCGACCGGGCCAGGCTCGAGGCTAATACCTGCGAGTGTTATCGAAAAATCCGAGATGAAGTGGCCCAATTTCCGCGAGAGTAATGTCTGATTTCCGACTCTGTCTGAGTCCCGACTCTGTCTGAATCCTGACTCTGTCTGGTAATTGGCAGACACCATTTGAACTTTAGGGTAAAAGACGGCTGCACACCGAGTTCTCCCCCAAACTGAGCATTGCCAGCCAGACGCTGAGGCGGAGCAGATGGTCCAATTGCTCATGGTGTGTTGGCGTGTATCCTCGACATCGAGATTGTCCTTAATTTTCCTGAACTTCAATCCAACAACCAGTTGCGCCCGTTGGTGCGACTTGCGGTAGCTTTGCGGCCAACTCAGACCACACTCCAGCAGCGTGGATCAACCGTCCGACGCTGATTCTTTTCCCACTGTCCGTAACAACAACTCGATTATGGAAACTCCACTTCTGAAAAAAGAACGCGAGACTATGGAACATTTCCTCCCCGGGCTCGACGCGAAACTCGCCGAGGTCCCCTTGATGGTGATGGAATCGCCGGGAAGTCCCGCGTTGCAACTGTTTCGCGAACATGGCGGCCCGGCGTTGGTGGTCCCACGGGATTACGGTGGCCTGGGAGCCAGTCCGCTCGAAGTCGCGCAAATCCATCGCGCGCTCGGCAGCCGATCGCCGTCGCTGGCCATCGCCACGAACATGCACACGGGAACGGTCGTCGCAATTCCTCCGTGCGAGTCGACGGCGGAGTTGTTGCAGAACATCGCCAGGCACAAGCTCTATCTGGCGTCCGGTTTTGCGGATGGTCGTGCAAGCACCAGCGTGCTCATGCCGAATATGACGGCGGAACCAACTTCCAACGGCTGGTTGCTCAGCGGCAGCAAAAAGCCGTGCAGCCTGTCGCTGTCGATGGACTTCATGACGGCGAGCGTCCTGCTCCCGTCACCTTCCGGCAACGGACACAAGGAGTTGGCGCTCGCCACGATTCCGGCCGATTCTCCGGGCATCAAGGTCAACCCGTGCGTTGAGAGATGGATCCTCGGAGGGTCTGAGACGAACGAGGTTGTACTCACCAACGTCGAGGTGCCGAACGAGTACATTTCGTACTTCGGGAATGCCGAGGAGCTGAATGCGGCCATCTCGAAAGCGTTTCTGATATTCGAGTTGTTTGTATCGGGGTGTTACCTCGGAGTCGCGAGTGCGCTGGTCGAGCGCGTTCTCGCGGGCAAGAGAGGCACTGCGGTTGAACGACTGTCACTCGTTACGGAGGTCGAAGGAGCGATGACGGCGCTGGAAGGCATCGCTCAGACGATAATGGAAGGGCACGACGACGAAGACGCCGTCGCTAAATCCCTCTTCGTACGCTATTTCGTTCAGAAGGCAATTGAACGGGCGTCGGCCCACGCAACGGAACTTCTCGGCGGCATGGCTTTCATGGGCTCGGGCGAAACCGCCTGCCTCTACGCCGCATCACGAGCACTGGCATTTCATCCACCGGGACGCGTAAGCATAGCTCCCGCTGTGGATAAATACCTCAACGGTGAACCGCTCATCATCCCCTAAACACAAGAGGCACAAAAGACACAAAAGGCACAAAAAGAATTACTCAGGCAACGTTATAGTCTATTAAGGTTTACTCACACAGTATCAAAATCCTGCTTACCTTCATTCAGTAATACCTTTTGTGCCTTTTGTGTTTGACCTTTTCGCGCCTTGTGGGTCTAAAAAATGATTGTCTTCCACTTCGGCAAACTCCTGGTTATCACGTTGGTCTACCTGGGCGGCTACCTGATCGCTGCCGCTCGCACCAACCGGCAAGGCCGCGCAACCGTACAGGCAAAATGGTTGCGCAGCTATCTCGTCCGATCCGGCCCCGTCTACATCAAGATGGGCCAGGTCATCGCGACTCGTTCGGATCTGATCCCCGAAGAGTGGGTGCGCACACTCGCGACGCTCCAAGACGATGCACCCTGCATGAACGAGGCGCAGACGATCAAGTCGGTCGAGAGGGAACTCGGCCGCCCGATCGCTGAGGTCTTCCCGGACTTCTGCCTCAAGCCAATCGCCAGCGCCTCGATCGCGCAGGTCCACAAGGCCGTGCTGCACGACGGTCGGAAGGTCGCGGTAAAGCTCGTCAAGAAGAACATTCCTGAACAGATTTACTGGAACCTTCGCATCCTCTCGGCTCTCGTTAACGCCGCTCATCGCCTCGTACCGGCCGCCCGCCGCATGGATATACCGAAGCGCTTCGAAGAGCTGAAAGTTCTGATCGAGCGCCAGGCGGACATGAAGCAGGAAGCTCACCGGCAACAGCTCATTTACGCAAACTTCCTCGGCCATGCGTACGTCAGAGTGCCCGCGGTGTTTCCGCAATTCACAACCGGCGGCATGCTGGTGATGGAGTTCATGGAAGGAATCAGCGGAAAAGACGTTCACCTGGTCCGCTGTCCGCGCTCGCGTCTGGCGCAGCGTCTCCAGGACAGCATCTACACGATGCTCTACATGCACGGTCTATGTCACGGTGATGCGCATCCGGGTAACCTTCTTTTCACACCCGACGGCGCGCTGATCTTCCTCGACTTCGGCATCACCGTCGAATTGAGTGAAGATGAGAAGTGGGGCTTGTCGTCTTTCTACTACGCCTGCATACGCAAGGAATGGGACCTGGCCGTCGAGCGGTTTACGAAGCACTTTGTAACGAATACTGACGACCTGATGAGACAATGGTCGAGTTACGCGAAGGACATTGCGGACGTACTGCAATGGCACCTCGACATTCATTCAACTCGCTGGTCCACGATCGCCTATTTCAAAGACGTCAACGCGATACTTCGCAAGTACAACGCGAGGTACACCACGAACTTCACGAAGGTTGAGTTGGTGTTTCTGTCGTGCGAGGGCTTTGCTTCGCAGATCGATCCCGAGATCGACATCTGGAAAAACGCCCGCATCTTCACCGACCGTTACTCACCGTACATCAGCGGCAGCGTCAAGTGCGCCTTCGACAGCTATTTTGAAAAAGCGATTCCCTCGTCGTTAGGCATGCGCGAGATGGCCAACGATTACCTCGTCGCGCCGACGCACATGCACCGCTACTTCTTTCCCAGCGCGTATCCGCTCTTTGTAAAGACCGCCAGCCGCGGCCGAATCATGGACGTAGACGATAATTGTTACGTCGATCTCTCGAACGGCTATGGTCCACATCTGCTCGGTTACGCGCACCCGGCGATTACGGAAGCGATCTGTAGCCGGCTTCGCTCGGGATATGTGAACGCGCTCGGCAACGATGCCGAAGTTGAACTGGCGCGCATGATAGTCGAAGCGCTCGATCCGGATGGCAAAGCTATTTTGTGCAACTCGGGCACGGAAGCCGTCCTGATCGCGATCCGTCTTTGCCGCGCCGCGCGAAGACGATCGCGAGTGGCCAAGCTGGAGGGACACTTTCACGGCTTTTCCGATCTCGGCATGGTCAGCTCGTGGTTTCGCTTTGCCGGCTCGAGGGACAAACCCGAACCAATCGCGGGGACGGAAGGCTCTGACGCCGGGACCGTCAAAAACACGCTGATCCTCCAGTACGGCCACATCGAAGGACTGGAACGACTGCGCCAGGAAGCGTCGACGCTGGCCTGCGTCATCTGCGAGCCGATGCCGTCGTCGCTCGCTAATTACGATAAGGAGTTTCTCCAGGCGCTTAGAGACCTGTGCACCGAGCTCGATATTCCATTGATCTTCGACGAAGTCGTGACCGGTTTTCGGGTGACGTACGGCGGTTCGCAAACGTTGATGGGCATAAAGCCGGATCTAACCTGCGTCGGCAAGATCATCGGCGGCGGACTTCCGTGCGGCGGCGTCGTCGGGTCGCGGAAGCTGATCGACATCGCGCGCAGTTCGGAAGATCCGTTCTTTGATTACGAGAACAAAGTATTCGTAGGCGGGACGATGAGTGGGAACACGCTCTCGTGCGCCGCCGGCGTCGCCGCGTTGAGCCATCTGAAACACAACCCCGAGATCTACGTCGAGCTTGACAGGAAAACCGATTGGTTAGCGGACAAGCTGCGCGGGACTGCGAAGTGCAAGGGAATATCCTGCCGCGTCAACGCCAGACATTCGATCTTCTCGCTGAACTTCACTCATCGAAACGCGAAGTTCTATCGCGACAAACTCGCCGGCAGTAATTTCAAAGCTACGATCGCTCTCGCCTACTACATGCGCAAGCATGGTGTCTACATGCCGGAGCTGCACAGTTTTCTCCTCAGTGCCGCTCACACGCAGGAAGATCTGGAAACTACCGCAGCGGCTTTCACGCGCAGTCTGGATGAGATGCTTGCCGACGGACTGTTCATCGACTAGTCACAAAACTCACGCAAATCCAGGAGGCCATTCATGCACCCCAACGGCCACGAGAAATGGATTCTCTACAGCACCAGCGACGAGGACAACACTTCGGAACTGCGAGCGCTAAATCTATCTCCTGACGATCACGTCGTCAGCGTTACCGGAAGCGGTTGCCGCACCCTCAGCCTGTTGACGCAGAACCCGCGCAGCGTCGTCTCCGTCGATTACTCACCGGGTCAAAACTATCTGCTCGAGCTCAAGCTCGCCGCCATCCGCGCGCTTGCTTACGACGAGTTGCTGCAATTTTTCGGCGTCGACGAAAGCACGACGCGCTGGCAAACATTCGAGTCGTTGCAGGAAAAAATGTCTCCCGCCGCGGCGGCATATTTTCGCCGTCATAGACCGGCAATCGAACGCGGCGTCCTGTTCTCCGGAAGACACGAGCGCTTTTACGTCACCGTAGTCGCGCCGATGATGCAACTCCTCTTCGGCCGCCAGTTAAGAAAGATATTCGAGAGCACCAGCGTCGCAGAGCAAGCAAGGATTTACCGGGAAGAACTGAACGGCCGGCTATGGCGATTCCTGATCCGCAATGGTTTTTCAGAACGAACCCTGCGGCTGATTCTCAACGACGACAAGTATCACATCGAGGTCCATGTTCCATCGATCGGCGACTACATGCTCGAGCGCCTGGACCACACGTTTTCGCATCACCTCGCCCGGGACAACCACTGGATCAGCTTCATGCTCAACGCCAAATACCCGAGCAGACGATCCTTACCGCATTTCCTGCTCGAGGAGAACTACGAGGCGATCCGCCGTGCTACGACGACGGTGACAACCGTGACCGGCAACCTGATCGAATATCTAAACACGCTTCCGGATCGATCCGTAGACAAGTTTTCGTTGTCCGACGTGACGAGCTGCATCAATCGAGACGAATTCAACAAGCTGCTGGATGAGGTCTACCGAACCGGCCGGCCCGGCGCAACGATTTGCTATCGAAACTTCCTCGCGAAGTATTCGGTCGTCAGCGGCCGCGACGCCACGATGCGTAGAGAAGATGAAGTTTCGTCCGCTCTCGACCGCGACGATCTTGCGTTTGTGTATACCTTCGAGGTGGCGACGATTGCGGCAGCAGCAACGAAAGCCGCGGCAATGTGATTCCCCCACTCTTCTTCACCTGATTCACTCTAATCAGCATCGGAGCAAACGAGGACGGCATGGCAACACCTCTCAAACAACTCGAGCAATCGCACGTCACGATCATCGGCGCACTCTCCGAACATTACGTCAACAACCCCGAGCGACTCGCCTATGGGTGTATCTCGTCCGAAGGAACTCTGGAGAGCGCGCTGAACTATCGCGACCTGATCAACCGTTCTGAAAGCGTAGCGGCAGAGCTCCTCCGTTCGTGCGAGCCGGGCGATAGGGCCATCCTGCTCTTCCACGGCGGCACGGAGTTCATAACTTCCTTCCTGGGATGTTTGATCGCCGGAGTTATTCCTATCCCTGCGTATCCGGTGCGGGTTCCGCCTTCAGCCACGCAGCCGGCCAGGAACTTCATGCGTCTCGTGCCGATCATCCACAACGCGCAGCCGAAGATCGCTCTCTGTACGCGGCCCGTCGTGGATCGAAAAACAGAACTGGGCGCTGCTGAGCCGGTCTTCCTGACACTCAATTGGATCGCCGTCGAGGAGATTCCGGATCAGCAACTCGAGTCGCGCCCACCGGTGTTCGGCGAGAACCTCGCGTTCCTGCAATACACTTCGGGTTCAACTTCGATCCCCAAGGGCGTGATGGTCAGCCACAACAACCTTCTGTCCGTCTTCAGTGACATGGACGCCGGTTGGCCGCACGACGATTCATCGATAATGGTCACGTGGGCGCCAGTGTTTCACGACATGGGCCTGATCCACGGGATCCTCTTTCCGTTGTTCTTCGGCTTTCCCGTGTACACGCTGCCCGCGGCTTCGGTTTTGCAGCACCCGAGACGTTGGCTCGAAGCCATCACGCGTTTCGGCGCGACCCATTCATCAGGGCCGAACTTCATCCTCGAGCTCTGTCTGAAGCGCATCTCCGAGCAGGACATGAAGGACCTCAATCTGTCTTCGTTGCGGGCCTTACTGACCGGAGCCGAAGCGGTACGTCACACGACACTGAATCGATTTCGCAAAGCCTTCGCGCTTTGCGGTCTTCGACCGGACGCGATCCAGCCTGGATACGGCCTCGCCGAATTCACGTTGACAGTCTCGGGCATCGACGTCGGGAGCACTCCGCGAATCGTTCATCTGGATGCGTCCGCGTGTGAACAAGGTCGAGTAGTTCTTCGCGACGCGGAGGACGATGGCCTGACGCGGAGTTTCGTGAGCTGCGGCTGGACGCACGTAGGCAGCGACATTCGCATCGTCGATCCGCAGAGTCGACGTGAGTGCCCGCCCGAACAGATCGGAGAGATCTGGGTCAGCGGAAACAATCTGACGCAAGGGTACTGGCAGAACCAGGAAGCGACTGAACAGACGATGCGCGCACGTTTGATTGACGGTAGTGGGCCATACCTGCGCACAGGCGATCTCGGCTTCGTTATCGACCGCGACATCTTTATCGCCGGACGTCTCAAGGATCTGATCATCATTCGCGGCCGTAATCTGTATCCGCATGATCTGGAAGCCACGGTCGAGGAGTCGGTTCCTGAAGTGCGGGCCGGGCGTTGTTGCGCATTTTCGATCGAGCGTGAAGAAGGCGAGGCTTTAGTGATCGTCGCGGAGGTCGAGCGGGCGCAAAGGCACAACTTCGACGCGACGAGAGTCTTCGCTCGTCTGCGCGAAGAGATCAGCGTGCAGCACGAGGCCGAACTTTACGACGCAGTCTTCGTGCGAACGGGAACGTTTCCTCTCACGTCGAGCGGAAAAGTCCAACGCCAGCGAGCTCGCCAGGAGTATCTCGACGGCAAGCTCCAGGCCATCGCGCAGATACGAACGCCGGAGTTCCCAGTCGATTCCGCTGCCGACGACGGATACGAAGGCCGCCTCGCCGAAATACGCGCACAACTGATCGCATACATCTCGGAGCGATTGCACGTAGCTCCTGAGAGTTTGTCTACTCAACAATCTTTTCAGCGCCTCGGGCTCGATTCCCTTTCGCTGGTCGAAATGGTGTTGGACCTCGAGGAATTCACCGGAGTGTCGCTGGAAGCATCGATCGTCCTCGATCATTCCTGCATTGACGACCTGAGTGCGAACATTGCTCGCATGCAGCTTGCCTCGCAGAATGCCTCGCAACCCCAACGATAACCCCTCAATAGAAAGAAAAAAACGATGAAGATCTCTGGCATCAAGACGGTCATTCCGTCACGCAGCGTAGACAACCACCTGATCAAGTCGATGGTCGCCGACGAAAGCCGCGGCACATTGAATGGTCAATTGCGAGCGGCCCTCAGTCGAATTGATTTCTACCTGGCGTATTCGCAGGCGAACAACCGGCGGTGGCTCGCCGACGACGAGACTCCTTTCGACCTTTTGGAACAGGCAATCGACGGCGCACTCTCACAAGCGTCTGTCGATAGATCGAAGGTTGAGATGATCATCTACACCGGCGTCGATCGAGGCTTTCTCGAACCGGCGATGGCCTACCTCGTGGGCGCGGCATTCGGAATGCCCGGGGCTCACTGTTTCGACATCGTAGACGCCTGCATGAGTTGGGCACGCGCCGTCTTCATTGCGTCAAATCTGCTCGACGCGGGCCAGTACAAGAACGCGCTGATCGTCAACTGTGAATGCAACATGCGTTACGGCGGCCGGCTGAATCCCGCCTGCTTCCGGCTGAACAGCGCCGACGAGGTCGAATGGAACTTCCCGGCGTACACCGTAGGCGAAGCCGCCACGGCAACGTTTCTCGAGCACGATAACGCGCGGCCGTGGGAGTTTCACTTCCTGAGCGCGGCGAACTACAGCGATCTCTGCTGCTTGCCGCTCGACGCTTTCGATCGCTACTGCAAGCCGGTCCCACGCCTCGGCCGCAATGGTCCAAACCGGTTGACGTCCTTCGGCTCCGACCTGTTCAGGGCAGGACAAGGACTTGGAATTGAGGTTTTCAATCAGCTCTCCATGCCTCACGACGAAATAAAAGCGATCTTCCCGCACGCCGCTTCAAAGCGATTGTGGTTGGACATGGGGAATGAGATCGGAGTGGCAGACAAGATCCGGTTTATTTATCCCTGCTATGGAAACCTGGTCTCGGCTTCCGTTCCGACGGCGATTGCTGAAGCGTGGAATGAAGGCGCGATCGCTGAATCCGACACGTTAGTGGGTTGGGTCGGCAGTGCGGGGATATCGTTCGCGTCATTTGCCTTTCAACTGTAAGCCCTCTGTCGTGTGATCCGTGTTCCCCACCAGCAAGGAGGTAAGCAATGGCCCAGGTCATTCCGTCACGATCCGCCCGAAAATCGATCTTTCTTTTTGGAGACTACGGCGCTCAACCGTGGGACCATGATCGCGTCATCAAGGAGTCGCTGAAAGCCGGGCTGCAAGTTGTAAATACAAAACTGGTTTCGGACCATTCCGAAGCTATGCTGGCGAAATTTCACCGCAGTCGAGATGAGAGTGCGGAGACTCGCGAGCACGGACAGGCGATCGAGATCCTGCCGGACGACGCGAGCGCGATTTCAGACGATATGCTCGCTCGTCTGCGCGAACGCTACGGCGAAGCGTGTTGTGTATTGCCGTTGAGTGATTACGTCACGGAGTACGCAGCCGCAATTTCGACGAAACTTTCGCGGCCGTGCTTTCCGCCGCGCTCCGCGGAGATCGTGAAATGTAAACACCAGTTGCGCGATCTTTGGAATCAACTCGCCGCGCAGCCTGACTCAGGGCTGTGCGCCGTCGAGTATTGCTATCTCGAACGGCGCAGTTATGACGATAGCGATTTCGAGTTTCATCCCAGCGCCGGTTTTGACGAGTTGCCCGAGAACACGCCGCTGATCGTCAAGCCTGACGAACTGAGCTCTTCCATTGAGATTCACTTCGCGGCGTCGAAGCAGGAAGCTGTCGCGCTGGCCAACCTTATTTGCGAGCAGCTTCATTCGAGATGGTATGAAGTCGGGCGCAGTATCGGTACTGAAGTGCGTCCGCGTGTCGTCGTCGAGAAAGCGATTCAACGATCCAAGGCGTTGCATCCCGGCGCGGAGTTCAGCGTCGAGTACGTCTCTTTCGAAGGTCAGCATTATCCGATCGGAATCACACAGAAATGGATCGCCTCGAACTTCATCGAAACCGGACAACTCTTCCCTGCCGAATCGTTTCCCGAGCACTTACGGCCCTCGCTCGAAACGGCCATTCAACAACTGTTGGACCAGCTCGCGGTTGGCTACTGCGTGAGCCATTGGGAGTTCATCGTTACTCCCGAAGAACGAATCGCGCTCGTCGAGGGCCATCTCAGGCCGGCAGGCGGCCGGATCATGGAACTCGTCGAATACAGCACTACTCGCAGTCCGACGGCTGCTCTCTGTGAAGCGTTGTCACAGCAAAACGTCGATTTCTCGTTTGCCCCGCGTAACTCGTGCGGCATTTTTTGGCTCATTCCCGAAACGCCGCTGACGAACGTCACGGAAGTCACGGTGAACCGCGACGTGACCGGCGCGCTAAGCAAGGATCTCTACGTTAATGAAGAGGGCATCAAGGCGACGCCCGGTTGGTCGCAGGCAAACGATTGGCTGACACGGCTCGCGCACGTGATGACGACCGGCGACAACCTCGACGACGTTCTCAGCCGCAGCCGTGAAGTCGGACGAAACGTGATCCTGTCGGGTCAACAGAACGATAGCTTTACTTCCACGTTGCTCAAACTGGCGATAGACCAATAAAAAAGGAGAGCACAATGGCGCAGTTACAACCGATTAACGCCGATCAGAAAAAATCCGTCTTCCTGGTTGGCGACCAACCCTACAATCGTGATCGCGTTATCAAAGAATCGTTGGAAGCCGGCCTCCAGGTGGTGATCACAAAACTCGTTTCGGACCATTCCGAAGCTATCGTGGCGAAAATTCACCACGGTTCGGGCACGGGTTCGGAACCGCATGCCACCGAGATACTGCCGGACGACGCGAGCGCCATCTCAAACGACATCCTCGGCCGCCTGCGCGAGCACTACGGCGAGGACTGTTGTGTCCTGCCGTTGAATGATTACGTCACGGAGTATGCGGCGACAATTTCGACGAAGCTTTCGCGGCCGTGTTTTCCGCCTCGCTCCGCGGAGATCGTGAAATGTAAACACCAGTTGCGCGATCTTTGGAATGAACGCGCGGCACAGCCTGACTCAGGTCTTAGCGCAGTCGAGTACTGTTATCTTGAGCGGCGCAGTTATGACGACAACGATTTCGAGTTTCATCCCAGCGCCGGTTTCCATGACTTGCCTGACAACACGCCGCTGATCGTCAAGCCTGACGAACTGAGCTCTTCCATTGAGATTCACTTCGCGGCGACGAAGCAGGAAGCGATTGCGATTGCCAATGTTATCTGCGAACAACTGCAATCGAAGTGGTATGAAGTCGGCCGCGCGATCGGTACTGAAGTGCGTCCGCGCGTCGTCGTCGAGCAGGCGATTCAACGATCGACCTCGCTGCATCCGGGCGCCGAGTTCAGCATCGAGTACGTCTCTTTTGAAGGTCGGCATTATCCGGTTGGAATCACACAGAAGTGGATCGCCTCGAACTTCATCGAAACCGGACAGCTCTTCCCTGCTGAATCGTTTCCCGAGCACTTGCGGCCCGCGCTCGAACGCGCAGTTCAACAACTGCTGGACCAGCTCGAGGTTGGCTACTGCGTGAGTCACTGGGAGTTCATCATTACTCCCGAAGAACGAATCGCGCTCGTCGAGGGCCATCTTCGGCCGGCGGGCGATCGGATCATGGAACTGGTGGAACACAGCACCGGCCGCAGTCCGACCGCTGCTCTGTGTGAGGCACTGGCCGAGCAAAAGGTCGATTTCACGTTCGCGCCTGGTAATTCGTGCGGCATCTTTTGGCTGCTTCCCGAAACGCCGCTGACGAACGTCACGGAAGTCACAGTGAACCGCGACGTCACCGATGCGCTGAGCAAAGATCTGTACGTCAGTGAAGACGGCATCAAGGCCACGCCGAGTTGGTCACAGGCGAGCGATTGGTTGACGCGCTTTGCGCACGTGATGACGACGGGCAAAAATTTAGACGAAGTCCTGAGTCGCTGTAGCGAGGTCGGACGAAACGTGCTCCTGTCGGGTCACTTGAACGATACCGTCACCACGACGTCCCTCAAGGCGGCGCTCGATTAAAATATGGCACCTTTCGAGATTCGGTTGCATAATGGCTGCGCTCAACGCCCATCCGCGAGTGAGGCCTCTCTATGAACCTGTGGAATGACGTCCGTTACGGCCTGCGCAAGCTGCGCAAAGCTCCGAGTTTCTCATTAATCGCGATCGTAACTCTGGCAGTCGGAATAGGCGTGACGAGCGCCATCTATAGCATCTGCGACGCGATGCTGTGGAAGTCCGCTGCTCTGCCCGATCTGGAAACACTCGTGATCGTCGTCGAACGCGGTCCCGGCGGCGACAGCGAGCGGCTCAATCTCACGCCGGCAGATTTCGAGGACATCCGGAACAGCAGTACGACGCTCGAGAACATCGCGAGTTGGCGCGCCGAACTGGCCAACATCATCGGCTCCGACAACCAGCCGGAAGGTGTTCTAGCTGCTCTTGTGACGGCGAATTTCTTCGACGCAGTACGCGTCAAGCCCACACTAGGCGCGGCTTTTGAGACGGGCGCAGATCGATCGGGCAGCGAGCCCGTCGTCATTCTCAGCGATCGTCTTTGGAAGAGACGCTTCGGCGGCGATCAAGCGATTGTCGGAAAGTCCATCCGAATCGACGGGAAGAATTCGTTGGTAGTCGGCGTAATGCCCGGCAGTTTTGATTTTCCACTGGGCACGGACGTTTGGATTCCCAGCGTTCTCACTCCTGCCGAATGGTCCTCGCGCAAGGCGAACATGCTAATGGGCATTGCGCGGCTGCGGCCCGGTTACACCGTCGAACAGGCGGCGTCCGAGTTCGATAGTCTCAGTACTCGTCTTGAAGCGTCGTATCCGGACACGAATAAAAACCGTCGCTTCCTGGCCCAACCGGCGCATCGTTTCTTTGTCAACAACCAGCGAGAACAGTATCTCTTGATGTTGTTGTTCTCGGTCGTTTTCGTACTGGTGATAGCTTGCATCAACGTCGCCAACCTTCAGCTCGCGCGCACTCAGGGATATCTGCGCGAAGTGGCGTTACGCATCACGCTAGGCGCGTCGCGTCGAAGAGTGATCGCGCAGATGATCACGGAGAGCGTCCTGCTCTCCTTGCCGGGCGTACTGCTCGGACTCGTTATCGCGAAAGCGAGCATGAGCCTGATCAAGGGCGGCATGCCGCCCGAGCTAGTGAGACTGGTTTATGGTTGGAATGAAATCCAACTCGATCATCGCGTCCTTATATTCACGATCGTCGCCGGGCTGTTGACCGGCGTTCTCACCGGCCTCGCGCCCGCTTGGCAATACTCGCGTCCAAACCTCGCGGGTGTGCTCAACGAGGGAGGACGAGGCGGCTCGTCGGGTGTATCGCGTCACTGGATGCGAAACCTTCTCATCGCCGCCGAGATTACGCTTTCCGTAGTGACACTGGTGGGCGCGGGACTGATGGTGCGCGGTTTTCGCGCGCAAATAGACACTGGCGCCAGAATCGATCCCGCGACGTTGCTGAACCTTCGGCTTGCACTTCCGGGCAACAAATACCAGGAACAGCATCAGATCGCGGGCTATTATCACGAAGTACTGAACCGCATCGCTTCACAGCCAGGCGTCCGTTCCGCGGCGGCGGTAACCGCGCTTCCTTACAGCGGTCATCAGGAAGGTGGTTTGTTCACGATCGAGGGCCGAATGGTGGAACCGGACAACAAGCCGCGAAGCATGTATCAGGTGGTCAGCCCGTCGTATTTCGAAACTGTTCGCATTCCCTTGCAGGAAGGGCGGCTGCTGAGCGAAAGCGACAATCAGGAGGCGCCGAAGGTAGCGCTCGTCAGCGAGCGTCTCGCGAAGGTTTGGTGGAAGAACGAGTCGCCACTCGGCAAACGCATCCGCGTCGGCGGCGAGGACTCTCCGAATCCATGGCTCACGATTGTCGGCGTCGTCGGAAACATGATCCACAGTCCCTACGATAAGGAACCGCGCGCCGCGCTGTACGTGCCTTACCAACAGTCAAACAAACTGCGCATGGACTTGGTCGTGCGCACCGACGGTGATCCGATGGTGCTTGCGCCGACGATCCTGGGCGCGATCCGTGAAGTTGATCGTGAACAGCCAATCACGGAAGTGCGGAGCATGGAGACGTCGATCTATAACAGTGCGATCGGTCTGAACTACATGGCGGCGTTGATGGGCGCATTCGGACTGCTCGCGCTCGGATTGTCAGCGATCGGCGTTTATGGAGTGATGGCCCATCTCGTTTCCGCGCAGACGCGCGAGATTGGAATCCGGATCGCACTCGGTGCGCGGCGACCCAATGTACTCGCGTGGATGGCTCGACGCGGCTTGCTGCCCGTCGTCGGTGGACTGGCGCTGGGTCTTGTGCTCGCGTTCGGCTTCAGCCAGTTGTTGGCGTCTGTTATCTACGGCGTGCCGCCGCATGATATCACCACGTTCGTAGGAGTTCCCGTTGCGTTGCTTGTCGCAGCGATGCTTGCTATCTACATTCCGGCAAGACGCGCAATGAACATCGATCCAATCGTGGCCTTACGATACGAGTAAGGCCACGGCCTCACGAATGAATTAACCTGCCTTCTTCGCTCGTACACAATGAATCACAGATTTATTGCCGGCGTCGTAGTGTTTCTTACCGTCGTTGCCGGCTGGCAAGTGAGCGTCTCTTCGCAGCCGGCAGCGCCGCCGGAACGTAAGTTCCTCAACCGCTACTGCACAGGCTGTCATAACGACGACATAAAGGCGGGAGACATGACTCTCTCGCAGTTTGATCTGACCCGCATCGATCAAAACCCCAAGCTCGCGGAAAAGATCATCTACAAACTGCGTGGCGGCCTGATGCCTCCGCCAGGCGTGCCGCGGCCGGACGCAGCCACGGCCGCAGCATTCGCGTCTGCGCTGGAAAAAGTCATCGACGAAGCCGCCGCTGCCCGTCCAAACCCCGGCAGACCGTACCTCCACCGGCTAAATCGAACCGAATACGCAAACTCGATCCGCGACTTGCTCGGTGTGCAGGTGGACGTCGCAACGCTCCTGCCGCCCGATAACATGAGCCACGGCTTCGACAACATGTCGGACGTGCTGACGATCTCACCGGCGCTGATGGACGCGTACATCCGCGCAGCGGGAAAGATCAGCCGCCAGGCCGTCGGCGATCCGGGCGCACCGGCGATCACGTCGTCGTACTACAACTCGCGCGTGGTCTCGCAGGATCGCCACGTTGAGGGAACGCCGTTTGGAACGCGCGGCGGGATCGGAGTCATGCATCACTTTCCCGCCGATGGTGAGTATGTATTCCGCCTTCGTTTCTATCATCACCCGGTTGGACCACTCTTCGGAATCAACCAGGGAAAAGGACAACAGATCGAAGTCGCAGTGAACCTTCAAAGGGTCGCGCTTCTCGATATCGATCCGCTGATGACGCCCGAAGGCATCGTAACTCCGCCGATCAAGATCAAGGCAGGACCACAGCGGATCTCCGCTTCTTTCATCAACAAGTTTGACGGGCCGATCGAAGACGAGTTCCGTTTGGTTGAGCAGACGCTCGTCGACCTGACGATCGGCGCTGTTCCGGGAACGACTACGTTGCCGCACTTGCGCGAGCTCTCGATAACCGGACCCACCAACATCAGCGGCATCTCCGACACTCCGAGCCGGCGCAAGATCTTCACCTGCCGCCCGGCGCGCGGCGCTAACGAAACACTGTGCGCTAAAACGATCATTTCAACGCTTGCGCGGAAGGCGTATCGCCGGCCGGTTACAAACACGGACATCGAAGAGCTGCTTGCCTTCTACAAGACAGGCCGCAGTGAAGGCAGCTTCGACGCGGGAATCAGGACCGCCATTCAGGCGATACTCTCGAGTCCGGAATTCGTTTTCCGTTTCGAACGTACACCTGCGAATGTTGCGGCGGGGACAAACTATCGCATCACCGATCTGGAGCTCGCTTCTCGCCTTTCATACTTCCTTTGGAGCAGTGCTCCAGACGACCGGCTGATTACGCTCGCGAGCCAGGGCAGGCTCAAGAACGCGGCAGTGCTCGAACGCGAAGTGCGGCGCATGCTCGCCGATCGACGTTCACAAACATTGGCGACCAACTTCGCGGCCCAGTGGCTGACTCTCCAGAACCTCAGAGACGCAAATCCCGATCTGCTCCTGTATCCAAGCTTCGACAAAGCGCTCGCACGGTCCATGCGGCGCGAGACCGAGCTCTTGTTCGAAAGCATCATGCGTGAGGATCGTAATCTTCTCGACCTGCTTTCGGCTGATTACACTTTCGTCGACGGGCGCTTGGCGCGGCATTATTCGATTCCGAACGTCATCGGAAATCGCTTTCGGCGTGTCGCCGTCACTGACGAGAACCGCAAAGGACTGCTCGGCCACGCAGGCGTCCTGATGCTCACGTCGCTCGCCAACAGAACGTCTCCGGTGAAGCGCGGTAAATACGTGATGGAGGTGCTTCTCGGCGCACCGCCGCCGCCGCCGCCGCCGAGCGTGCCTGATCTCCCCGAAAACTCCGAAGGGCGCACGGGCCACGTTGCGATGCCGTTATCGGTTCGCGAACGCATGGAGCAGCACCGGAAAGATCCGAATTGCGCCGGCTGCCATCGATTGATGGATCCGATCGGACTGGCGCTGGAAAACTTCGACGCCGTTGGTATGTGGCGCACGAAAGACAGCGGCTTTCTGATCGACCCGACGGGAAAACTGCTCGATGGAACTGCGCTCGACGGTCCCGCGAGTCTGCGGCAGGCGCTCCTGCGTCGCGAGGATCAGATCGTCAGGGCGTTCACGGAAAAACTTCTCGCATACGCACTGGGCCGCGTAGTGGATTTCCGCGACATGCCCGTGGTGCGCTCGATCGCACGCGAGGCGAGCACGAACAACCATCGTTTTTCATCTTTCATTCTGGGCATCGTCAGAAGCGCACCGTTTCAGATGAGAAGAGCCGAAGACCCCGCTCCCGGCAAAGACGTCGCCGCGGCGGAAGCGAAACGGTGAGAGGTACGTGAATGCAATTCATTACCAGGAAACATATCAACCGGCGTGAGATGTTGCGCGGGATGGGGGTGGCGGCTGCGTTGCCGCTGCTCGACGCGATGATTCCGGCGCGAACGGCGTTGAGCAAAACCGCGGCGGCTTCTCGTACGCGGTTGTGCTGCATCGAGATGGTCCATGGAGCCGCAGGCAGCACGGGCCAGGGCACAAGCAAAAATTACTGGGCGCCTGAGAACACGGGCCGGGACTTCAAGTTCAGCCAGAGTCTAGAGCCGCTCGCACCGTTTCGCGAGTACATCACCGTCGTCAGTCATACGGATCTGCATCCGGCGACCGCCTACGCGCCCGCTGAAGAAGGCGCCGATCATTTTCGTTCGAGCGCCGTCTACCTGACCGCCGCGCATCCTAAGATGACCCTCGGCTCCGATTACTACGTCGGCACCTCGATGGATCAACTTTACGCGCAGCAGTTCGGTCAGGACACGCCGCTGCCTTCGCTTCAGGTTTGCATCGAGACGGTAGACGTTTCCGGCACGTGTGACTACGGATACGCATGCCTCTACGCCGACACGATCTGTTGGGCGTCGCCTACGACTCCGCTGCCGATGATGCAGGATCCGCGCATGGTTTTTGAGACTTTGTTCGGCGACGGCACCACGCCGAGTGAGCGGCGTACGCGGCAGCAGGTGAATCGCAGCATCCTAGACTGGATTTCCCAGGACGTCGCTCAACTGCAAAAACGTCTCGGGCCGAGCGATCGCAACCGGCTCAACCACTATCTCGAGAACGTACGCGAAATCGAGCGCCGCCTTCAGCGAATCGAAAAGTACAACTCCAGTGGCGCGCCGAAGCAGTTGCCGGCGGCTCCCCTCGGCGTCCCCGACTCATACGAGGAACACGTCAAGTTGATGTTTGATTTGCAGGTCCTCGCGTTTATGACTGACATGACGCGCGTCTCCGCGTTCAAGATGAGCCGCGACATCAGCGAGCGTGTGTTTCCCGAGAGCGGCGTGAAGACTCCGTTTCATCCCTGCTCGCATCATGGAGAGGATCCCGGGCGAGTCGCGGAGTTCGCGAGACTCAACCGCTATCACGTGAGTTTGATTCCGTACTTTCTCGAGAAGTTGAAGAACACTCCCGACGGCGACGGCAACCTGCTGGACCATTCGATGGTCCTTTACGGCAGCCCGATGGGTGACGGAAACGTTCACAACCACAAACGGTTGCCTGTCTTCCTGGCCGGCCACGCCAACGGCACGCTGAAAGGCAACCTCCACCTGAAGTGCGCCGATGAAACTCCCTTCGCAAATCTCCTGCTCACCATGCTGCACAAACTCGGAGTGAACGTGCAGAGCTTTGGCGACAGCACGGGCGAGCTCGCAATCTAGTTACGAAACACATGTTTGGGCGAATAGTTTTTAACGGACTATTGCTTGCGATCCTCTTTGTCTCCGCGTCAGCGTCGAGCGATACACGCGTTGTCGATGCGGCGATGGGGGGTGATCGCGAGGCCGTGCGTTCTCTGCTGAAGCGCAAGGCGAATGTGAATGGCGCGCAGGGCGACGGCATGACGGCGCTGCACTGGGCGGCTTACCGGGACGACGTCGAAATGATGAAGCTGCTGCTCGCAGCGGGCGCAAACGTTCACGCCGTCACACGAGTCGGCGCGATCCCGCCGCTGTTGCTCGCCTGTGCTAACGGCAATCCGGCCGCGTTGGAATTGCTGTTGAAAGCGGGCGCCAATCCAAACTCGACTAACGCAAACGGAACGACCGCGCTAATGATCGCGGCGGCGTCAGGCCATAGCGACGCGGTGAAACTGCTTCTTGACGAGGGGGCGGACGCGAATATGAGAGAGGCCGCGCATGGGCAAACAGCGCTGATGTTTGCGGCCTCTCTCAATCGCGCTGCGGTGATCAAACTACTGTTGGCGCACGGCGCCGACGCAAATGCCGCCACCCCCGCACGCGAGCAGGACAAGGTCAGGTTTGACCGCGACGGACATCCGTTTTATGAACCTCCCGCGAGCAAAGCACCCGCAAAGCCGCCTGCGAAAGCCAAAGACGAGGAAACCACGATCAACACCGAAGGCGTAACGAAAGAGTTGCTCGTACTTAGCCGCGCGCTCGGTTTCAAATCCGCCAAAGTCGCGATCGACAAAGCTCCGAAAGGCCCGCAATTGACGCCGCCGGTACGAGTTGGACCAGAGTTCGTCGGTGGAATGACGGCGTTGCTTTACGCGACTCGCGAAGGTCATAAAGAAGCTGTGCGCGCGTTGCTGGAAGGCGGCGCCGCCATCAACCAGGCCAACGCAGATAAGTTCACGCCGCTGGTAATGGCCATCGTCAACGGTCATCTCGACCTGGCTCACGATCTACTCGAGCGCGGCGCCGATCCGAACGCCGCTACTCTGACGGGTATCACGCCGCTGTACGCGACGATCGACGTCCGCTGGGCGCCGCACGCATCGTATCCGCAGCCCTCCACCGAGCAGGAAAAGATCAGTTATCTCGATTTGATGAAGGCGCTGCTTAAACGTGGCGCAAACCCGAACGTCCGTTTGGGAGCGAAGCCGTGGTTTCGCTCGTTGTTCAGTGATCCGACGTGGATCGATCCCGCCGGCGCAACGCCATTCTGGCGCGCCGCGCAATCAAGCGACGTCGCCGCGATGCGTCTCCTGATCGAGCACGGCGCCGATCCGAAGATCGCGACCAAAGCGAACACGACGCCGCTGATGGCCGCTGCCGGCGTCGGTTGGGCGCACAACTGGAGCGTCAACGCTCCCGTTCCCGCGATCGACGCAGTCAAGTATTGCGTTGAGCTTGGCGTCGATGTGAACGCGGTAGACAGTAAGGGTTATGCGGCGCTTCACGGAGCGGGTTATATCGGAAACAACGACATCGTCCTTTACCTCGTCGAAAAGGGCGCGAAAGTCGACGTAAAGAGTAAGGCCGGCGACTCTCCGGCGGACATGGCGAATGGACCATGGCGATTCGGATTGCCGCATCCCGAGACCGTGGCGCTCCTCGAAAAACTCGGCTCTCCGAACCAGCGCAACTGTCGCTCGGACAAATGCGTCGTCGCGGGGAAGCGATTAACTCCGGCTGAGCAGGCTAAAAAAGACGCTCTAGATAAGTTTGCAATCGTGTTGGGTTTTCAATCGGCGGTCTATTTAAATTAAATTATGAATTTTCGAGTTCCTATCTGTGTAATCGCGTTGTCGCTATTACTCCCGCTCTACGCTCAAGACAAGAAAGAACTGGCGCCGAAAATCGACACACCGCCGGTGAACCTAAAAGTCTTGAAAGTCGCGACGCGGGAAGAGGCGGAACAGATCATGCGCACGTTCGCATCGGGGCTCGGCGTGCAGTGCAGTTACTGCCACGTGCAAGACAACTTCGCCAGCGATGACAACCCGAAGAAAGAGGTCGCGCGGCGCATGATCAAAATGATTCAAAAGATCAACGCGGACTTTCCCGACGGCAAGATGCATGTTTCCTGCTACACGTGCCATCGCGGCGAAACTGAGCCCAAGACAGCGCCCCGGCAGTGAACCAATAGCCAATGAACCGGCAGCCAGTGAAGCGGCAGTGGGCTCGAGCCCTGTCAGCGACACGCGGTCTTTTCTCGTCATATGGGTCGGGCAGGTAGTCTCGTTGATCGGATCAGGGCTCACGGGCTTTGCGCTGGGCGTATGGACCTATGAGCAAACCAGATCCGTAACTCAACTATCGCTAATCGCGCTATGCAGTCGTGTGCCGGGGATCGTCGTCTCTCCATTGGCGGGCGCGCTGGTTGATCGACTCGATCGCAGTTGGGTCCTGGTCCTGTGCCAGTTAGGAGCCGGAGCGAGCATTCTGAGCATGTTTGCGGCCGTGCTCGTGGGCCATCTTTCTCTGTGGCACATCTGCATCGCGCTGACGATCAATTCAGCTTTAGGCGCGTTTCAATGGCTGGCATTCAGCGCGACGGTGACGCTCCTCGTTCCGAAGAAGCACTTCGGCAGGGCGAGCGGACTTGTCGCCACCGGAGACTCGCTCGGGCTGCTGCTTTCGCCTCTCCTCGGCGGCTTGCTGCTGGTTCTGATCCAGGTCCAGGGCATATTCCTCATCGATTTCGCGACGTTTATCTTCGCTGTCGCCACTCTGCTGCTGGTCCGAAT
>DASRIM010000476.1:0-26318 GCA_035649995.1 Pyrinomonadaceae bacterium | reverse complement strand
TTTCTCGCGTCGGCGCGGGAGACGGTCGAACACGCCGGGTTTGATCCGGAATACTATTTCATCGAAGACCGCGCGAGCGACGTGCCTTACTACAACTACTACGCCGCCGAAAAGGCGGAACCGAAGACGCACATCTACGTCGAAAGCGGATACGCTTCGCCGCGCATCCGCGAGATCAGCGAAGTCAGCAACGTGGCGCGAGGCCTACAATACGCGTACGAACTTCATCGAGTCTGTTTTCCTGCCGAAGTGAAGACGGAAGTTTATAAACTCTACCACCAGGACGATTTGAAAAAATCCGCGTCAGTGGTTCCGTGATTATGAAATTATGAAGCGTGGCATTTTCATAGCCGGGCTGTTACTGCTGGTGTTGCTGGTGGTTTCCAACGCGCACGCTCAGAACGCGACAGTGAGCGTCCTGGATTTTGGCGCGACGCCGTTCGCGCAAACGACCGCGGACAAGTTAAGCACCCGCTTGCGATCGCTTCAACTGACGGTCGCCGATGCCGACATGACGCGCGCCGCCGCGACGGGCGGCGCTTACTCCGGTTCTCTCAATCTATCTGTGAGCGAAGCACGCGACCTGGGCGCTGTGCTCGGAACTGAATTTTACATTCTCGGCGATGCGCAAACGCTCCGTCGCTCGTCATTCGCGAAGCCGGCGTATTATGAATCGTATTGTTCGCTGTTCGTCGTCAGCTCACGCACGGGACGGCTCGTCATGTGGTTCCGGCCGAGTGTCCAAAAAGACGAGCCGGCGCAGGCGGAAGAGGAATTGTCGCAACAGCTCCTGAGCGAAGAAACGATCCATAAGATCGCGCTCGTGATTCGGCGCGCACGCGAAGACGAACGCAACCAGCGAATGGTCATCGTGCCGGCGTCGGATCCGGTGATCGAAGAAGCGCCTGACGATGAAAAGATCGCCGAAGCTCAAGGCGTCAGACTGCCGCGTCCATACCGGCGTTTGCGACCGGAGTATCCTGAGTCTGCCGCTCGCGCCGATGCCGAAGCCATCGTTGACGTGCTCGTGGACGTCCGCGCGGATGGTGAAGTAGGTGAAGTACAGATTGCTCGTTGGGCCGGCTTCGGTCTCGACGAATCCACCGTTGCCACCGTTCGCCAAATGCACTTCTTCCCGGCTATGAAGAACGGTAACCCGATCGCGATGCGCGTTCTGCTGCGCTACAACTTTCGCAAGCCACCGAGGTAGAAATGGGAAGACTGAAACACGGATTTGCGGTCCTCATTATCGCCGTTCTCGTTATTTCGGGCGCCGCGCGCGACGACTCTTCCGTAGTCTCCACCGCAACGCCCCAAGGACGGCTGATCGTCTTCGACGACGTTTGGGAAACAATCCAGGAACGCTACTACGATCCATCGCTCAACGGCATCAACTGGCAAGCGAAGCGCACCGCGTTCCGTCCCGCAGCCGCGAAAGCAAACAGCACTCACGAATTTTACGAAGTGCTGCGCCAGATGATCGGCTCGCTGAAAGACGCGCATACTCGCGTCTATTCTCCCGATGAAAAGTTTGACTGGTGGAACCCTCGATTCGTGACTGTAGGAGTGACAGTTCGCGAGATCGAAGGCGTTCCAACCGTGATTCAGGTCGACCCGAATTCCGCGGCAAGTCGAACGGACATCCGGCCGGGAGATACGATCACCAGCGTCGACGGCGTCCCGATCGCAAACGTGATCGCCAATCGACTGGAAAACTTCGGCTCACGCACTGACGGTGTCCTGCGGTATCGCGCTGTCGCCAGTCTCTTCGAAGGACCAGCAGGCACGCCGGTGACGGTCGGTTGGACCAACCGCGAGCGAAAGTCGAAGTCAGCTGTGCTGCAACGGTATTGGACTCAACGGCGCCTCGGTTTCACTAACCAACGTAAAGGGAAGGTTGCGATCCTGCGCATCGATGCGTTCACGCAGAGCGTGGCGTGGGATTTTACGAAAGCGCTGCCGGACGTGCTCGACGGCGCGCAAGCGATCGTGCTCGACTTGCGCAGCAACGGCGGCGGCGACGCGGAAGCGATGGCCGACGTCGCTTCGCTCTTCCTCGACGACGGAATCAATCTCGGCAGGTTTGCCGATCGCTTCGGCGCTTCATTCGAGCTTCAAACTTACTCGAAACGGCTCTGGCGCGTGCCGCAGTTGGCGCGCATCAAGCTGCCGCTCGTAGTGCTCACCAGCGAGAGCACGTCGAGTGCGGCGGAGATCATGGTCGCGGCGTTGCAGAGGAAACATCGCGCACGCGTGATCGGTTCGGTGACGTGCGGCTGCGTGCTCGCCATTCGCAACCGGCATCCGCTTCCGGACGGAGGCTTGTTGGACGTCAGCGAGTTTGACTATCGCACGGCCGAAGGCTTGCGGCTCGAAGGCAACGGCATCAAACCTGACAAATCAGTGCCGCTGACGCGAAACGACGTCTACTCGCGCCGCGACACCGTGCTCGAAGTCGCACAGAACATTTTGAACGGCAGGTCGCGGTAAGATCTCGAATTTCGCATTCGTATGATGCTCTATCTGTCACAGGTCTTAGGCAGGCCGATACGCGATCTGGAGGGACTGCGAGTTGCCACTGTGAAGGACGTTATCGTCCGGCTCGGCGACGATGATCATCCGCCTGTGACTGGTCTCGTCGCTCGCTATCGGCGCCGCGATTTCTTCCTGTCGCGCTGGCGCATCACCGAGCTCAATGAAAATGGAGTGCGGCTCAACTCCGACATTCTCGACCTGCGTCCCTTCGTGCGCCGCGAGAGTGAAGTTTTACTCGCGCGCGACGTTCTCGACAAACAACTGATCGACGTTGACGGAAAACGAGTCGTGCGAGTCAACGACGTGCAGATCATCCAGGCCGCCGGAGACTGGCGCGTCACCGGCGCCGACGTGAGTCTTCAGGGATTATGGAGACGACTCGCGCCCGCCGGATTCGCCGGAACGAGAAAGCCGGTCGAAGTGCTTGATTGGGCCGACGTCGGATATCTCGCGACTGACGCCGCAACCGTGCAGTTGAAGTCGTCGAGCGACAAACTCGCGCGACTGCACCCGGTCGAGATCGCGCGGCTCGCCGAGGTGCTTTCGTACCATCACGGATCGGAAGTAGTCGAATCGCTCGACGACGAAACGGCCGCTGAGACACTCGAAGAGATGCCCGCCGAGCGGCAAGTAAAAATCCTCGGCGACATGGACCAGGAGCGCGCTGCCGACATTCTCGAATGGATGTCGCCGGACGAGGCCGCCGACGTGCTCGGCGACTTGCCCGAAGAGAAAGCCGAAGAGTTGCTCGGCTTGATGGAGCACGAGGAGCAGGCCGACGTCGCCGAGCTGCTGCCGTATGAAGACGACACCGCCGGCGGCTTGATGACGACGGAGTTTGTGACTCTGCCGCGCGCTCTCACGGTCGGCGAAGCACTAGCGCGGCTGCGCGAGATGGCGGAAACGCCAAACATGATCTACTACCTCTACGTAGTGGAGACTGAAGGTTCGTGGAAGTTATCGGGCGTGATCGCGTTGCGCAGTTTGATTCTCGCCGATCCGTCGATGCCGCTCGAAGAAGTTATGCGCACCGAGTTTCAACGCGCCGATCCGGGCGAGCCGGCGCGCGAGGTTGCACAGCGAATCGCCGTATACAATCTCCTGGCGCTTCCCGTAATCGACGAATCAGGAGATATACTCGGCATCATTACCGTAGACGATGCGATGGAAATCCTTCTGCCAAAGGACTGGCGGCAGCGTCTACCCAGATTATTCGGTTGAGAGATGAGCGACGGAGAACCTCCAAGTGGCCGACCAACGAGCAGCGGTTCGAGCTGCCGGACGACGTCTGATGCAGCGTGGAGCGCATGGTGTGCGCCGCACCGTCGCGCGCCGCAGACGCCTGCTCGCGTTCGTCGCCATACTCGGTCCGGGAATGATCACCGCCAACGCGGGCAATGACGCCGGCGGCATCGCCACCTTCGCCTCCGTCGGCGCAGAGTTTGGTTACTCACTCCTCTGGATTCTCATTCCCATCACCATCGCACTCGGAATCGTTCAGGAGATGTGCGCGCGCATGGGCGCCGTCACTGGTAAAGGTCTCGCGGATCTGATCCGCGAACGTTTCGGCGTTCGCTGGACCGCGCTGATCATGCTGGCGCTGCTGGTGGCAAACGCCGGCGTCACCGTTTCGGAATTCGTCGGCATCGCCGCGGCAACCGAGTTGTTTGGCATCTCGCGATTTATCACGGTGCCGCTGGCGGCGATCGTGATCTGGTGGCTGATCGTCAAGGGCTCGTACAAGAAAGTCGAACGTGCTTTCCTGTTGATGTCGCTCGTGTTTCTCGGTTACATCGTGTCGGCGTTTCTGTCGCGGCCCGATTGGAGCGCCGTGGCCGTCGGCATCGTCAAACCAACGTTCAGTTTTGAGCACGCATTCCTTTTCACTTTCGTCGCCGTGATCGGCACGACGATCTCGCCGTACATGCAGGTCTACGTGCAGTCGTCCGTTGTCGAAAAGGGCGTGACGATTGAAGACTACGCACAAACAAAGATCGACGTTTGGGTGGGGACGATCTTCGCGATACTGATCGTGTTCTTCATCGTCGTCTCCACGGCGGCGACGCTGAACCGCGCCGGTATTCAGATCACCAGCGCGGCAGACGCAGCGCACGCGCTCCGCCCGCTCGCCGGACGTTACGCGCAAACACTCTTCGGGCTCGGGCTCTTCGGCGCGTCGATGCTGGCAGCGGGAGTGTTGCCGCTGGCGACGGCGTACTCGATCAGCGAAGCGTTAGGGTTTGAAAAAGGCGTGTCGCGAAGCTTTCGTGAGGCGCCGATCTTTCTCGGCACGTTTACTTTTCTCGTGGCCGTCGGCGCGCTTATCGCGGTGATTCCAAACCTGCCGCTGATTCGCGTGCTGCTGGTGACGCAGGTAATCAACGGACTGCTGCTGCCCGTCGTGCTCTTCGCGGTTCTCCGCCTGGTGAACAACCGCGAACTGATGGGCGCTCACGTTAACGGCCCGCTCCACAACCTCGCGGCCTGGGCAACGGCCATCATCGTCACCGCATTATCGCTGGCTTTTATAATAATAGCGGTGATAAAAGATTAGCCGCAGTTTCGCTCGGCCAAATTCGAAATTCGCAATTCGAAATTCGAAATTCGAAATTCGTAAATGTCTCGTCCCCGTTCCACCAACAAGCTCATTCTGTTTTTCGTCGCGTTAGCGGCCGCGCTGCTGGCGGTCTGGCTGTTCTGGTCGTTCGAGCCGGACGTGAGGGCGCTGCTCGGCCGGCGAATGGGAACGAGCCCGTCGCCCTCGGTGGATACCATCGTCGCTGCGGTCAAGTTGTTCCTCCTGGGAATCCTCGGCTACCTGCTCGTCCGCGCGCTCAACTCCTTCTTCTTCGAACTTGCGTTTCGCTTGAAACGCATCGACGCGCCGACGCTGATCCGAAACATCTTCACGATCGTCGCGTTCTCGATCTTCTTTTTGATCACGTTTACGTTTCTCTTTCCCGACGTAAACCTCGGCGCGCTGTTTACGACCTCCGCGATCTTCGGCGTCATCCTCGGTCTCGCGCTGCAGGACACGCTGGGGAACTTCTTCTCCGGCATCTCTTTGCAGGCGGACCGTCCGTTTCAGGTCGGCGACGTGATCGCCGTCGGCGCGCAGCGGCACACCGGAGTCGTGGAAGAGATCAGTTGGCGTGCCATCAAGATCCGGACTTTCACGAACCACGTGGTCCTGATCGCAAACAGCACCGCCGCCAAAGAACCGATCGAGGTCTTCCCGCGCGACAACCTGAACGCGCGAGTCGTTTGGTTCAACACGCTCTACACCGACTCGCCGGCCAAGACGATTCACGTCGTCCGCGAGGCAGTGCGTGAGGCTGAAAACGTCTCGGACAAGGTAACTCCCGTAGTTCGCATCCGAAACCTCGGCGACAACGGCGTCGACTACGAAGTGAAATACTGGCCCGAAGACTACGCCAAGTACAACGACACGGACGCACTGGTTCGCCAGCGCATCTGGTACGCGTTCCGCCGCGCGGGTCTGAACTTCGCCTACCCGACACGGACGCTGTATGTCGAGCGTCCCAGCAAGGCCGCGGCGCGGGACGTCGATGGCGGCGCGATCGCGGAAAGACTGTCGGCCGTCGATCTCTTCGCGCCCTTGTCGGCGGACGAGACTGGCTTGCTGGCTCAAGCGGCAGTCCGGCACGTCTTCGCGCCGGGCGAGATGGTCATTCGCGCCGGCGACCCTGGTTCGTCGATGTTCGTCGTTCACAACGGCCGCGTTCAGGTGCAGATCAACGAAAACGGCCGCTCACGCAGCATCGCCACGCTCAACGAAGGCGACTTTTTCGGCGAGATGGCGCTGTTTACCGGCGAGCCTCGGACCGCGAACGTCGTCGCCCTCGAGGAGACCGAAGTACTGGAAATCGGCCATGCGGCGATGAAAAGAGTGTTCGACGCTAACCCCGATCTCGTTGAGTCGCTGAGCTTTATCATTGCCGAACGCCGTCAGGGACTCACCTCGCTGGCCGACGTGGCATTGCCTGTCGCGCACACCTCCGCCGGAATCCTGTCCTCTATCAAGCGCTTCTTCGGACTATAACGCCCGCTTACGTCCCGCACTAACCCGATTCGAAACCTCTCATAGGGACTCTTCTCGATCCCGATACTTGACAAGCCTGCACTCAACCTTTATTATGCTGCCACGCTCATAGGGAGAGAGCTAAAAGAACAAGGCTTATATATATAAGGAGGAGAGAGCTCATGAGTATCGTTCGGTATGACCCTTTTCGTGATCTGCGTACGTTGCAGGAAGAGGTAAATCGCCTGTTCTCGACCAATCTAACCCGTGCTTTCGACGATGAAGGCATCGGCCGCGGGGCCTGGGCGCCCAGCGTCGACATCTACGAGAACAAGGACCAGATCGTCCTCGAGGCTGAACTGCCCGGAATGAAGCAGGACGACTTCGACCTCTCAATCGAAAACAACGTCATCACCCTTCGCGGCGAGCGCAAGTTTGAGAAGACCGACGAGGGCGACAATTACCATCGAGTTGAACGCTCCTATGGTTCGTTCACTCGCTCGTTCACGTTGCCTCAGACCGTTTCCGCCGAAGGCGCGACCGCTGAGTACAACAACGGCGTGCTGCGCGTGACGTTGCCGAAGCGCGAGGAGACGAAAGCGCGTCGCATCCAGGTGAGCGGCACTTCAGCCGGCGCTTCGCAGAAGACGATCGAAACTACGGCCGAGACCGGCAAAACCAAGGAAGCGTCCAGCGGGCGCTAAGCGTTGACGGGGGCACATAATCGCGAGCGGGCTCGTCGCAGTTTGGGATGCGAACTCGAGCCCGTTCGAGTCTTTTTAGGTAACACTGATTTTTGACGACGGACTTAAGAAATGCGTTTAGATAAGTTCACACTACGTGCACAGGAAGCAATTCAATCGGCGATTGAACTGGCTGAAAGAAACAATCACCAGCAGGTCGAGCCTGAGCACTTGCTCGTCGCGATGCTCGAGCAGGAAGAAGGAATCGTTCGCCCGCTGATCGGCAAACTCGGCGCTAACGTTGCCGTCATACTCAACGACACGCAAGCTGCCGTCGCGCGCTTTCCGCGCGTGCAGGGTGGACAACAGTATTTCAGCACGCGCACGACCGCAGTTTTCACGGAAGCACAGAAGCAGGCCGACAAGCTACAGGACGAGTTCATCTCAACCGAGCCGCTGCTGATGGCGATCGTCGAAGATAAAGACGGCGACGCCGGCAAGATCCTGCGGCAACACGGCGTCAACAAAGAGGATCTGCTCAAAGTGATCCAACAGATGCGCGGCGGTTCGCGCATCACCGACCAGAACGCCGAACAGAACTACCAGGCGCTTTCGAAGTACGCGCGCGACCTGACGGAGCTGGCGCGCAAAGGAAAACTCGATCCGGTTATCGGCCGTGACGACGAGATTCGCAGAACCATTCAAGTCCTCTCTCGACGGACCAAGAACAATCCGGTGCTGATTGGCGAACCCGGCGTAGGTAAGACTGCCATCGTCGAAGGCCTGGCCCAACGCATCGTCTCGGGCGACGTGCCGGAGACACTGCGCAACAAGCGTTTGGTCGGGTTGGATCTCGGCGCGATGCTCGCCGGCGCGAAGTATCGCGGCGAGTTTGAGGATCGCCTCAAAGCAGTGTTGAAAGAGATCGAGAACGCCAAAGGACAGATCATTCTCTTTATCGACGAGCTGCACACGCTGGTCGGCGCAGGCGCGGCCGAGGGCGCCATCGACGCGTCGAACATGTTGAAGCCAGCGCTCGCTCGCGGCGAGCTCCGCTGCGTCGGCGCGACGACTCTCAACGAATACAAGAAACACATCGAAAAAGACGCGGCGCTCGAACGTCGTTTCCAGCAGGTCTACGTCGGCGAGCCGACGGTTGAAGACACGATCGCGATTCTGCGCGGGTTGAAAGAGCGTTACGAGGTCCATCACGGCGTCCGCATCAAAGACTCCGCTATCGTAGCCGCGGCAACGCTGTCGAACCGCTACATCACGGATCGATTCCTTCCGGACAAAGCCATCGACTTGATCGACGAAGCCGCCTCGCGGCTGCGCATCGAGATCGACTCGCTGCCGCAGGACATCGATGAACTCGAACGCGAGATCATCCAGCTCGAGATCGAACGGCAGGCGCTTCAGCGTGAAGAAGACGAAAAGTCGAAGGCACGTCTGAAGGAGATCGAGCAGCGCATCGCCGATCTTCGCGAGAAGTCGTCAGGCATGAAGGCGAAGTGGCAGTCCGAGAAAGAAGCCATCGACCACATGCGCACCGCAAAAGCGGAGCTCGAGCAACTCAAACTCCAGCTCGACCAGGCGCGCAACGCCGGCGACCTCGGACGTGCGTCTGAAATTCAGTACGGCAAGATTCCCGAGTTGGAGCGCAAACTGAAAGCTGAACAAGACAAGCTCGCGGCGTTTCAGCAGGACGGCGTGATGCTGAAAGAAGAGGTCGACGAAGAGGACGTCGCACTGGTTGTCGCCAAGTGGACCGGAATTCCTGTTTCGCGCATGCTCGAAGGCGAGATGCAGAAACTGGTGACGATGGAAGAGCGGCTTGGCATGCGCGTCATCGGCCAGGAAGAAGCGCTGACCGCTGTCGCCAACGCGGTGCGTCGTGCTCGCGCGGGTTTGCAGGATCCGAATCGCCCGATCGGTTCGTTTATCTTTCTTGGGCCAACGGGCGTCGGCAAAACTGAAACTGCGCGCGCGCTCGCGGAGTTTATGTTCGACGATGAACGCGCGATGGTCCGGCTCGACATGTCGGAGTACATGGAAAAGCATGCCGTAGCGCGCATGATCGGAGCGCCGCCGGGATACGTCGGTTACGAGGAAGGCGGACAGCTCACGGAAGCCGTTCGCAGGCGTCCCTATGCAGTCATCCTGTTTGACGAGATCGAGAAGGCGCATTCGGACGTCTTTAACGTCCTGCTCCAGATTCTCGACGACGGAAGACTGACGGATTCGAAAGGCCGCACAGTCGACTTCAAAAACACGGTGCTGATCATGACGTCGAACCTTGGTTCGCGCGAGATTCAAGCAGCGGAAGGAGACGAGAAACAGGTCCGCGAAGCGGTGCTTCAGGAACTGCGCTTGCACTTCAAGCCGGAGTTTCTGAACCGCATCGACGACGTCGTTATCTTCCATCAGCTCTCGCAGGAACAGATCGGCAAGATTATCGACGTACAACTCGAACGTCTGCGTGCGATGTTGGCCGAGCGAAACCTGACACTGGTGCTGGAGCCTTCAGCGAGGGAGTTGCTCATGCGTGAAGGTTACGATCCGAGTTACGGCGCGCGTCCGCTGAAACGGGCGATCCAGTCGCACATTCAGAACCCGCTCGCGGTAAAACTCTTGCAGGGCGAGATACTGCCGGGTCAAACCATCCGCCTGTCGGCGAAAGGCGACACGATGGAGTTCAAGACCGATCAAGCGTTCGCGACGGCGTAAGGCAGGCCACGGATTGAAGAAAAAAATTGGAGAGTTGATTGATGTCACAACAGTGGAACCCTTTGCAGGACCTGATGCTCCTGCAGGATCGAATGAACAGGCTTTTCGAAGACGCGACGCAACGGCGCGCGCAGACCGAGACCGGCGCGGAGTTTGAGCGCGCCGACTGGACGCCCGCATCTGACATTTATGAAACAGAGACGGGCTACGTGATCGCGATGGACTTGCCGGGCATCAATCGCGATGACCTCGAGATCGACCTCGACGAGAACCGGTTAGTCGTGAAAGGAACACGGAGCGTTGAGGAGCCGCGACATCGCAGCGAAAGACCGCGCGGAAAGTTTCTGAGAAGTTTCAGCATTCCCGGCTCAGTCGATCAGGGCCGAATCGGCGCTGAGTACAAAGACGGCGTGTTGCACATTCGTCTGCCGAAACGGCAGGAGCAGAAGGCGCAGAAGATCACTGTCAAAGTTTCGTAATCAGGACAAGGGGAAGGATTGTTTCACCATGGCGGAAGAGGCTCAGGACGAATTGAGGGTTACTGACAAACGTCGCATTTATCTCGATCCCGATGGATCCGAACACGTAAACGAGGAAGCTGAACGGCCGAACCTCAAACCGACTTACGTCGAAGAGCTCGAGGCGCGGACACAGGCGGCGGAGAGACAGGCGCAGGACGTTCAAGCGCGTTTCGATCAACTGCGGCAGCAGTTGCAGCGCGAGACTGACGCAACGCGCCAGCGTTTGAATCGTTCCGCCGAAGAACGTGCCGCGACGGAGAAAGCCAAATTTATTACTGACTTTCTGCCCGCCCTCGACGATCTGAACCGCGCTATCGAAGCTGTTTCAAGTGACGCGCCGAAAGACGCGGTGTTGGAAGGTATTCGCCGCATCGCCACGAGCGTGCAGAACGCGCTCGCGAACGCGGGCGTCGAACCGATCGATTCCGTCGGCGAACCGTTCGATCCGGAGTTGCACGAAGCGGTCGACACCGCCGAGGCAGACAGCGAGATGGACGGAAAGGTGATTAGTGAATATAGTCGCGGGTTCCGAATGGGTGAGAGACTGCTTCGGCCCGCGCGCGTGCAGGTCGGACGCGCCGCTGAACAAGCGAGAAATGCGACCGAACAATAACAGTTAAGGAGAAACGAGAGTGCCGGCAAAAGAGTTGAAGTTCAGAGAAGAAGCACGCAACTTGATGCTTCAAGGTGTTGATACGCTCGCGAATGCGGTGCGCGTCACGCTCGGTCCAAAAGGACGCAACGTGGTCCTCGGGAAGAAGTTTGGTTCCCCTGTGATTACCAAAGACGGCGTGACGGTCGCGAAAGAGATTGAACTTCGAGACAAGTATCAGAACATGGGCGCACAGATGGTGCGCGAAGTCGCCGTCAAGACGAACGACAAAGCCGGCGACGGCACGACGACGGCGACGGTTCTGGCGCAGGCTATTTTCCGCGAGGGCGTGAAGAACGTCGCGGCGGGCGCGAACCCGATGTCGTTGCAGCGTGGCATTCAGTTGGCTACGGACCAGGTCGTCGCCGAGCTGGAACGGATGTCGAAGAAGGTCAGAGGCAAGGACGAGTTGACGAACGTCGCGACAGTTTCCGCGAACAACGATCGCCACATCGGCGAGCTCATCTCCGCGGCGATGGAGCAAGTCGGTAAAGACGGCGTCGTCACGGTCGAAGAGTCGAAGACGTTGCAGACCGAGCTCGAGATCGTCGAAGGCATGCAGTTCGATCGCGGCTACTTGTCGCCTTACTTCGTGACGAACCCCGATCGCATGGAAGCGATCCTCGACGACCCCGCAATTCTTCTCTATGAGAAAAAGATCTCCGCGATGCGCGATCTACTGCCGATACTCGAACAGACTGCTGGTTCGGGACGCGCGCTGTTGATCATCGCCGAGGACGTCGACGGCGACGCGCTGGCGACGCTGGTTGTGAATCGACTCCGCGGCACGATCAAAGTATGCGCAGTGAAGGCTCCGGCGTTTGGCGACCGACGCAAAGCGATTCTCGAAGACCTCGCCGTGCTGACCGGCGGAAAAGTGATCACCGAGGATCTCGGTATTAAACTGGAGAACGTGACCCTCTCCGATCTCGGCACGGCCAAACGCGTGATCGTCGACAAAGAAAACACGACGATCGTCGAAGGCGGCGGCGATCCGAAAGCGATCCAGGGACGCGTCGGAACGATCCGCAACCAAATCGAGGAAACGACGTCTGACTACGACCGCGAGAAGCTCCAGGAGCGGCTCGCAAAACTCGCGGGCGGCGTGGCCGTTGTTAAAGTCGGCGCACCAACGGAAACCGCGATGAAAGAGATCAAGATGCGCGTCGAAGACGCACTGAACGCGACGAAAGCCGCGGCGCAGGAAGGCATCGTGGTCGGCGGCGGCCTCGCGCTCTTGCGCGCGTCGAGAGTGTTAGAAAATCACAACAGTGACGATCCGGACGTTCGTACGGGAGTGAACATTGTGCGCCGCGCTCTTCAGGAACCAATCCGGCGTATTGCCGAGAACGCCGGCATCGAAGGCGCGGTTGTCATCGGCGAAGTTGAACGACTGAAAGGGAATAAGGGATATAACGCAGTGACCGGCGAGTTTGAAGATCTCGCGGCCGCTGGAATCATCGATCCGACGAAGGTGGTCCGCACGGCGTTACAGAACGCCGCGTCGATAGCGGGGCTGCTTTTGACCACCGAGGCCGCTGTAACTGATATGCCTGAACCAAAGAAGGCGGGGCCGCCGAGCCCGGGAGGTGACGACTACGATTATTAAACACTCGGGATCTCAGACTTGAGATCTCAGATTTTAGAGTTCCGGCAGGCGAATTGCAGGATCGCCTCGCCGGTAATAGTTATTGCATTGAAACGCAACGGCGCTTATCCTGACGACATCCAACTCTCCGCGGTTGGATGTTGCAGCCGCTGTTTGAAAGTAGAGAGTTTCCGTCGATCGGTCAATCTGATCGGGTCGATGGGCTAATAGAATTATGGTTGACTTAGGATCATACAAGGACAAATTTGGCGACAGCGGGCAGCGTATTTTGGAACACGCGCTGAACGAGTCGCGCCGTCGCGACCAAAACTTCGTATCGGTCGAACACATTCTTCAGGCTTTGACGGTCGAGGAGCCTGATATGTTCAACTCCGCCATGCGCGAGTTGTCGCTCGATCCGGTTGTGGTCAAAATGGCCATCGAGAAACGTCTCAGCAGCAGCCGGCAGCAACACGTTGGCAAAGGCTTTCGCATCGGTCCGGATACGACCGACCTCTTCAAACGCGCCATGGAGCGCGCGCGAACTCAGGGTCGCAAGACCATCGAAGCCACCGACATCTTCGAAGCGCTGAGCAATTCGGACAGTCTGTTCGTTGACGTACTGCGGACCATGGGCGCTAACCCTGATGCTGTAGCAGAAAACGTGCGAGCACAGGTCCAAAAACGAGAACAGGAAGAAGAGCTCAACCGAAAGAAGTTCGAGCTTCCGCCTTACCTGAAACACTTCGGGGTTTCACTCAACCGGCTGGCGCGGGCCGACAAGATTCCGCCTACCATCGGCCGGGAAAAAGAGATTCAACAAATCATCGAGATCCTCTGCCACCGCGAGAGGGCCAATTCACCGATGCTGGTCGGTGAACCTGGCGTCGGCAAGACCGCGGTCATCGAAGGTCTCGCGCGCTTGATCGAACTGGAACCGGACAAAGTTCCCGCTCGCTTGCGCAGTTCGCACATCGTGCAGTTACAGATGGGCGGTATCGTCGCCGGCACCATGTTGCGCGGCATGTTCGAAGAGCGCATCAAGGGAATCATCGACGAAGTCAAAGAACGCGATAACCTGATCCTCTTCATCGACGAAGCGCACACAATCATCGGCGCAGGCGCAGCCCTGGGCACGTCGTCCGACGCGGCGAACATGTTCAAGTCGGCGCTGGCCCGCGGCGAGATGCGCATCATCGGCGCGACCACGATTTCAGAGTACAAAGAGTACATCGCAGACGACGAAGCACTCGCGCGCCGCTTCCGCATGGTGAAGGTCGTCGAGCCGTCGATCACCGAGACGCGCGAGATTCTGCTTGGTCTTCGTCCGCGGCTGGAGAAGAACTACTCCGTCAAGATCTCAGACGACGCGATCAATATGGCGTTGGAAATGGCGCCGAAGTACATCCGCAATCTGCACCTGCCCGACAAAGCCATCGGCTGGCTCGACACTGCCGCCGTCAAGGTGGAGATCAATGAACCGCAGAAGATGGTGGTGCAGCCGGAACACATCATCGACGTCATCTCGCAGGAGTCGCGTATTCCGCGCGACATGATCTTCCGCGACACCACCGAGCGCTTCGCGGTGACGGAAGCGAGGTTGGGCCGTCGTGTTATCGGTCAGAAAGAAGCCATCAAGGCGGTCGCGCAGCGGCTGCGCTTGAACAAGGGACCGCTGAAGGAGTCGCACTACAAACCCGACGGCGTGCTGCTCTTCCTTGGACCAACCGGCGTCGGCAAGACCGAGTTGGCGAAGGCAGTTGCCGAGTTCATGTTCGGCGACGAAGAGAAGATGGTCCGCATCGACATGTCGGAGTACAGCGATGGGACCGTCAGCGTCGAAAAACTGATCGGCATGCCGCGCGGCATCGTCGGTTCGGAACGAGGCGGAATACTCACCGAGCAATTGCGTGAGAACCCGTACACGGTGTTGCTGCTGGATGAAGTTGAAAAAGCTTCGCCGTACCTGATGAACCTGTTCCTGCAGGCATTCGACGAAGGTTGGCTGACTGACGGACGCGGCAAGAAGGTCTACCTTTCGGACGCGATCATCATCATGACTTCGAACCTCGGTTCGGAGAGTTTCAAACGGTTCGAAAAACCGCTCGGCTTCGGCACGAAGACCGCTTCGGATTTCCGCGCCGTGAAGAACGAAGTGATGAAGGCGTCGGAGCAGCGCTTCTCGCCGGAGTTCCGCAACCGCATCGACGAGATCGTAGTGTTCTCGCCGTTGACGATGGATGAAGTGCGGCAGATCGCGAAGCTGTATCTCGACAAGCTGCGCCGGCAGATGGAACGCCAGGGCAAGCAAGTGGAAGTGACTGAGGCGGCCGTCAATCTGTTGACCGAAAACGGTTACAACACGGCTTACGGCGCGCGCTTCCTGAAACGGCACATCGACGAGAAGGTGAAACTGCCAATCACCGGCATGTGGAAGACGTCGTCGAGTTTCCGTGTCGACGTCGAGAACGGAGAAATCGTGGTCAAGCCGGATGGTGGGTCGAAGCCCGAGTTCAACTGATAGTGCGAACAGTCATCCTCCTATTAGTTTGCCTGGCCGTCTCAGTTAGTGTTGCAAGGGCGCAAAATACCACGCCCGCGGTCGACGAAAAATCAAAACAAATCATGGATCGCGCCATCGAAGTACTCGGTGGCGCGAACTACTTAAACGTCAAGACGGTTATCGGCAAAGGTTTCTACACGCCGTTTGCGGACGGCGTGCCGCAGCTTCCCACGCGCTTTCTCGATTACATCGTCTATCCCGATCGTGAACGGACGGAGTTCACGAGCCTCGGCATCAAGTCGATTCAGACCAACATTGGCGATAGCGGTTGGACGTTTGATGGCGCGGTCAAGAAGCTCAGCGATCAGACGCCTACGCAGGTCGAAGACTTCAAGCGTTCGATGCGCACTGGATTGGAAAATCTGCTTCGCGGATGGTGGCAGAAGGAAGGCGGCAAGATCGTTTACGTCGGGCGGCGTGAGGCCGGGTTGGCTAAACGCAACGAGACGATCCGGTTGACGTATCCGAACGGGTTTTGGATCGAGTACGAGTTTGGCGCCAGAGACGGGTTCCCGGCGAAAGTTATTTACAAACGGATGCGGAAAGATCCGGAGACGGGTGATGAGGTTGAAACTACGGAAGAGGACCAGTTACTCAAATTCATCACTGAGGCTGGCATCACCGCACCGTGGGTGATCGATCACTTTGTTGACGGAAAACAGACGACGCGTATCAACTACGAAGCCGTGCAGTACAACCAACCCATACCCGACTCATTCTTCACCAAACCCACAGATGTAAAGAAGATTAAATAAATCCGTGGTTTAAATAGCCAATCCGCCGTCCACCTGGATCACTTGTCCAGTTATATAACGCGCGTCATCCGACAACAGAAACGCCGCAATCCGTGCGACCTCGCCGGGTTCGGCGAAGCGTCCCAGCGGGATCTGCTCCTTGATCTTCGCCTGATATGCTTCGTCCAGCTTGCCGGCCATGTCAGTCGCGACCATTCCTAACGCCAGCGCATTAACCGTGACCTTCCGGCTCGCTACCTCTTTCGCCAACGCCTTCGTCAACCCAACCATTCCCGCTTTCGACGCCGAGTAATTCGACTGCCCCGGCATCCCGACTTCGCCACTGATCGACGAAATGTTCAGTATCGATCCACCACTATCCTGCCGCAGCATCGTACGCAACGCAGCTTTCGCAAAGTTCCACGCGCCCTTCAAGTTCGTATCGATGACTTCATCCCAATCGTCCTCTTTCATCCGCAGGATCAGATTGTCGCGCGTGATACCTGCGTTGTTGACGAGATAGTCGATACGGCCGAAAGCATCTTTCACCTGTTGCACCATCTCAGCCGCCGCCGCGGTGTTGCCAACGTCGCACTGAAGCGACAACGCACGCACTCCCAGCGACTCGATCTCGCTCTTCAAAGCGTCGGCCGCTTCAGCGCTCTTCGCGTAATTGAACGCAACATCCGCCCCGCGTCGTGCCAGTTCAACGGCGATAGCCCGGCCGATACCGCGAGTCCCTCCAGTGACGATCGCTGCGCGCCCGGCAAATGGTTTCTGGTCAGACAAACTGGTTCCCTTTCTTGACAGTTAGAATCGGTGTCGGCTAGCGTGGCCCTTTCTTTAACACACATTATTGAAAGAGACCAAATGCTCGATCTCAATTACGTCCGCGAAAATGTCTCCAAAGTTAACGAGGCGCTGGTAAACCGAGGCGCCTCCGAGGAAACCCTCCGCCTGCTGGATAGCTTTACGCAAGCCGACAAAGATCGTCGCGCCGCTATCGCTGAATCAGACCGGCTCAACTCGGAACGCAACAAAGTCAGCCAGGAAGTCGGACGACTGATGCAAGAGGGCAACAAGGATGAAGCCCAGACATTGCGATCTCAAGTCGCCGACTTAAAAGAGCGCGCCAGCCGGGCGGAAGAGCTCCGCGATAGCTCGGAAGCAAGAATGCGCGAGATTCTCGGCAACCTTCCGAACGTTCCGCACGAGAGTGTTCCCGTCGGCAAAAGCGAGGAAGATAACGTCGAGGTGCGTCGTTGGGGAACGGCGCCCAAGTTCAGCTTCGAACCGCAAGATCACGTGGACCTCGCGGTAACGCTCGGGATTCTCGATCTCGAACGAGCGACGAAGATCGCCTCCGCGCGTTTCGCGATTCTCAACGGCGCCGGCGCAAGACTCGAGCGCGCGCTCGTCAACTTCATGCTCGACGTCCACACACGCGAACACCGCTACAGCGAAACGCTGCCGCCGTTCATCGTCAATCGCAACGCGTTGTTCGGAACAGGCCAATTGCCGAAGTTTGAAGAAGACCTCTTCAAACTCGACGACCCGCGCGGCTTGTATCTCATCCCAACCGCCGAGGTGCCCGTCACGAATTACCATCGCGAAGAGATTCTCGACGCGGCACAACTGCCCATGCGATGGGCCGCGTACACTCCGTGCTTTCGCTCCGAAGCCGGCAGCTACGGACGCGACACGCGCGGCGTGATTCGTCAGCACCAGTTCGAGAAAGTCGAGCTCGTGAAATACTCGCTGCCCGAAAACTCATACGACGAGCTCGAATCACTGACGCACGACGCGGAAACGATCTTGCAGAAACTCGGCATACACTATCGCGTCGTCACGCTCTCCACCGCGGACCTCGGCTTCGGTTCAGCCAAGACTTACGACATCGAAGTCTGGCTGCCTTCGCAAAATGGTTTTCGCGAGATCTCTTCGTGTTCGAACTATGAGGCGTTTCAGGCGCGGCGCGCGCAAATCCGCTTCCGCCGGGCAGGCGGCGCGAAGCCGGAGTTTGTTCACACGCTCAATGGATCGGGACTGGCCGTCGGACGTACATGGATCGCCGTCCTCGAAAACTACCAGCAGGAAGACGGGTCAGTGATCATTCCCGAAGTTCTCAGGCATTACATGGGCGGCCTCGAACGAATTACCCTGCCCGTGCGCTAGCGAGAAACACATAAAGGGAAATTTAAAAACTTCCCTTTCGCGAAACTCCCGCAAGCGGGAAACACATCAGAAATACTGGTCCGGTTACTTAACCCGCAGATCGAAGGGCATCAGAAACATCGACTCGCCGTTCTTCATTCGATCCATCAACTGCATGTACTTGAAAGCCCGTCGCGCGTCTTCCGGCAGCGCGGCGAGCACCGCCCGCTGCTGTTCGACTTCGGTGTTCGAGTTTTCACCACCGCCGGTAAGCAGTTGCTGTAGGAACGTCACCGGATACGGCAGAATCACGCGCTCGACGCCCTTGTCAGCAGGGATCTTCGCAAGCTGTTTCGCAACGTCGATCGCCTTATCAAGCCCGCCAAACTCGTCTACCAAACCGCGATCCCTCGCCTGTCCTCCCGTCCAAACGCGTCCCTGGGCAACGGAGTCGACATATCCGGGATCTTTACCGCGGCCTTGCGCAACCTTCGGCACGAAGTCGCGGTAGTAAAGTGTCTTGACCCACTCTTCAAACTTCGCACGCTCTTCGTCCGAAAACTTCTCCGTCTCACGAAACATTCCCGCCGTCTTGCCGCGCAACACGTACTCATTCGAGATGCCGAGCCAGTCGTACAACCCGCGCACCACCGGCTTGCCTGCGACGACTCCGATCGAACCCGTGATCGTCGACGGCTGCGCGATGATCTTGCTCGCGCCTGCCGAAATGTAATAACCGCCGGATGCGGCAACGTCGCTCATGGAAATTACAACCGGTTTCTTCTGCTTCGCCTGTTCGACCGCGCGCCAGATGATGTCTGACGCGAGACCCGAACCACCGGGACTATCCACGCGCATCACGATCGCTTTGATCGACTTGTCAGCCGCCGCGTCGTTCAGCGCCTTGGCCAGCGTGTCGGAGCCGATCGACTGATCGCCTGAGGGACTGTTCTGCGAACTACCCGAACCGATCTCTCCACTCGCATAGATCACCGCGATGCGTTCGCCTTTGTTGAGTCCGAGCGACTCCGGCGCAACGTCGCGATAGTCGTAACCGCGCACCATCGCGAGAGCGTCGGTATCTTTGTAGCCGAGCAGTTTCTTGAATTGAGCTTCTACCTGATCCCTGTACAGCGCTTCGTCGACGAGTCCGGCGTCCTTCGCCTGCTGCGCGTTGTACGGCGCGTTGTCGATCAGCGCCTTGACCTCGTCCGGCGTCTTGTGACGCGCCTGCGCGATCGCGTTTATGTAACGCCCGAATAGATCGTCGAGCATCTCGTTGATGAACTGTCGATGCGCGTCGGTCATCTGTTTCTGCGTGAACATGTCGCCGGCGCTTTTGTACTTGCCGATCTGGTAAATGTCGGGATAGATGCCGAGCTTGTCGAGCGAGCCGCGGAAGAACATGACATCGGCGGCGAGGCCGTTGATGAACAACTCGCCGGGCGGCGGGACGATGATCTTGTCGCACGCCGTGGCGATGTAGTACTCCTTGTTCAAACCAAACTCGATAAACGCGTAGACCGGCTTACCGGACGTGCGGAAGTCGGCGATCGCATCGCGAATCTCTTCGGCTTTGCCCCAGCCCACACCGGACATATTGACGTCGAGCAGGATGGCTTTGATCCGTTTATCGACCTTCGCTTTCTTGAATTGCATCACGAGACCGGTGAGAGATTGATCCGGCCCGCCGAACACTCTTTTGAAAGGATCGTCGGGACTGTAGTCTGGCAATGCGCCGGAGACGCGCAGCGTCAGTACGCTGTTGTCGCGGATGCTCGGCTCGGATTTGACGAGCGCCATCCAGAGTAGCGCGATGCAGATTATCGCTACCAGGATCAGCCCGCCGAAGATGCTGCCGATAATCAAAATTGTCTTACGTGTTCCTGACATTGCCATACATTGAATCCTTTGAATTTAGGTGTGTTTCGTTAACTGTGAGTACGCAAAGGCAGCGCAAAAGGTTTTAAACCTTAACAATCCAACCACCGCCGACAACCTCGTCGCCGCGATAAAAAACCGTCGCCTGGCCGGGTGTGATGGCGCGTTGCGGTTCGTCGAAAACGATGCGCGCGCGGTTGTTTTCGAGCGCCGTGATAGTCGCCGGCGCCGCTGTGTGACGATAACGGACGCGAACTTCAGCGCGCACCGGTTCCTTCGGATCGTCGAGGGAGATCCAGTTGACGCCCGCCGCCGTAAACTCCGCGCTCAACAGTTCTTCAGACGAGCCGACGGTCACGCGATTTCGATCCGAATCGATGGAGATGACGTACAACGGGCGCTCGTCGGCGATGCCGATGCCGCGACGCTGCCCGATCGTGTAGCGATGAATGCCCTCGTGGCGTCCGATGACCCGGCCGTTGCTATCGACAATCTCGCCCGCGCCCGGCAGACGATCGCTGGCGTTTTCGGCCTCGAGGTAGCGGTCGATGAAACCCGCGTAGTCGCCGTCAGGCACGAAACAGATCTCCTGCGACTCCTTCTTCTCCGACACGCCAACCAGGTGATGTTGTCTCGCAGCGTCGCGAGCTTCAGGTTTCGACATCTCGCCGAGCGGAAACATCGCGCGCGACAACTGCGCCTGCGTCAGTTCCCAAAGAAAGTACGACTGATCTTTTTGCGTGTCCTGGCCGCGAAGTAGACGGTAACGGTTGGCCGCGGGATCAAACTCGACGCGCGCGTAATGCCCCGTCGCAACTTTTTCGCAACCCAGACTAGCCGCCAGCCGATCCAACGAGGCGAATTTCAGGCGGCTGTTGCAGCCGACGCACGGAATCGGCGTCTCGCCGCTCAAGTAGCTCGTCACAAACGGCGCGACGACGTCGCGTTCGAAATCGCGTTCCAGATTCAGGACGTAGAACGGAAAACCAAGCTCTTCGGCTACGCGGCGGGCGTCGTAAACATCGTCGAGCGAGCAGCAACGCGAGGGCAGCGGATCGCCGTTTTCGTCAACGTTGATGCCGCGCCGCTGATCCCACAACTGCATCGTAAAGCCGACGAGATCGTGTCCCTGCGCCTTCAAAATCGCCGCAGCCGCGGAAGAATCCACGCCGCCACTCATTGCTACCGCTATCTTCATTAATGTTAAGATGCCAAACAAATGGCTGAAAGTGCAATCCAGGACTATCGAGTCTCAACCGAGCCCTATTACCTCCCGGTCGGCCGCGAGGTGGAACTGTTTCAAGCCGCGCACGCCGCGCGACTGCCTATTATTCTCAAAGGCCCGACCGGCTGCGGAAAGACGCGGTTTGTAGAGCACATGGCATGGCGGCTTGAACGCCCGCTCATCACCGTCGCTTGCCACGAAGACCTCTCGTCTACTGACCTCGTCGGACGCTTCCTGCTCGAAGGCGAGGAGACGATCTGGCACGACGGTCCGCTGACTTCCGCCGTGCGTAACGGCGCGATCTGCTATCTCGACGAAGTGGTCGAAGCTCGCAAAGACACGGTCGTGATCATTCACCCGCTGACCGATCATCGCCGGCGTCTTCCGATCGAAAAACGCGGGACGATTCTCGAAGCGCCGGCGGATTTCATGCTCGTCGTTTCTTACAATCCGGGTTATCAGTCGATCCTGAAAGATCTGAAGCAGTCGACGCGCCAGCGGTTCGTCGCGATCGAGTTCGACTATCCACCACCGGAAATGGAAGCGGAAATCGTGGCGCGCGAAGGCGGCGTGGACGAAGGCACCGCGCGCGATCTCGTCGTCATCGGACAGAAAGTGCGAAACCTCCGCGGTCATGGTTTGGAAGAAGGCGTCTCGACTCGACTCCTGATCTACGCCGCTCAGCTCATCACTCTCGGTATCCCACCTGTCGACGCCGCCGAAGTGGCAATGTGCTCGCCGATAACGGACGACCGCGAGCTGCAACGCAGTATTCGCGAGATCATCACCACGGTGATTTGATCCGTGGATACACACAAAACACAGATCCTCGAGACCAGCGCCTCAATCGCAAGTATCTCCGTGCGCGCGGCACTCGAATTCGTGCGCGCCGCGTCCGCGGCCTCGCATGTCCTGGCACCCGCTGAGTTGCGATCCTGGGGTGAGATGGGCCGGCGGTTGGCGATGAGCGACTACGATGCGGCCGTAACGTTTTTCGCCGCCGGCGTCGAGCCGCTGCGTGACGTTCCGCGAGAAGCGCTGCCGGCGATCTTCGCGTTGTGTTCGCGCCAGATGGTCCTATCGACGTCGATCGCGCGAGAAACGTTTCAATCGCTGCCCGCGATCGCGCGCGAGATAAACGATGCTCGCGTGCTCAGCGCGATCCTCGAGGTGGCGACAGAGATTGCGCGGCGATCGGCGAAGCACAGCACGGAGTTGATCAACGCGTCGGCCGGCGTGGTCCATGCGCTGGCCGAGTTTCGCAGTCGCGAAGTGACTGACGCGGCGCTCGCCGTGGCTGGTGCATTTGCCGCGCGTGCAGGCGGAATCGCGGCTGACGCGTGGTCGTCGATTCCGGATGCGATTCATGAACTGTCGGCGGCGGATGCGACGCGGTTGCTGACGCGCACCAACGAATTTCTCGAACGCGGCGGTGGCGCGGCGCTGCAAGTACTGCTTTCCGGCGGCGAGATCCTGCGACGCGCGCCGGAGATCTTTGACGAGTGGATCGAATTGTTGTGGGCCGTCGCGGCGCACGGAAACGCGAGCCTGGTCGCTTTCGTGCGCAGCAGCCCGCGCTTTCTTCGCTTACTGAACGACGCAGCGAGCCGCAACGACGCCATCGAGCTTTCACGCCGCGTGCTGGCGCTGACGAAAGAGATCGCGGCTGTTGACGGTGAATCGGCGTTGGCGTGTTTTCGATCGAGCTCACGCGCGCTGCGCAGTGTTTCTATCGAACAGTTTGAAGCGTGGGCGCGGCGCGGTCTTTCGTCGGGACGTGCGGACGCGCGCGCGCGCCGCAGTTACTTCTCGCTCGAAACGCGCGGAAGTTACGAAGCCTTGCACAGCGGCAGCGCGGGTCTGTCACTCGAGACGGTCCAACACCTGCTGCGGTTGTACGTCGAGGCGTTGACCGGACGCGAGGTCGAGGTCGCGCCGCTCGCGGCGGTGCCGGATGAAGCGCGCATCGGCGACGGGCGCACGATCCATTTGCCGTCCGTCGTGAATGAGTTTGGCGACGACGAATTGGATTTCAGGCTTTACAAAGTTTTGGCGGCGCATGCGGCCGGGCAGATCGAGTTTGGCACGTATCAGCGTGGCGGCATTGTCGACACTGCACATTCAGCCATACGCGAGATTTACGACGTCGACGTGCGTGACGCGTTTTCAATTCCCGATGAGATGTTAGTGGAGCAGGCAAAGAAACAGGCGCACACCGATGACGCGGATTACCGCGAAACCCTGAAGTTGTTTCCGTTGCCACAGCTTGCGAGGCGGATTTTTGGGACGCTCGAGAATGGCCGAATCGATCGACGGCTCCGCCATGAATATCGCGGCCTCCGGCGCGACCTCGACTTGATTCGCGAACACCTCGGCCGCAGCCGTCCGCAGATTCTCGAACTGCCCGCGTTGCTCGTGCCGTTTGAACTGCTGTTTCAAGTGACGATGCTCGGCGGCGCGCGCGACGATGCCCGCCAGTACTACGGTCAAATCGTTTCCGAGCTTGAAACCATCGTTGGCGACTATCTCGCAAACGCGAACGCAACCGTTGCCGATACGCTGATGGCGACCAGCCGCGTCTACGAACTCTTTCAATCCGTCACGCCGGCTGACGATTCAATCCAGCAGATCGAAACACCGGAAGACCAAACTGAGAGCGACGAAGAATCTGCCGCCGTCGAGCGGATGAAGCAGCGCCAGGCGCAACAGATGCCGCAGCGGCGCGACGCGCGCGAGTTGTTCAACGCGTGGAACGATCCGTCGCCTGAAGGCGAACCCGACGAGCTTGCCGGCGCCGAAGCATGGTCCGAAGCTGAAACTCCCGAACACGCTTTGGCCGAAGGCGAGGTTGCGTACAACTATGACGAGTGGGACCGCGAGTTGACCGATCATCGTCTCGGCTGGTGTCGCGTTGTCGAAAAACGCGTGAAGCACGGCGATCGCTCGTTTGTCGACGAGACGCGCGAACGGCACAAAGGCGTTATCTCGTCGATCCGGCACCAGTTTCAACTGATGAAGCCGGAGAACCTGACGCGCGTCGCGAACGAAGTAGACGGCGAGGAGTTTGATCTGAATGCGGTGATCGATTACGTCATCGATCGTCGCGCTGACGGCCATCAGTCGGAACGGATCTACACGAAACGTCTGCGCCGGCGCCGTGACGTCGCGGTGTCGTTTCTGTTGGATCAGTCGTCGTCGACGGCAAGAACGATCGGGCGTCATCCGTTGCAGCCATACACGCGGCCGGGCAGACGCATCATCGAGATCGAAAAGGAAGGCCTCGTTCTGATGAGTGAAGCGCTGGAGGCGGTGGGCGACGTTTACTCAATCAACGGGTTCACTTCCGAAGGCCGGCGCAACGTGAAGTTTTACGTGGTCAAAGACTTCGACGAGAAATACGGCGATGAAGTGAAGCGGCGCATCGGCGGCATCAACTACCAAAACAACACGCGCCTCGGCGCAGCGATTCGCCACGCCACCGCGAAGCTCGCGAAACAGGATGCACGCACGCGCCTGCTGATCGTGCTTTCGGACGGCCGCCCGTACGACCATGATTATGGCGATGCTCGTTATGCTCGCGAAGACACGCGCGAGGCGTTGCGGCAGGCGAAGAACGAAGGCATCACGCCGTTCTGCATCACGATCGATCGCGAGTCGGAGGCGGAGTTGCGCGACCTTTATGGCGAGATTGGTTACACGATCATCGACGACGTGTTGTCGCTGCCGGAAAGACTGCCGGGCATTTATCGAAGATTGACTACGTAACGCGTTTCTTGCCCCAGCCGCCGCCACCCGGCGTCTCAATTCGAATACGATCTCCCGCTTTCAATTCATGCGAGCCTTTGCCGGCGACAGGCTTTTGATTTACCTGGTTGACGCCCGGCATTCCTGACGCACCACCCTGTAAACCGTATGGCCCACGCTTGCGCCGATCCGCCAACAACGACATGCGCGCTGGGCCAAGTGTTTCGATCTCGCGGATAACACCGTCGCCGCCGCGCTGCTTTCCTTCGCCGCCCGATCCTCGTCTCAGTCCATACTCGCGCACACGCAACGGATACGCGTACTCGAGTGCTTCCGCGGGCGTGTTCAAACTGTTCGTCATGTGCGTGTGTACGCCGCTCATGCCGTCGAGCGCCGGTCGCGCGCCCATGCCGCCGGCGACCGTTTCGTAGTATGAAAACTCTTGTCCGTTTCGCGGATCGATGCCGCCGATCGTGAGATTGTTCATCGTCCCCTGACTGGCGGCGGGAATGCGATCGGGCAGCGCCTGCGCGAGCGCTTTGAACAACACGTCGACGATGCGCTGCGACGTTTCGACGTTCCCGCCGGCGACAGACGCGGGTGGGTTCGCGTTGACCACCGTTCCCCGCGGCGCGATGACGTCGATCGGCTCCATCAAGCCCGCGCTCGCCGGCACTTCGCCGCCAACCAGACAGCGAAACACGTACGACACGGCCGAAACTGTGATCGCTTCGACTGCGTTGATCGCGCCAACCACCTGCGGCGCGCTGCCGGTGAAATCCACAGTCGCGCGTTCGCCTTCGATCGTGATTCGCACGGCGATCCGCACTGGACCATCATCAACACCATCGTCGTCCAGCGCGTCTTCCGCTTCGTACGTGCCGTCAGGAATCGCGGCGATCGTGTGGCTCATCAATCGCGCGGAGTAGTCGATCAAATGCGCCGCGTACTCGTTGGCTTCTCGTTCGCCACGCCGCTCGACTATCTCCAGCAGGCGCGTTGCGCCGGTCTTTAGCGAACCGATCTGCGCGTCGAAGTCGCCGCGCCGTTCGATGTTGCCGCGAACGTTGGCGAGCAGCAACCGCATCGTGTCGTGGTCCAACTCGCCGCCGCGCACGAGCCGAATCGGCGGGATGCGAATGCCTTCGCCGTAAATGTCCGTCGCCAGCCCCATCGAACCCGGCGTCGCGCCGCCGATGTCCGCATGATGCGCGCGGTTCGCGACGTAAAACATGATCCGCTTTCCTTTCACGACGGGCATCACTAACG
>DASRIM010000475.1:0-10312 GCA_035649995.1 Pyrinomonadaceae bacterium | reverse complement strand
CCGGCCAACCCGAATCCGAACAAGCTAGTCACGACAACCACGACCGATGAGGGTACCGACCCAATAAGCGATCCTTACACCGGAGATATTACGGCTGAAACGTCTGATTACCTATTTTTCGAAGCGTTGGCAGCCCTGCTGTCAGTGTACTGAGAAGCACCCAATAACACAAAACGCCCTGACTGCGCCCGCGGCGTAGCCTCGAGGCTTTGGTTTTGTGTGTCCGGGCTCACCGAATATTTCGAAAAACCTGGTTTGGGAGGCGGTGACGCGACGCATCGTAACCCCATCTGGCCCCTATGTCTATAGGAACTTTATATTTTTGCAGGGCCAGTGGCATGCGTCATTCACCTCCTACCAGTGGTTTTCCCAGGTTTTTATCAATAATTCGGCCTTTTTTGCCCCATATCGCCTGACTCGGCCAAACGCCTGACCGTCTCGAGAGTATCTATCTCGGCCGTCGTTTTGTCGGGCCTCAGCCGTAGTATGCGCGGAAACCTCAGCGCGAAGCCACTCTTATGACGCTTCGATGATTGAACTCTGTCAAAAGTAACCTCGATCACCACCGCCGGCTCAACAATTCGAACCCGGCCATGCGCGAACTCCTGGATCGTGTGCTCCTTGAAGTACTCAGTTAACTCCGTCAGCTCCCGGTCCGTCAAACCCGAATAGGCCTTCCCGACGTTCAACAACTCGCCGTCCTCCTCCGACCGGCGCACCGCAAACGTGTAATCAGACAACAAATTCCGCCGTTTTCCGTGCCCCACCTCCACCGCCGTCACCACCACGTCCAGCGTCGCAATGGCCCGTTTCAACTTCAGCCACTCCCGCCCGCGCCGCCCCGGCTTGTACGACGACGCCGGGCTCTTGATCATCAGCCCTTCGTTTCCGCGCCCTCGCGCGGCGTCGAACTCGTCGTCCAGCGCGGCCGCTTCCGTAAACAACTTTCCCTGCGAAAGACGCACCACCCCGCTCGGCGCGACCAACTGGCCCAACAGCCGGCGGCGCTCGGCCAACGGCTCGTCGAGCAGCACCTTGCCGCCTGCGTAAAGCAGATCGTAAGCGACCAACACGACGGGCACCGCCGCAAGTAACTGCGCTCCAACGTTCTTGCGCCCCAGCCTTTTCTGCAACTCGCTGAAAGGAAGGATCACGTCGCCGTGCGCGGGGACGATTTCTCCGTCGATGATCGCGTCGCTCGGCAGCGATCGCAGCGGCTCGATCAACTCGGGAAACCGGTGAGTGATCTCGTCCATCGTCCTGGAATAGATCGCCACGCGTCTCTCGTCGCCCCCGGTATTCTCGACGTGCGCCTGCGCACGAATGCCGTCGAACTTGTCTTCGACGAGAAACTCCTCGGGCATCGTGCGCGCGACGTCGGTCAGATCCGCGGCAGGCGTCGCCAGCATGAACTTTATCGGATGAAAGAGCCGCATCTCGACGTCTTTCAGATCGGCAGCGCGAGCGCGGACGGCTGTCTCGCCGATGTCGCCCAGCAGCATGTTCGCGTAAGCGACGTCGGCCAACGATTGGCGGAAGATGCGAGCGATAGCGTCTTCCACAAGCCCCTCTCGCAAACCGATACGCAACTCGCCGGAGAGCAGCTTCACGAGGTATTTGGCCTCGAGCGGCGTCGCGTGCTGCAGGACGGCCGTGAGCAGCGCGATCTTATTGTTTATGCCGCGCGTTTCACTCAATCGACTGATAAGCGATTCCGTTTCAGCGAGCGTAATCGATGGCGCGTACGCCTTCTTTGCTTCCTTGACGATCTCAGCGGCAAGTTCGCCCGGATCGCCGAGACGAACGTATCGCGGATACAGATCATCCGGACTAAAACCGGTGGCTTCGCTGAGAGCAGCACTGATGATGCTGCCGCCGACGTTTGTCGTGCGCGAATCGGCGAGTGCAAACTGGTGACCCGCGAAGTAGCGAGCTGCCCGAGTCAGATCAGGATCTGAAAGCGTCTCGAGATACGCTCCGAGAATGGCGGCCTTCTCGAGTTTCTTGGTCGTGGCCGCGACCGCCTCAGCGCGTTCCGCGAAGGCCTGTAGAGTTCCGCTGGCTTCTGTCATCAATATCGGTTAGTGTACTGCAACCTCGACAGATCGCGCGGCTTGCCACACGTGCAATCTGTGCTACGCGTGGGAAACTTTTAGTTTACTTTTGGTTTACTGGCGCCTCGCGCTACAATCCCGTTTCGCTATCAATTAGGAAGGCGAGCAAAGCCGTGTTTGCATTTATCCTGGAATCCCTCGGCGCCACCGAATTACTTTTCATCCTGGCTATCGCTCTAATCTTTTTCGGACCCCGCAAACTACCGCAGCTCGCTCGCTCGATGGGCAAAGGTCTGGCTGAGTTTCGCAAGGCATCGGACGACTTTAAACGAACATGGGAACGTGAAGTGGCCCTGGAAACCGGGCCTGAAGAACAGGCGATTTATAATCCGCCCGAACTGCGTCAAGCCGACGACACGAACCTCGTTGCAGCCGACACGAACCTGACACCGGATTCACTCGAGCCGGCAAACCCCGAATTGGTCGTCCCTCGTGACGGCTCGCCTTACGAGGCGACTCCAGAAACAGCCGAAGCCGCTCCCGGTGACGCATCTTCCGGCGACGCATCTTCCGATGCCGTTGCCGTTCCTGCTGAAGCGACGCAACCAGAACCTCTCCGAAAACACGATTGGCTGTAATCTGACCTGTAATGTCTGCGTTTCTAAAAGCACTTTCCGGCGACAAGGATCGCGAAGCCGAACTCGGCGGCCAAATGTCTTTCCTCGAGCACCTCGACGAATTGCGTCGTCGTCTGGTGCGCTGCTTCGTCGTCGTCATTCTCGCGACAGCAGGCAGTTGGTTCGTTTCGGAACCGATCTACGGCTTCCTCGCCGCGCCGATTGAACGAGCGCTGGCCGAAGCGCAACGCCAGGAAGTTCCGATCGCCGGTTTCACAGGAACTGAGGCGATCTCGGCCATGCAGACGCTAAAGGAAAACGACACGGGACGTTTCGTTTTCGCACAGGAAACAAAGATCGGCACGAGTCTGATACCGACCGGCGCGTCCGTCATGTCGCGCGTGCTCAAGGATTCACAGGGCAAGCTCGCGCTTTTTACCGACGAATCGCTCTACGCCGGTAACGCTATCATTCCGAAAGGCGTCCGCCTGCCGGTTGAGCTGGCGACGGCAGCGGCGTCGGAATACTCGGGCGTAAACGACAAGCTGATCGTCACCACCGCCCTCGAACCATTCTCGCTCTACATCAAGGTCGCGCTTTACACCGCCGTCGCGATCTCCGTGCCGTTCCTGCTGCTTCAGATCTGGGGCTTTGTCTCGCCCGGTCTTTATCCACACGAACGCGCGTACGTAACGCCGTTCATCGTACTGTCGTCGATCTCGTTCGTTCTCGGCGCGGCTTTCGCCTACTACGTACTGTTTCCGCCGGCGGCCAAATACCTGCTGGGCATCGGATCGGAGTTTCGTCTACTGCTGAAGGCGTCAGACTATTTCGACTTCATAGTCCTGGTAATGCTTGGCATGGGTGTCGTGTTTCAGATGCCGGCAGTGACATATGTTCTCGCCCGAATCGGCATCGTCAGTGCCAAATTCCTCGTCAAGATCTGGAAAACGGCTCTGATCGTCATCATGATTGCGGCCGCCGTGCTGTCACCAACGGCCGACATTCCCAACATGCTCCTGTTTGCGGCGCCGATGATCATCCTGTACGTCGTTTCCATCTTCGTCGCGTGGATTTTCAACAAGCCCCGAACCGCCAACTAAACGCGCGGTTTTCGGGTCTATAAAAACGGGAAACTGCGCCCGTTTCTATCGACTTTAGGGCAACTAAGTCCGTTAGGCTCCGCATCTTGACTGTGTTCCTAGCAGGATCTTAGAATCCTTGGTCTTCAAACGACGCCCATTGCAGTCCGTATCGCACGAATTCGTACCGCGTTCATCAGGAGTTTCGTAAATGTCTTACCGGAAAGTCGCTCTTCGTCTGGCCTTCATCGCTGCTCTGTTGGTAATCGCCAGTCCCGCTGTTTTCACCCAGGACCCGTCAGATCCGACGAGCAAGCCGCGTAACGTCAAGCCGGAACTGAAAAAGGCCTACAAAGACTGGCTCGACAAAGACGTCACCTACATCATCACCGACGAAGAACGCAAAGCATTCAAAAAACTGGCGAACGACGACGAGCGCGAACGCTTCATCGAGGAGTTTTGGCGCCGCCGCGATCCGGATCCGGACACTGACGAAAACGAGTTCAAGGAAGAGTATTACGAGCGCATCGCCTACGCCAACGAGCACTTCAGCTCCGGCATTCCCGGTTGGAAAAGTGACCGCGGCCGTATCTGGATCATGTACGGCAAACCTGACGGGCGCGAAACCCACCCGATGGGCGGCGGTTACGAACGTCCGTCGTACGAGGGCGGCGGTTCGACTACGACGTATCCGTTCGAGATCTGGTTCTATCGTTACATCGCCGGCGTCGGTTCGGGTATCGAAATCGAGTTTGTGGATCCGACAGGCAGCGGTGAGTACCGCATCGCCCGCAACCCTTACGAGAAGGACGCGCTGCTGATGGTTCCTGGCGCTGGTTTGACGCTGTCCGAACAGTTGGGACTGTCGAACAAAGCGGATCGCATCACGGGCGCGGCAGGTATCGGCAACTCTCAGTATCAACGTGAACAGGACAGCCCGTTCTCGCGTCTGCAACTGCTTGCCGACCTGAGCCGTCCGCCGCAAGTGAAATTCAACGACCTGGCGACGGCGGTGAACACCGGTATCGTCGAAGAGAACCCGCTGAATTTCGATCTGCGCATCGACTTCTTCCGGCAGTCAGACGAACGCGTGATCACGGCATTCACCATTCAGGCTGAGAACAAAGACCTGGTCTTCCAGGACAGTGGCGGCTTGCAACAGGCGCGCATGAACATCTTCGCGCGCATCACGTCCGTCGCTGGTCGCCGCGTCGGCATCTTTGAAGATCCGGTCATCACTACCGCGACTGCGGAAGAGCTCAGCGAAGCCCGCGATCGGAAGTCGGCGTATCAAAAAGCCGTGCCGCTCGCTCCGGGCACTTACAAAGTTGACGTCATCGTGCGTGACACTGCTTCGGGCGCCACCGGCTTGAAGCAGCTTGGCTTCACCGTTCCAAGGTACGATTCGCAAAAACTGTCGACCTCGACGATGATTCTCGCGGCGAAGTTGGAGAGCCTGGAAAACCAACCCGCCGTGGGCCAATTCGTCATCGGGACCACGAAGGTGATCCCGAACGTGTCGCGCGTTTATCACCGCGGCTCGCCGGTCGGTGTCTACTTGCAGATCTACAACGCGGGGATCGATCAAACCACGTTGCGTCCTTCGGTCGACGTTGAATATGCGTTGATGAAAGACGGCAAAGAGGTCGGCAAGCAAACCGAAGACTGGCGCGGGCTCAGCGATTCGGGTCAACGCCTGACGCTTGCCCGCTTGATCGACACGCGCGCGCTCCCGCCGGGCGAATACGAAGTCGCGATTCGCATTCGTGACCGCGTCAGCGGACAGTCGCTCGCGCCGTCGGAGAAGTTTACGATTCTTCAGTAGTTTCGCTTCAGTCTCCACCATTCGGCTCAGCAATCTGAGATAAGGCGGGGGTTCTGCCCCGCCGTTATCGAAAAGGAGACTCGTATGTCCATCGCGTGCGCGCGACAATTCGTCGCCGTTCTCGTCCTCGTTTCAATCCCGACGGTTATCGTTCCAGCTCAACAACCGAAACAAAATCCGGCAGAAAAACCGCGCAAGATCAAGCGCGAACCAAAGAAGGCGTACGTCGAGTGGATGAAGGACCACGATTTGATACTCACGCAATCCGAACAGGACGCCTGGAAAAAACTCGATAACGACGACGAGCGCGAACAATTCATCCAGGAATTCTGGCGCACGCGCGACCCCGATCCGGATACGGAAGAGAACGAATTCAAGGACCAGTTTCACGAGCGAGTCGCTTACGCAAACGAGCACTTCACCTCTGGCAAGGCCGGGCGTCTCACCGATCGCGGACGCATCTACATCAAGTTTGGCAAGCCTGACTCGGTCGAGTCGCGTCCTGCCGGCGGCGCTTACGAGCGCGAGTCATGGGAAGGCGGCGGTTCGACCACCACGTATCCGTTTGAGCGATGGTTCTATCGCTACATTCCAAACGTCAGAAGCGGTGTCACGCTCGAATTCGTCGATCCGAGCGGAACGGGCGAGTACCGTTTGGCGAAGAATTCCGACGAGAAGGACGCGTTGATTCACACCGGTGGTGGTCCAACGATCGCCGAGATGACGGGGCTCGTGACTCGCGCCCAGCGCATCGCGAATCTCGGCGGCTTCGGAAACGTCAACTACATGCGCGCGGAGGATTCGCCGTTTCAAGTGATGGACTTGATGACCTCACTCGATCGCGATCTGCCGCACGAGCGTAACTATCTGAGTACTACCATCACTCCCATCGTCGACGACAACCCGATTGACTTCGACACTCAGTTCAACTACTTCCGCCAGTCCGACAACCACGTCATGGCCGTGCTTACAGTGCAAACTGACAACAGCCAGATCAGTTTTACCGACAGCGGCGGATTGCAGATCGGGCGCATGAATATTTTCGGACGGATAACGTCGGTAGCGAATCGACGTATCGGTAAGTTTGAAGACGCGGTTACTACGACTGCGACCGCGGAAGAGTTGAGCAGCACGCAGATGAGGAAGTCGGCCTACGCTCGCGCGTTCGTACTGGCACCGGGTCGATACAAACTCGACGTCATGGTGCGCGACGTGCAGTCAGGCGCGACGGGCGTGCGGCAGGTCGGGTTCAAGGTGCCGGAGTTTCCGGCGGATCGTTTGTCGGCGTCCGGCATTGTCCTTGCGGCGAAGCTCGAGAACGTGGAACGTGGCGCTGCGATCGGCCCGTTTACGATCGGCACGACGAAGGTGATACCGAACCTTTCCGGCGTTTTTCGCCGCGGCGACCCGGTCGGCATTTACCTTCAGGTCTACAACGCCGGGATCGATCAAACGACTTTGCGGCCAGCGGCTGATGCTGAGTACGTGTTGCTGAAAGATGGGAAGGAATTGATTAAACAGATGGAAGACTGGCGTCAGATCAACGACGCGGGACAGCGCCTGACGTTGTCGCGCCTCATCGACACCCGCACACTCGCTCCCGGCGACTATCAAATCCAGGTGCGTATCCGCGATCAAGTCACCGGCCAAACATTAACGCCGTCCACGACCTTCACCATCGCTCCTTAGTTCAAACTTCGAGCACGGATTGTTAAGATGAATCCGTCATGAAGCAGGGGCAGGAATTGGTGGGCATGAGCCGGGAGGAGCTCGTTTCGTTTGTCGAGACGATGGGCGAACCGGCGTACCGCGGCCGGCAGATATTCGCGGCGTTACAACACCGGCGACTGCGCAGTTTCGACGAGATGACCGATCTGCCGAAGGAGCTGCGAACCCGCCTTGCCGAGGTTGCGCGTCCGGCAACACTGACCGTCGAATCTCGTTATCTTTCGTCAGACGGCACGCGCCGCTACTTGATGAAAACTCATGACGGGTTCCCGGTCGAGACGGTCTTCATTCCCGAAGAGCGCCGCGACACGATCTGTTTCTCGTCACAGTCAGGCTGTCCGCTTCAGTGCACCTTCTGCCTGACGGCGCAACTCGGCTTGCTGCGCTCGCTAACAGCCGGCGAGATAGTCGAACAAATCATCATCGCGCTCAACGACGCATACGGCGTTGGCAACCAGCCCCCGCGTGGTACGAACCTCGTCGGCATGGGCGCGGGGGAACCGTTTCTGAATTTCGACGCGTTGTTGAAAGCCTTGCGCGTGATGGCCGATCCCCAGGGGCTGTACATCGTTCCGAACCGCGTCACGATCTCGACCGCCGGCATAGTGCCGCGCATTCTCGAGCTCGCAAGAGTGACGGACCGGCCGCATCTCGCGATCTCGCTCGCCGCCCCAACTGACGAACTGCGAAACGAATTAATGCCCATCAATAAGCGTTGGCCGCTCGAACAGTTGCTGAAAGCGTGCAAGGAGTTTGAAAAGACTTTGAAGCCTAACGAACGCCTCACTTTCGAATACGTGATGCTCGACGGCGTCAACGACAGCGAAGAGCATGCGCGGCAACTGGCGAACCTTCTCAACCGGCATGACCTGAAAGCGAAAGTGAATTTGATTCCGCACAACCCAGCCGAGCCGTTGCCGTATCATCCGTCAGCAGACGAAACGGTGGACCGGTTCAAGGACATTCTGGAGTCGAAAGGCGTCCACGTTTACGTTCGCCGCCCGCGCGGGCGAGACATTTTTGCGGCCTGCGGGCAACTTGCGGCACGCCAGGGCACACCTATCAATATCAATTCGATCGGAGCTTAAGCACACACAGATGATCAAACGTTCGCCCTTTTTCAAGACACTCCTGCTGATCGCATTTTTGCTGGTCCCCGTGCAGATCTATTCACAATCGTCCAACGACGTGAAAGTGACCGGGTCGATAAGTCCGGACAAGACCAAAAAAGGACGAACGGTCCGGGCGACAGTGGTGATGGAAATACCGAACGGCCTTCACGTGCAGTCGAGCAAACCACTCGACAAGTTTCTGATCGCTACAAAACTCGACGTCGAGACGCCATCGGGAATGACAGCCGGCGCCATCGCCTACCCTCGCGCGCTGATGCGCAGTCTGAAGTTCTCGAAGAACCAGGTTGCCGTCTACGAGGGCCGTGCGATTATTCGCTTCAACGTCACAGTGCCGCCGAGCTACTCAGGCGGCTCAGGCGAGATCAAAGGCAAGCTGAGGTTCCAGGCGTGCAACGACGAATCCTGCTTTCCGCCGGTCACGCGCGAAGTAAAGATGTGGCTCAACGTGGAATAAGACCGACGACGGCCATCAGCCGGCCGACCTTTCCATTCACACTTTTTTCTTTGCGATAGGAGAAGAAGAGATCCGTGCGGCACATCGTGCAGATCGGCGCGACGTGTATTCTCTCCGGCAACACGCCCACGGACATCAACTGATCCGTGTTCGCTTTTAGCAAATCAATCTTCGCATGACCCGGACGCGTCGGCGTGAATAATCCATCGTCATTGAATTTCTCGTTGAACGCGTCGATCACTTCCGCACCGACTTCGTAACAACACGGCCCGGCAGAAGCCCCGATGGCGACGCGCAAGTCCGCGGGCTTCGCGCCATATTCCTGACGCATACGCTCGACACCCACGACGACAGCGCGCGCCAGCGTTCCGCGCCAACCAGCATGGACCGCCGCAAACGCGCGCGTAACCGGATCGCCGATCAAAACCGGAACGCAGTCTGCCGTCTTCACGCCCGCGAGCACGCCGTTAGCGTTGCTGACGATCACGTCGCAATAGATCGTTTCGCCGAGTTGGCCCTCGGCAGGCTTCGCCTCTTCGACGCTATTCACGACGCGAACGTCCGCGCCGTGGACCTGCCAGCAACCAGCAAGGGACCACTCGCCAGGAAAAAGCTTGAGAAAGCGGCGGCGATTCTCCAGAATGTTCTCCGCTCGATCGTCGTTGAAGCCCGCGAGACTCAGCGCGTCGCGCGGCATGTCGCTGACGCCGCCGAGACGAGTGGAGAAGCCGTTTACAAATCCATCCTGCTCGAGTGGCTTGCAGACGAGCGCGATAACGCCGTCGATCTCGCGCCAGTAGAAACCAGTTGCTTTCATTTCGCCGTAGCTTGTGATCATTTCCATCGGCATAGACATTATCGAAGTTGCACGAATTCGCGAAGTGCTGTTGCGCACGCCGCGTTTCGTCGAGCGCGTTTTCACGCCGGTGGAACGCGAGTATTGCGACAGTCGCGGCGCCGTGTCAGCGCAGCATTATGCAGCGCGCTTCGCGGCAAAAGAAGCGGCGTTGAAAGCGCTGCAAACAGGCTGGCGCGGCGGAATCAGTTGGCAGGACGTGGAAATTCTGGCGCGAGAGAGCGGCGCGCCGTACCTGGTCTTCACCGGACAAGTGTTGGAAGTTTTTGAAAAATTCGGCGCGACGAGCACCCACCTATCAATGTCGCACACGAGCCAGCATGCGATCGCGCAGGTCGTGCTGGAACGCTAAACCTAACGCCAGCGCGAGACGCCTAGGAAGAACACAGATGGTCTCCTACTGCTCGGCGAACGGGCTGCTTCGCTCGGGCAAGTCTCCATGAAAATAACATTCGAGATGAGGCGAAGTTTTCTCCGTCACCGCGATCAACTCACGCAGCGGACACCAAACATTCGAAGTCAGTCCCGTCGCCGAGTCGATCTCGACGAACTTGATCCCTTCC
>DASRIM010000474.1:0-3273 GCA_035649995.1 Pyrinomonadaceae bacterium | reverse complement strand
CGGCGCAGGCCTGGTTGTTGCACCAGGATTTGCCGCGAGCCGATCATTTCAATCAATCGATCCTGCTGCAAGTGCCGCGGAACCTGAACACTGCTGCGCTCGAACAGTCACTTCGCGCGATCACTCGTCATCACGACGCGTTGCGCCTGCGGTGTGAGCGGAAGGCTGATGACTGGCGTCTGTTCTATCAGGATTTTGAACCGCGGCAGATGCTGGAACGGGTGGATCTCCGCGGCGCGGACCAGAAGCGTGCTGAATTAGAAAAGCATTGTGCTCGAGTTCAGGCCGGGCTCGATCTCGCGAAGGGTCCGGTGTTGCGTGCCGTTCTTTACGATTTGGGTTGGCGCGACGGCGGCCGGCTGTTGCTGGCTGCTCATCACTTCGTAGTGGACGGAGTTTCGTGGCGCATTTTGCTCGAGGATCTATGGACCGCTTACAGCCAGTTCGTGCTCGGGAACGCGATATCCCTGCCCGAAAAGACGACCTCGATGCACTTCTGGACGCAGAAGCTGGCAGCGTTTACTGAGTCTGATGAGTTGCTTCGCGAGTTGGCGTTCTGGCGCTCAATCGCTGACGGAAAAACGAGCAGGCTGCCGATTGATCACGACGGGCCTAACACAGTCGCGACCGTGGGCGTCGTTCACGTGGAGTTGTCTGAAGACGATACCCGCGCGGTGCTCACGGAGGTGCCGAAACATCTTCACACGCAGGTGAACGACGTTCTCCTTACCTCACTGGCGCATGCGCTTGGATCATGGACCAGAGAGCCGTTCGCGTATTTCGATCTCGAAGGACACGGGCGAGAAAGCCTGTTCGACGACGTTGACCTGTCACGCACGGTTGGATGGTTCACCAGCATTTTCCCGGTCAGGCTCGAGCTCGATCCTTCGTTGGGAATTCAGGCCAGTGTTAAATCGATCCGCAGCCAGTTGGAGCAAATACCGCGACGCGGCGTGGGGTTCGGAATCCTGCGATACCTGAGTTCCAATCCTGAAGTGCGCGCGGTCCTCGACGCTCTGCCCAAACGCGATCTCAGTTTCAATTATCTCGGACAGTTCAGATCAGGCAGCAGCAGCGAATCCGAAATTCGTGGAGCGACCGAGTCTGCCGGGCCAATGCGCGACCCGAATGGGAATCGAGAGTACCTCATCGAGATCGATAGCGTCGTCGCAAGCGATCGATTGACGTTCGATTTGTCCTACAGCGAGGCGCTTCACGATCGTCAATCAATTGAGAACCTCGCCAACAATATCATCGGGTACCTGCGTGAAATCGTCGCGGACTGTCGTGGCGGCGCGACTGTGATCTCGCCGGCTGACTTTCCGGCGGCGCGCATTGACCAGGACGATCTCGCCCGGTTGCTGGCCGAGCTTGATGCGAGCGAATTATGAAAAACGCCGACGTCGAAGACATCTACGAGCTTTCTCCTTTGCAGCAGGGAATGCTCTTCCACGTTTTGTACGAGCCCGAGTCGCGGCTCTATTTTGAACAGATCCTTCTTCCATTCGAGGGGTTCGTCAACACAGACGCATTCGGCGCAGCGTGGAACAGTGTGGTCGCGCGCCACGATGCGCTTCGAGCGTCCTTTCATTGGAAACAGACGGAAAAGCCGTTTCAGGTAATCCATTCGAACGTTGCGGTTCCGATAGAGATCAAGGACCTGCGGAACACGCGCGATCAGGAAACGCAGACTGCCGCGTTGCTTGCCGCCGATCGCGAACGCGGTTTCGACATACAACGCGCTCCGTTACTGCGCGTGCTCCTCATCAGGCTTTCTTCCACCAGCTACCAGATGCTTTTCAGTTTCCATCACTTGATTCTGGACGGTTGGAGCCTGCAGCACGTCTTCCGCGAATTCTCCGCAACGTACGAGGCGCTTTGCCTGAATAAACCCGCGCCGCCGAGTGAGGCGCGGCCTTATGCAGACTACATTCGCTGGCTTCAAAAACAGGATCTCGACGCGGCGCGCGAGTATTGGCGCGAAGCTTTATCTTCAGTCGATCGAAGCTGCCGGGCGAACCTGACGGATGAGTCGCAAACCGGAGTCGAAGCCTATGCTGAGTACGAGACTGAGTTGCCGGCCGCTTCGATGCAGCGATTGCGGGACTACGGTACGCGTAACACACTGACCTTGAACACTCTGGTGCAGGCCGCATGGGCGTTGCTGGTCCATCGCCTCAACGGAAACAGGCAGGTCATCTTCGGCGTCACCGTTTCGGGCCGGCCTGGCGATCTGCCGGGAGTCGAGAACATGGTGGGTCTCTTCATCAACACGGTGCCGTTGACGGTTCGCATCGATCCGCAGATGCAAGTGGTCGCGTGGCTGCGCGCGTTGCAGAAGGACCAGTTCACGGCACGAGAGTTTGATTACAGTCCGCTCGTACAGATTCGCCAGTGGGCAGAAATCAACGACCCTGGACCGCTTTTCGATACGTTGTTGGCGTTCGAAAATTATCCCGTACAAAACACGGCTCTCGGAGCAGCCGTGCCCGCGACGTTTGTCGAACGAACCAACTATCCGCTGAGCGCTGCCGTGGTGCCGGGCGATTCACTCAGGACCCGGCTGCTTTACAACAAAGCGTTGACGCGTGAAGCAGTCGCCGCACTCGGCGAACAGTTCAACCTGATACTGGAAGAGATGTGTTCCCGCGATGATGTGAAAGTCGGCGCGCTGGAAACCATGACGGTCGCCGATCGCGATCTCTTTCATCGGCTCAATGAGACGAAGAGCACGTATCCGGCGGACAAGAGTGTCTCCGAGTTGTGGCGTGAGCAGGTTACGCGCAGTCCTGACGCTGTTGCGGTCGAATTTGGAAGCCGGCAGTTGACGTACGAGGAATTGGACCAGCAGGCTGCAAGAGTCGCATCAGCGCTGCGAGCGCTTGGCGTCGAGAGGGAATCGGCTGTCGGCGTACTGATGAACCGCTCGCTCAATTTCATCGTCGCGATTCTCGGAATACTGAAAGCGGGCGCCGCTTATGTACCGCTTGACATTGCTCATCCCGCTGCGCGGATCGATGAAATCGCGACCGACGTCGGGTTTCAATTTGTGATTTCAGCTTCAGACGTGACGCACGCGTGGGAAGGAACGACGGCGCAAAAACTACTTATCGAAGACCTGATCACCGGCAATACATCAGAGTCGAACACGGGTGTGGACGCTGCAAACGATCCTGATAATACCGCGTACGTGATGTATACCTCCGGTTCGTCCGGAGCGCCGAAGGGCATCGCGATCCCGCATCGCGCGATTGTTCGGCTGGTCCGAAACAC
>DASRIM010000473.1:0-5510 GCA_035649995.1 Pyrinomonadaceae bacterium | reverse complement strand
AAACATCCCTCCAGTCGCAACGCCGACGGCAAGTTGTAAACGGCACTTTCCGGCTCCAACTTGTCGAGTATCCACAGCCGTTGCTGCGCAAACGACGCCGGTACGGTTGGCCCATGCGCCACGCGCCGCACTTCCGGCAGCGGCTCCCGCCCGGCACGCATTTCCGCCTCGACAACGTGGGCCAGGCGCGCCGGCGTCGGATGCTCGAACAGCAATCGCAGCGGAAGCTCGATCCGAAACGACTGCCGTACGCGAGACATCAACTGCGTCGCCAACAACGAATGGCCGCCAAGCTCGAAGAAGTCGTCGTCCGCGCCCACTTTTTCCCTGATCAGCACCTGCTCCCAGATTCCGCACAACACGTCCTCGATCGGCGTACGCGGAGCGACGTAATCGCCGTCATGCGCGACGGCGTCCGGCGCAGGCAGCGCGCTGCGATCCACTTTCCCGCTGCGCAACAGCGGCAACTGGTCCAGTCGCACAAACACCGCCGGAATCATGTATTCCGGAAGACGATCGCGCAGCAGCCGCTTCAACTCACCCGTCAACGTCGGCGAAGCATCAGCAGCGGCAACCACGTACGCGATCAATAGCTTTCGCCCGTCGTCGCGATCCCAATCGGTGACGACCGCCTGGCGCACCTGGCGGTGCAGCTTCAACGTGGCTTCGATCTCGCCCACCTCGACGCGGTAGCCACGCACTTTCACCTGCCGATCGCTGCGCCCGACATACTCGATGCGCGCGGCATCGAAGCGCCGCACCAGGTCGCCTGTTTTGTAGAGACGCGCACCCGCGTCGCTGCTGAAAGGATCGGGAATGAATCGCTCCGCTGTCTGATCCGCGCGATTGAAATATCCGCGCGCCAGCCCCTCGCCGCCGATGTACAGCTCGCCGAGTACGCCGGGCGGCACCAGACGATAACGCTCGTCGAGCACGTAAACCTGTGCGTTCGCGATTGGACCACCGACGGGCGGCAGCCTGGGCCACTCGCGCGACGTGCCCTGTAGCCGCCACATCGTGGCGAGGTGTGTTTCCGTCGGTCCGTAATGGTTGTCGAGTCGGCAGCCGTCGAGTTGTTCGAACAGACGCTCGATGGCGGGAGTGATTTTCAACTGCTCACCCGCGGTGATGACCTCGCGCAAGTCGCGCGGCACGATTCCTTCCGCTTCACTCGCCTCGGCCAGATGCTGCAAAGCGACGAAAGGCACAAACAATCTCTCGACGCGCTGTTCGACGAGCAGGCGCAACAGAGCGCTAGCGTCGCGGCGCGTCTCCTCGTCCGCAATCACGAGCGCACCGCCCGCGCACCAGGTCGAAAACATTTCCTGGACCGACACGTCGAAGTTGAGTGACGCGAATTGCAGCGTCCGCGCCGCCGGACGACTGCTGCTCGTTTGAAACGCGATGAGATTGCAAACGGCGCGATGGGCCATCATCACGGCCTTCGGCAGGCCGCTCGATCCGGAGGTGTAGATTACGTAAGCCAGATTATCGACGGTCACATCGGTCGCAGGATTGGCGGCGTCGTCGAAATCCGTCGACTCGTCTACACAGATCACGCGCGGGCACTCGTTCGGAAGACGCTCGACTAAGTATTTCTCAGTCAATACCGCAGACGCGCGCGTGTCTTCGAGCATGAACGAAAGACGCTCGCTCGGGTATTCAGGGTCCAGCGGCAGGTAAGCCGCGCCGGCTTTCAACACCGCCAGCACCGCGATCGCCATGCGTGTCGAACGGCCGGTCGCAACAGCTACGACTGATTCCGGTCCCACACCGTGACGTCTCAGTAGGTTCGCCAGACGGTTCGCTGCCTGGTCCAACTCGCGGTAGCTCAGGCGCTCGCCGCCCGCGATCAGCGCCACAGCGTCCGGCGTCCGCATCACCTGTTCGTAAAACAGTTCGTGGATGCACTGCGCGCGCGGGAAATCTGAAGCCGTCTGATTCCACTCAGTTACGAGTTGTCGTTCCTCTTCGGCATTGAGAAGCGGCAACTCTGAAACACGGTAGTCGGGCCGTTGCACGATGCCTTTCAGCAGCGTTTCGAAATGCGCCAGCATGCGCGTGATGGTTGGTTCATTGAACAGGTCCGTGCTGTACTCGAAGACACCGCTTAACTTTCCGTCTGCCTCCTCGAGCGACAACATCAGATCGAACTTCGCCGTGCCGGTGCCGATATGGAGTTGCTCGATTCTGAGCCCCGGTAATTCGAGCGCGGCGGCCGGCGTGTTTTGTAGTACGAACAGCACGTTAAAAAGCGGTATGCCGCCGGCGTCGCGTGCGGGCTGGAGACGTTCGACGAGCATCTCGAACGGAACGTCCTGATGTGCGTACGCCCCGATCGACGCTTCACGCACGCGCACGAGGAGCTCGCGAAACGTCGGATCGTCAGCGACGTTCGTCCGCAGCACGAGTGTGTTGACGAAGAAGCCGATCAAGCCTTCGATCTCGCGCCGCCGCCGGTTCGCGACGGGCACGCCCACCGCGACGTCATATTGTGCCGCGTAGCGCGACAGGAGAGATTGAAAGGCGGTGAGCAGCGTCATGAACAGCGTTGCGCCTTCGCCTCGACTCAATGCCTTCAAGCCGCGCGTCAACTCTCCGTCGAGTTCTATCGGAATAAAAGCTCCGCGCAAGCTGCGCTGCTTCGGCCGCGGACGGTCCGACGGTAGTTCGAGCGCGGGCGGCAGCTCATCGAATTGTTTGCTCCAGTAGTCGAGCTGTTGCTGGAGCCTTTCTCCACGCAACGACTCCCGCTGCCAAACCGCATAGTCCGCGTATTGCACCCGTAGCTCGGGCAGCGATACGGACGCCTGCCCGTTGAACACCGCATACAGTCGCGCCGCCTCATGCGCAAGGACACCGACGGACCAGCCGTCGCTGATGATGTGGTGCATCGTGAACAACAGCAGGTGCTCCTCGTCACGCAGCCGCAACAAGGTGACACGCAACAATGGTCCATGTGACAAGTCGAAGGGACGCCGTGCTTCAGCGTCGACCAATCGCTGCGCCTCGCGCTCGCGTTCGGCTTCGTCCAGGCTCGACAGATCGACCAGCGGAATCGTTAGCGGGCGCGGCGCTGAAATGATCTGAACCGGATTCCCGTCCACGACGCGGAACGTTGTGCGCAACGTCTCGTGCCGCCGCACGATCTCGCTCAACGCGCGCTCGAGTGCCGGGACGTCGAGTCGTCCGCTCAAACGCAAAGCGCCGGGCGTGTTGTAAAGCGGGTTCGCCGGCTCCAACTGGTCCAGGAACCAAAGTCTTTGCTGAGCGAACGAAAGCGGCAACGGCTGTGCGCGCGAAACAGGCTGAAGCGGAGGTTCAGCGTATTCGACGTGCGGCGTGAGGTGTTGCTCGATGAACTCCGCCAGCTCCGAAAGTACCGGCGTTTGGAACAAACGGTTGAGCGGCAACTCCACCGACAAAGCCTCTTTCACACGCGACACAACTTGCGTCGCAAGCAGCGAATGGCCACCGAGCTCGAAGAAGTCGTCGTCCGCGCCGATCAGATCTCGGCCCAGCACTTCTTCCCAGATGCGGCACAACGTTTCCTCCACCAGCGTGCGCGGTGGCCGGTATTCGCCCGATTGCGTTGACTCGAACGTGTCCGGCGCCGGTAATGCGCGGCGGTCCACTTTTCCGCTCGGCAACAGCGGCAACTGGTCCACTCTCACAAACAGACTCGGGACCATGTGGCCCGGCAAACGCTCCTTTAGATAATTGCGAAGCTCGCGCGCCAGACCGTCACGCTGATTCGCGGTCACGACGTACGCCACCAGCCGCTGCTCGCCGGCAACATCGACGTGTCCCGCGACAGCGGCGGCAATCACGGCCGCGTGACCACACAACGCCGCTTCGATCTCTCCTAACTCGACGCGCGAGCCACGCACCTTTATCTGTCCGTCCACACGGCCGAGAAACTCGAGCTCTCCGCCCGGCAAGCGGCGGACGAGGTCGCCCGTGCGATACATGCGTGCCCCGGTTTCGTCGCTGAACGGGTTCGGCAGGAATCGCTCAGCGGTCAGATCCGCGCGCTGTTCGTAACCGCGTGCGAGTCCTGCGCCGTCCAGGTACAACTCGCCAACGACGCCCAGCGGAACGGGTTTCAGCCATTGGTCCAAAACATAGGCGCCGGCGTTCGCAACGGGTCTGCCGATCGGCACGGTCGCGGTGTTGGTCCAACCTGTTGACTCGGACCAGGTGGCGTCGATCGTCGTTTCGGCCGGACCATACAGATTGCAGAGACGCGCTTTCGGCAATCGTTCACGACACTGCGCCGCCAGTTCTTCGCTCAACGCCTCGCCGCCGCAGAACACGAACTTCAGGCTTTTACACGAACTAAAGCCCGCCTCAGCGGCCAGCATTCGCAGCAGCGCAGGCACTACCTGGATCACGGTCACGCCGTGCTCGACGATCGTGCGTACAAGATACGAGCTGTCCTGATGACCGCCGGGCCGTGCGATTACCAACTTCGCACCCACCATCAGCGGCATGTAGAACTCCCACACTGACGCGTCGAAACCGATCGGCGTCTTTTGCAGAAACACGTCCGCGCGATCGAAGGCAAAAGCGTCGCGCATCCAGTACATGTGATTGCAGAGCGCGGCGTGCGTCACCATCACACCCTTCGGTTTGCCCGACGAGCCAGAGGTGTAGATCACGTAGGCCACGTTCGCAGGGCTCGCATTGGTTGCGACGTTTGTCGAACTCTCACTGTGAGAAATCGCGTGGGCCAACGTTTCCTGCGTCAGCACTACACGCGCTTGCGAGTCTTCAATTAGTAGTCTCAACCGCTCGGCTGGATACGATGGGTCGAGCGGGACGCAGGCGCCGCCGGCTTTCAGCACGCCCAGCAACGCGACGACGAGATCCGCGGAGCGCTCCATCAACACACCGACGCGTTCTTCGGTCAGCAGCCCGAGGCTGCGGAGATGATTCGCAACGCCGTTTGCGCGCGCGTTGAGATCCGCATACGTCAGCCGAACGTCTGCAAAACTGACGGCAATGGCGTCAGGCGTGACCGCCGCCTGCGCTTCGAACAGTTCGTGAAGCAGTGTCTGCCGCGGATACGAAACGTGAGTGGCGTTGTATTCGGTGAGTAGCGCGTGCTCGTCGTCTGTGTTGAGCAGCGGCAGTTCGTGAACTCCGCGACGAGGATCGGAGGCAACGCCTGCGAGCAGGATCTCGTAATGGGCCGCCATGCGACGGATCGTCGCTGCGTCAAAAACATCCGTATCGTACTGCCAGACGCATGTCAGTTCGTCCGCGTCTTCAGTTATCTCCAGCGCGAGATCGAATTTCGTCGTGCCGCTGGTCGCGTCTTCAACGCGCATGCGGAGGCCGGGCAGATCGATCTGCGGTAACGGCGCGTTCTGCAAAGCGAAGAGCACCTGGAACAATGGACCATGACTCAGCTCGCGCTGCGGCGCCAACTCTTCCACGACTCGCTCGAACGGCACCTCCTGATGCGCGTACGCCTCCAGACATACTTCCCGCACGCGCCGCAGCAC
>DASRIM010000472.1:0-13462 GCA_035649995.1 Pyrinomonadaceae bacterium | reverse complement strand
GAAAGTTGCTCGCGATAAACGTCTTACCGCTGACCATACCGGCGTCTCCGGCAAACACCATGTCAGGCAGGCCGGGCACGGGATCGATGTACTCGATCTTCACGCCGAGATCCGTCAGCACGTCGCGTACGTACTCCCACTGCTGCCACGCGCGCTCCTTGTCGACGCGGTTGCTCGTGTCCATCCACGGGTTGATGACGTATTCGATATCGAAATACGTCGGGGCGCACATTAAGACGTTATTGACTTCCATGCGTGTCCTTTAATTAGTTAACAACTGATCTACATCTTCGTCAGTCATCTGTTCGACGTCCGCGAGTAACTCGTCGAGCTCGCTTGTCTCGACCAGTTCGAGTTTGCGCTGGACGATAGCGAGTTCGAGACCGGCGACCGTCGGATCCTGAAAGAGATCGACAAAAGGTATTTCGACGTCAAAAGTCCGCTTGATCTGAAACAGCAATTGGATAGCGAGCAGCGAATGTCCGCCGAGTTTGAAGAAACTCTGATGGATTCCGATGTGCGCCGGATCGAGCTTTAGCAGGTTGGCCCAGATGCGTACGATCTCCACGGACATTGGGGTTTGGGGCGCGTCCGTCGTTTCTTCGGCGGCGCTCGCGATTGGCGGAAGCGCGGCGCGATCGAGTTTGCCGCTGATGTTGCGCGGCAGGCGATCAACGGGGACGATCGCGTGCGGAATCATGTATTCGGGCAACTGTGTTCGCAGGAAGCTGCGAATGTTCGGATCGGGATCGGAGTGCAGCACAACGTACGCCGCAAGTTGATCGTTGTCGCAAACGACGGCAGCTTCCTCGACGTCCGGGTGCCGTTGCAATGCCGCTTCGATCTCGTTGAGCTCGATACGGAAACCACGGATTTTTATCTGCTGGTCGCGGCGGCCGATGAATTCGATGTTGCCGTCCAGCAGCACTCGACACGAATCGCCCGTTTTGTAAAGGCGCGCTCCGGGAGTTGAGCTGAAAGGGTTCGGGACGAAACTCGCTGCCGTCAATTCAGGGTGGCCCAGGTAACCACGCGCGACGCCCGCTCCGCCGATGTAGAGCTCGCCGGGACAACCCGGCGGAGACAGTTCGCCGTTCTCGTCGAGAACGTAGAGTTGAGTGTTCGGGATCGCGCGGCCGATTGGCGGTCCCTGCGGATACGAGCGTTCGCACTTCATCATCGACACGGCGACGGACGTTTCGGTTGGTCCATAGACGTTGAAGAAGCTTCTGCCCGGCGACCACGTGTCGCTGACTTCGCCGGGAACACGTTCGCCGCCGGTGCTGATCGTTCGCAGGTCAGGGATCTCGTCCGCGGGCAAGACGCTGAGCAGCGACGGTGGAAGATCGGCGATTTCGATTTTCGCTTGCTGTAGCAGTGTTACGAGACCGATGCCGGAGCGACGGTCTTCATCGCTAGCCAGGAAGAGTTCGGCGCCGGCCTGGAGGGCCATGAACGTCTGCCAGATCGATGCGTCGAAAGAGATCGAGGCGAACTGGAGCACGCGGTTCGCAGGCGCGATGTTGAATGCCGCGACGGTCTGCGTGACGACGTTGTAAAGGCCGCGATGCTCGACGACGACGCCTTTCGGACGGCCGGTCGTGCCCGACGTGTAGATGATGTAAGCCGCGTTGGCCGGCGTCGCGAGTGGTCCAGGATTAGTCGTTGGCTGATCGGGAAATTCCGTATCAGTCAACACGATCTGCGCTTGTGAGTCTTGCAGAATAAATTCACCGCGCTCACCGAAATACGACGGATCTAACGGAAGATAAACGCCGCCTGATTTCAACACGCCAAGCAGTGCGATCGCGATGTTCAGACTGCGTTTGAGACAGACGGCGACGGGTGTTTCGGCCGTAACACCGCGCGCCCGCAGATAGTGTGCGACTTGATTTGCTTTGCGATTGAGCTCGCCGTAAGTCATGTGCTCGTTTTCGTAAACAACCGCAACCGCGTTCGGCTGGCTCGCTGCGTGTGCTTCGAATTGTTCGTGACAGAGATGATCCAGACTCATCAACGGCAGCGATCTGATTTTGCGATCCGCATCGGCCACGATCGCGGCGAGCAAATTCTGGAACCTTTCCAGCATCGATTTGCACGTCGACGGTTCGAAGAGGTCCGCGTTGTAATCAACGGTTACGACGTTGTCAGTCAGCGATAGCGCGAGGTCGAGTTTCACCGCGCCCGCTTCCAGCTCCAGCGGCGAGATTTTGAGATCGGCGCATCGCGTCTCGCGCATCGGCGCCTGCTTGATAGAGAAGGCGACCTGAAACAGCGGCGCGTGCGTCGAGTGGCGGTCCAATCGCAGTGCCTCGACGAGCTTTTCGAATGGGACGTGCTGATGGTTGAACGCGTCGAGCGCCATTGCGCGCACCTGTTTCAGAAACTCGCGGAACGTCAGATTCGGTTCGGGCTCGCTGCGCAGCGCCAGCGCGTTGATGAAAAACCCGATCGAGTTTTCAGTCTCCACCATCTCGCGATTCGCAACCGGCGCGCCGACGATGATCTCGCGCTGTCCCGTGTAGCGCCACAGCAGGACCTTGAACGCAGCCATGAGGATCATGAATAACGACGCGTTTTCGCTGCGCGCCAGTTGCTCGAGTGAATCAAGAAGCGCCGGCGGCAAAGGTCTCGCTTCTCTTGCGCCGCGCAGTGTTTGACCGGACCGCCGCGGATGGTCCGTCAATATCCGGAGCGACGGCGCCTGTTCACCGAGCGCCTCTTGCCAACGCGCGATGTGCTTCTCGAACGCCTCGCCCTGAAGCGCGTCGCGCTGCCACACGGCGTAATCCGCATACTGAAGGGCTACGTCTTCGAGCGGCGAAGGTGCATCGTTGGCGAACGCTTCGTACAGCGAAGTCAATTCACGGATGAAGATGGAGCGCGATACGCCGTCGAACACGATGTGATGGACCACAAGCACGAGCCAGTGCAGTTCGTCGCTGAATTTCAATAACGTGACCCGCAGTAGCGGCCCGTTCGCCAGGTCAAAAGGCGCCATCCCCAATTCACGCAGCAATCGTCGCGCTTCTGTTTCTTCTTCAACATTGACGATCGAAAGCGCAACAGAATTGTCGTTCGAGATGAGCTGGACCGGTTCGCTATCGATCGTCTGAAACGTCGTCCGCAGAACTTCGTGCCTTCGCACGATCTCTTCGAGCGCCCTCTGCAACACCGCAACTTGCAACGGTCCTTCAATCTTCACTGCGGCGGCGATGTTGTACGACGGATCACCGGGATTCATCTGATCCAGGATCCACAGCCGCTGTTGCGCGAACGACAGCGGCGCAGACGTCAATCCCAAACGCCGCGGGCGCGACTGCTCCGACCGTTTGGATCGCAGCATCAGTTCGAGCAATAACTGCCGTTCCGACCCACTCATCCCGAAATTCTCTGTTTGTAAATCCGTTCAAATTCACGGCTCACGAGCTGCGCCAGCGTCTCCGAGCCACGCATCGTCAAGTGCCCGTGGTCCCAAAACAGTTCCGTTCGTCCACTCAACTCCTTTGACGCGTCGATGAAGTCCACCTGCTTGGCGGCCACCACTTCACGCACGATCGTCTCGACACGCTGATAGGCGTCACACAGTTGCTCGTGATTCAACTCCACCGATTGATACTTGATCCGCTGCTTCTCGAAATCCGTGTTGGCAGGCGATATGAGCGTCGGCTCAGTCATCAGTACCGGAACAGCGCCGATGTTCCGCGCCGCCTCGACGAAGAGTTCGACATTGAGTCGATACTGCTTCAGGTGCTCGAAGTTGACCTCGTTCGAGTGTGCAAACTCCTCCGAAACCGCAGGCTGGCGGCGCTCCCGCCACGCGTAATATTCCTGACGAAGATGGGCGTACACCTGCGACGTCTCGCACAAAAACCGATCGACTCCACTCGTGTAGTGCAGCAGCGGCGACTCTGAGTAGATCTCCTGACGCCGCAACAGATTCTGCGTCGACTTGAAGTACTTCAGATCGTTCCACGCGCTGAAGAAGAAGACGTAGTCAGGCTTGAACGTGTGTGCTTCGGCGATGAAGCGGCCGAGCGAATCCGCGGAGTTGTAACCGATGATGCCGGCGTTGATTACCTCGACGTTGTTGAGCCCGCGTTCTTTCAACAACTGTTCGACGCGATGCGGCCAGTCTTCGTCGTCGAGCGCGCCGACGTCGAACACGCTCGAACCGCCCATCGTCATCACCCTGATCGTGCCGGGCTGCTTTTCGACGCTGAAATCATGGCCGCGATATCCGAGTTTGTTGACGTAATACTTGCCGCGTGAAGTTTGTTCTTTCTGCGGGAGTATGTAGCGAGCGAAGTTGCCCGGTTTGTACTCGAGACCGCGCGCCTTCAACAGCGCCGGCGTGATGTAGCCCTGCGCGGAGATGAAGCGATAGTAGACCTCGCCCGCGAGTATCGCGACGGCGAGCGAGATCACGACGACCAGTGCAATGTCTTTGATTCGTTTCATTTTGCGCTTATCTTATTAAGTCCGCTTCGATCACTTCGTGGAAATACTCGGCGGCCTTCTCCGTCTCACCGCGCGCCTGGTAGATCTGATAACGGATCTCCATCGCGCGAACGATGTAATCGTCCGGATCGTTGCCCTGCTCGATGAACGCGTCGATGTCGTTTTCCGCTTTGTCCCACTCCTTGAGCCGGTAACTGATGCGAATCGAATAGAAGCGAGCGACCTGCGCGGCCTCGGTGTTGGGAAAATCCGCCGCCACCGATTCGTACGCTTCGCGCGCGCGCCGCAGTTTCTGTTCGTGCTGGTCCGCGGCGACCTGCTCGACGTAGACCAGAGTTGCCTGCGTCAGTGCTTGTGCAGCGCGCTGGTGGTATGCGAGCCGTGAGTTTGACACGACCTGCAATACCACCATCGCGAGCACCCACGCGGTGACGCCGATCAGGAGCCACTTCCAACCGGTACGTCTGGCGCGCGGAATAGCCGGACTCAGCGAATCGCTGCCTGTGAGAGTCTGGTCCATCGGAACATCAATGAAGGATGTATTGGAACGGCTGCGGCTGCGACGTTCCGCTGTCGAGCAAAATGATCAGCACTAAGAGCACCGCCGTTATCAGCACGGCGCCGCCCAGAATCCGCCAGCGATGTCGCCGCAGCCAGGAACTCGCACTGGACCGGCGCAGTTTCACAGTAGACATAATTCCTTACTTTCTGTTGTTGGAAGAGCTCTGAATGAAGAGCGAGGGATCGAGTTTTTTAACCACTCCGTCCGCGACGATGGCGTGGCCTTTCGCGTTGGGATGGACGTCGTTCGGCGCGACCCAGATCGTCCGCGGGTCCTGTCCTTTGAAATCCTGCGTGACGTCGATCACCGTCGCGCCGGCGTCCGCGGCCGCCTTCTTCACGTAGTCGTAAACACCCGCAAACGGACCGTTGTCGCCGAAATCGTGAAACTCCGGCATGACGACGAAGACCCACGGAATCTGTCGCTCGCGCGTCCATGCGCCCGTTTGCGAGAGCGCAAGTTTGAAATCGGCGAGCCCCGGCGCGCCGTCCTGGTACAAGCCGCGATAGTAATCGACGTAGTTCTGTCTGCCGCCGAGCCGCCGTTGCAGGAGATCAGTCTTGGACCAGAAGAAGATCGCCGTGTAGAAGTGGCTGTACCAGGGCGCATCGCGATGATGCGGCAGCGGCTCGGCGTCGTTGATGTACCAAAACTGGATCACGCCGTCGAGACCGTCCTGCGCCAGGTGATCGCTCAGGATCGAGTACTCCTGGCGCGAGTTGTAATTTCCATGACCCGTGCAGATCAGTTCGAACTTACCTTTCGATGCGTCGTTCCACCGCTGCGCGATAATTTCAGAGTATCGCTGACCGTACGGAACGCCCCAGCCGAACGTCACCGAGTCGCCGAGTAGCGCGATGCGCGTCGTGCCTGGCGCTTTCTGTTGCGGATGTTCGACGTCGCGAAAGCCTCGCGAGTTGATCTCGACGTCCACGCCCATCAGCGTCAGCTTCGTGTTCGGCTGGTGCATGAATCCGACTTTCGAATCGGTCGCGCTCGACTTCATCAGGTTCGCGTAGCGAAAGAACTCGACGTCCGCATTCGGCTTCACTGCGCAGTAGATCCGCAAACCGATCTCGAGCCCGGCAAACGCGATCGCCATGGCGAGCAAGACTGCGAGCGCGCTAAAACTGACTCGTTTCCAGCGCGGAATAGAGATTTCCTCGCCGCCCGCCAATTGTTCGTCTATCAGAGCTTCTGTTTTCATTCGACGGTAAGAATTTCGGTTTCGAGATTCGGTGAACGCTCGCCGGCGCTTTCCGGCTCGCGCGACGGAAAACCGGCGAGGCACAACGCCGCGACGCCGTAAATCGCGAGCGCTACGGCGGTGGCAACAGTCAGTCCGAAGAGCAGCGCGATACCGCGCGTCAGCAGTAATCCGAGGACCGAGGTAATGCCGTTGATGGACCAGAACCACGGAATTGCGGAGCGCTCAGTGGTGGCGATCGAACGCATCGCCAGTGGAAACATCATGCCCATCGGAAACGCCAGCGGGAACAACACGCACACCGCAATCAGACAGCGCCAGAACGGAGTGATCGCGATCGTGGCGAGCGAGAGCGTGGGCCATAGCGCCGCGAATGCGATGCCGTACGCGATGATGAAGAGCACGATGAATCGTCCGGTCCGTTGCAGACGGGCGGTCGAGTATCGTTGGACCGTGAGGCTGCCGAGCCCGGTGGCCAGCAGGAAAGCAAAGAGCCCGACCGACAATCCGTACACCGGTTTGCCGAGGTAAAGATTGAGCTTCATGATCATCGTCATCTCGAGGATCATGTAGGCCATGCCAAGACAACCGAAATAGATCGCCTGCGGGATGATCGCGCGTGTGAACGTCGCGCCGCCGTCGCTGCCGTTGTTCACAGAGGAGGCGCGCCAGAAAACGGGCACCAGCAGAAACACCAGCGTCACGATCAACAGCAGCAGCGTCTTTTCCATCACCGGGTTCGCCATCACGGCTTTCGTGTTGCCGGGGAAGCCGTCGAAGTAGTGGCGCGGCTCGAAAGCGTAGGCGAACGGGCGCTCGTCCGTCGGCGGTTGAATGCTGAACGGCAAGCTGTTGTTGAGTTGGTCCACGTTGGCGGCGGTGATGATGTCGCGATAGAAGTTCTCGCCACTATCCAGCGGATGCATCAACGGGAACCCCAACTGTGCCGTTAACTGTGTAAAGCGTTGCCGTTCGGCGTCGGTGAATTTGTCGTTGCTTACGATGATGTGCGCGAGTTCAAAGTTCGGGTCGATCACGCCGGGAAGAGCGGCTACGAGAACGTGATCCTCGAGTTTGCGGCCCGGCTCGCGCTCGATCACTTTCTTCAAAGCGCTGAGCATCTGGACCGCCGGCATGTAGGGCGGACTGACGAGCGGACCGCGTGTTTTGAGATCCGAGAGGACGTCAGCGCGAGTGCTGTACATGACGTACGAAAGCACGCCGTTCGGTTCGAGGTGGTCCAGGTAATCGGAAACCGCTTCGACGGTGAAGAGATCTTCCTGGCGCAGCATGTCGAGCTTTTCGAGGTTCGCGCCGCCGACGATCGTGAACTCGATCATGTTGTACTTGCCCTGCTGGCGGCGAATGTAGCTGCGGCCTTCGTCGACGAGCGCCTGCACGCGCGGATGTTTGTAAAGCCCGCCTGAAAACTGCTCCAGGCGTCCTTTCATCAGGTCGTTGATCACGACGATGCTGATGTCGATGGCGGTAACGTCTTTGGCGTCGTGATTCAACGCGTTGAGCACTTCCCTGCCGCCGCCGGCGCCCACCACGAGCACGCGATCGAACTGACGGCCGAGCAGGTAATGCAGGCTGATGATGTCGGAATCGAGCCACTCGCGGATCGGCGTGAAGTCGCCGTCGAACCGGGTGGCGTAGGTCGAGAAGCGAAGGTTGAAGTTGATCAGTTTGATGTCCGGTATCGGGCCTGTGTAAGACGAGCTCAAACCCCAGCCGTTGAAGTTTTCCCACTGCTGCGGTATGCGTTCGTTGCGCATGATGGTCCATGCGTCGAGCGCCCAGCTTTGGAAGTCGACGTCGTCTTTGCTGACGCGAAAACTCTGGTAACGCGGGTTACGAACCTCGTTCATCGTGCTGAACTGTTTCACGTCGAGCAGTGACGTGAAGCTGCTTATTGCCAGAAGAACGATCAGCAGGAGGGGCGGTACAAACGAGGCCAGACTTCTTCTCGCTTGCCACAGCAGGATCGTCATGGCGGGAATCGTCGAGAGCAGGATCGACGCCGGCGCGCTGAAACGTTCGAAGCACGCCGTGGCGATCAGGCAGCCGAAGCTGGCGCCCAGCAAGTCCGCGCCGTACAGCCGCGCGACGTCTTGTGCGCCGTGATAAAGCAGCACGTTGAGTACGAGGCCGCCCATAAAGAACGGTGCGATCGCGATGACGTAAACGAGCAGCAGATAGATCGACGTCTTCAGCGTCAACGAAAACGAGAACTCGCCGTGATTGATCGGCAACTGCATCAGCAGCACCGGCATTAGCAGCATCGTGAGCGTGCTCGCGAGCAGCAGCCGTAAAGCGGTTCGTTCCGTAAGCGTCTCGCCGCGCAGCCGCGGCCAGACGTAGACCGCAATGCCCGCCGACGCCAGACCGACGAGCGCGACGGAGATCGCAGTGACCGTGTTATTGGCGCCGATCAGCACCTGGAAAATGGCGCTGAGCATGATCTCCGACACGAGGAGCGAGAAAGTGACGGAACAGATCGCCGCGTAGTAGAAGCTTCGCCGCATTTTTATTTTGATTGGTAGGCTTGTATGCGCTGCTGCACTTCTTCATCCGAGAGTTGCGCTATCTCCCGGACGAGCTCGTCGCGGATCAATCCCGCGAGACCGTTCACGGTCGGCTTTTCGAAAATGGCTGAAAGCGGAAGTGCGATGTTAAAGGCCGCACGAAGGCGCGCGAGGAGTTGCATTGCTTTCAACGACGAGACGCCGAGATCGAGAAGGTTGTCGTCGACGTCCACGCCGGCGTTGTCGATCAAGGCGACGCAGATTTCGCGGATCTGTTTCGCGATTGGATCTGAAGGCTCAGTTATTTCACGAGGGCGAGCTCTTTCGCGTAACGCCGCGTGGTCCAGTTTTCCGTTTGACGTCAGCGGCAAGTGGCTGACGATGTGGATCGCCGCCGGGACCATGTGCGCCGGCAAACGCGAACTCAGAAATGCGCGTACGTCATTCGCGCTCGCTTTGCTCGCCACATAAGCAACCAGCTTCGGATCGGACTCTGCGACAACCACGGCATCGCTGATCGCGGGATGATCTTTCAGCGCTGCTTCGATTTCGCCGAGCTCGATTCTGAAGCCGGCAATCTTGACCTGGCGATCGCGGCGGCCTTCGAAGACCAGATTTCCGTTTTCGTTGAAGCGCGCGCGGTCGCCTGTGCGATATAAACGCCGGCCGCCGCGTTGTGCAAACGGATCGGGAATGAACTTTTCGGCGGTCAAATCCGGACGGTTGCAGTAGCCGCGCGCGACGCCGTCGCCGCCGATGAACAGTTCGCCTGCGACGCCGTGCGGCATGAGGTTCAGGTGTTCGTCGAGGATGTATGCCTGCGTACCGGGTAGCGGGCGTCCGATGGAGATGTCGTTTGCGATCTCGCAGGTTGTAGTTCCGATCGTGGTTTCGGTTGGTCCGTAGTGGTTGATGACCGTTACGTCATTGATTCGGGTTGTTAACTGTTCACCGCCGAACACGATGCAGCGCTTCGGTAATACGGATTTCAGATCGATGGAATCTGCGAGCGCTGAGAAATGCGACGGGACGATCTTGACCGCATCGACGTCATGGGTGGCGAGGTAATCGGCGAAGCGTGCGCCGTCCGTCGCACGTTCGCGGGAGATCAGGTGCAGGCAGCCGCCTGTCAACAAAGCCGTGAAGATCGCGGTATTGCCGAGATCGGCAGCAATCGTCGAAACGGAAGCGAAGCTACAACCCGCAAGCATCGGATGGCGATCAATTAAGGCGCGCACATAATGTGTGACCTGACGATGCTCGACGCAGACGCCTTTCGCTTCGCCAGTCGAACCCGACGTGTAGATGATGTACGCCAGCCCACGCGGATCGCCGGTTCTCATGGCCCTCTCAACATCGGCGGAGGGCCACCGTTGATGTTGACCTGCCTTTCTGATTTCCTCGATCGTCAGCACGATCTTGGCACCGCAGTCGCTCAACATCCGTTCAATCCGTGGTTCAGGGAAGGTCGGATCGATCGGAACGTACGCGCCGCCTGACTTCAGCACCCCCATGATCGCCACCATCAGATCCAACGATCGCTCGAGACGGATGGCGACCGGCGTATCGATCGTTACGCCCTGATCGATCAGGTGAGCGGCCAGCGCGTCGGACGCAGCATCGAGCTCGGCGTACGTGAGTTTTTGGTCCTCGAATACGACCGCACTCGCTTGCGGAGTGCGCCTCACCTGCTCTCTGAACATCTCTTCAATACACCGCGGAGCCGCATCGATGTCTGATCCTCGACTGAATTCGAGCAGGCGCTGCTGTGCACGTGGCCCAACTATAGGCAAAGAAACCAGGAGCCGCTGGTACGACTCCGCCATGTCTTCGATCGTCGCGCGGCTGAATCTTGCGGGATCAAACTGCAACTCCACGTGCAGCACATCGCCGCGATCCTCGCACTGCAACATCAGCCTGAATTGGCCGGCAACGCTTTGCCGGCGCCAGACGCAAACCACGATCTTCCCTTCCCACTTCCTCGCGGCGCCATGTTCGAACGAAAAACCAAATTCCGCGCCGCCGCCGGATGAAAACCGCCCGACCAGGTCATTCAATTCGTCAAATTCACGCTTTGAATCGACTACAACCACATCGGCCTTTCCCATCCAGCGTTCCAACAGCGCTCGCCAGGTTTCGAAAAGCTGGCGTTCGCTGAAATTGCTTCGCAGCTCGAACCCGAACGTCTCTAACCTATCGACGTGGCGCGGATCCGTTTCCAACCCGATCGATCCGTGGTTCTCGTTCTTCCATTCCGCGTACTGCACGTATTGCAGCTCCGGTTCTAGTTTCTCGCCGTCGTTGTACGCCGCGGCAATCCACCTGCCGAGATTGTCGAGCGATCTCGCATCTGCGGCGAGGATCGTCGTCGCCAGGACCAGCATGTGACTCGCCGGCGAGATCTTTACGAGCGTCGCCCGCAGTTGCGGAAGCTGAAACGGCGCGATTCTGCGTTCCTGTTCCTGGAGCCAGATCCGTTCGAACTGGTCCGACGAAACACGCCATTCAAACAACGCGTCGGAAACGATCTGCACGACACTGTTCGTCTCCCGGTGCTCCGCGTAGATCGTCCGCAGCGTTTCATGCGTCTCGACTGTTTGTTGGACCACGCTCCGCAACCGCTCGACGTCGAGCTCGCCTTCGATCGACAACGCCAGAAGCGCGTTCGGCGCCGCACCTGCACGAACCAGCGGCCACAACCGCCGCTGCTGCGGCGCGAGCTGATAACCCTCGACCTGAATTGCCGCTACCATTTTCGTTAACCGTGGGAATTCAAACTGTACGGCTCGGCCATGGCCACCGCGATCTTGCGGTTGCCGGTGAAAGGCTCGCGGCCGTGCGAGGCCAGCATGTTGTCGAGCATCAACACGTCGCCGCGCCGCCAATCGATCGGAACGGCGCACGCGCGATAAGCAGCAGCGATCTGCTCCAGGTCTTCGCTTTCAATCGGCGCGCCATTTCCGTAATAGGAATTACGCGGCCAGTCGCTTTCCTGAAGGCTCTGTTGCAGCACTTCGCGAATCGCCGGCGGCAGATTGTTGATGTGAAACAGGTGCGACTGATTGAACCAAACCCACTCGCCGGTCTGCGGATGCCGCGCGACAGCCTGACGCACCTGGACCGTTTGCAACCGCTCGCCGTCGAGCCATTTGTAGCCGATCAGATGGCGGCGGCAGTACGACTCCACTTCCGATCGATTGTTAGTCTGAAACACTTCCGGCCAGGGCAGATCGATTCGCGGGTGGTAGTTGCGTACGTACATTACCGAGGTTTTCGTCATCCGCTCGCGCAACTCGGGGTCGATGCGTTTGAAGACCTCGCGATTGTCGGCGGTGATTGTTTGACCGCCTGTCGCCGCCGGTTCGACGCAGAAGAACCAGATCTTCATGGGCCAACAATGAGCGTACGAGCTCTCGCTGTGCAGTGGAATGTTCTGGTCCGCGCTGTATTCGGTTGACGTGTAGATGTTGCCGCTGATGCGCGTCCGCGGCGTCGACCGCTCGTGATACGCGATCAGTTCCTGGTCGAACGCAGCCACAAACTGTTCGAACTCCTCAATGCCGTCGACGTCGAAATTGCGAAACAGAATTCCGCTGTGATCGAGCAGCTTTCGGCCGATCAGTTCGCGGTTGCTCCCGCACCAGTTCACGAGCTTCATCTGCTGGCGCGCCTCGATCACCAGCGGCCACGGCTTTTCTGGATCAAGAAAACTCTCGCTGACGAGGCCGTCGTTATCCGGCAAGCGGACCAGCCTCGGTTTGACCTTCAGCAATCCCGCGAAGCCCTGTTCGCGAATTTGCGTTTCGGGTTTCTCGACCAACTGCGTCAGCACTGTCTGAAGACCACGGCCCAACGTTGATATCGTCCGTGCTTCAAAGATCGAAGCGTCGTAGCCGAGCGAAATCGTGTACCCGTCGTCCGTTTCTCTGACGAACAGAAACAGATCGTAACGGACCATGAACGTGTCGGCGCTCTCGAGACTGATCGTGAGATCGGGCAACTGGTAAGAACGAACGCCCTCCGTCTGAAAGTCGAAGCGCACTTGATTGAACGGCGTCTCACCGCTTCGACTCGGCACGCCCGCTGCCTCGAGCACTTTGCTGAACGGCACGTCCTGGTGGGCCATTGCGCCGAGCACTGCGTCTCTTACGATCGCCAACAAAGATCGGTACGTGGCGTCTGATGGAATACGCAGGCGCAGCACCAGGTTGTTGATAAAGAACCCGATCAGCGGCTCGAGCTCGGTGTGTGTGCGCGCGGCGTAGGGAGACGTCACGACCAGGTCCGCGTGCCCGGCCCAGCGATGCAGGCACGCAACGTAAGCGGTCAGGAACATGACGTACGGCGTCACCTGCTCGCGCCCGCACGCGTCTTTTAACTGTTGCGTGAAATCAGGCGGAAGTATGACCTGTTCAAACGCTTGTTCCGCTCGCGCCGCACCTGGAGCGGCCTTCTGTTCGGGCCATGTGAGGTCCACCGGCGCGTCAGTGAGGTTCTCGCGCCAGTAATCCAATCCCGCCTGAAACTCAGACTTGCGCTGCCACTCGACGAAATCTGAATAGCGGATCGGGAGCTCCGGCAACTGCGAACCTCCATAGAGATCGGCCAGCTCACGCAAAAAGATCTGCACCGATGGTCCATCGAAGATGAGATGGTGCGTGACGAACATCAACGCGTGTTCGTTTGGACCGAGTTTCACGAGGT
>DASRIM010000471.1:0-7203 GCA_035649995.1 Pyrinomonadaceae bacterium | reverse complement strand
GCGGCCGAGGGCAAGACGAAGTTTGACGACATCGTCTACGGCCCGCAGGAGCGCGATCATTCCGAGATCGAAGATCTCGTGCTGCTGCGTTCCGACGGCCATCCGCTTTACAACCTCTCGGTCGTGATCGACGACATCGCGATGGGCATCACGCACGTGATTCGCGGGCAGGACCATCTCACCAACACGCACAAGCAGATTCTGATTTACGAGGCGCTCGGCGCGCCGGTGCCGCGGTTCGCGCACCTGCCGCTGATTCTTGCGCCGAACAAAGGCAAGCTCTCGAAACGAAAGCACGGCGAAGTAGTTTCGTTGACGACGTATCGCGATCGGGGCTTCATTCCCGCCGCGTTTCGGAACTTTCTCGCGCTGCTCGGTTGGGCGCCGCCGGCCGGCAAAGAGATATTGAGCAAAGAAGAACTGGTGGAGTTGTTTTCCCTCGAAGGCATCGGCCGCGCGAATGCGATCTTCAACTTCCAGGAGAACGATCCGCGCCGCTGGACGGACGACAAAGCGCTCTGGATGAACGCCGAGTACATCCGCACGATGCCGCTCGAAGAGTTGCTGCCGATGGTGAAAGCGGAGTTGCGCGCGAACAAACTCTGGCGCGAGGAGTATGACGACGACGAGCGCGAGTGGCTGTTGAAGACCATCAACCTGATTCGCGAGCGCTATTTCACGCTGAAAGATTTTTCCGGACAGGGACGCGCCTATTTTTCAGACGACTTTGATTTCGACGAAGCCGCCGTCAACAAGAACCTGCGCAAAGATCCGCGACTGCGCGAGCTCTTGAGCGGTCTTGCGGACAAGCTCGAGTCAGTCGAACCGTTCAACGCCGAAACAGCGGAGGCGGCGTTGCGGGCGTTTGCTGAAGAAGCGGGAGTGAAAGCTGGTTTGCTCATCAACGGAGCGCGCACGATGTTGACGGGTCAGGCTGTCGGGCCGTCGATGTTCGAGATCTTCGACGTGCTCGGCCGCGAGGCGTCCGTGCAGCGATTGCGAAGTGGTATTCCTTTCAATTAAGGAGAGTCTGATGAAAACACGGATCTTTCTGATTTTGGTCCTGATGTGTCTTCCGTCTGTGGTTCACGCTCAAACTGACTCGCAAGCGGTGCTCGCCGCGTTCGACAAGTTGACGGCCGGCATCGAGCACGCAAGTGTGAAGGAAGTAATGGACGTCTACTGGAACTCGCCCCAGCTCAATCTTTTCAACTACAACGGCACGGTCACCAAGGGTTGGGAGCAGGTGCGCAAGAACCGGGAGAGCTCATATCCGCAGATTAAAAACGTGAAGCTGCAAATCCGTGACAAGGCAGTACACATGCTGGGACGAGACGGCGCGATCGTGACCTGTCTTTGGACGCAGTCGCAGACCTACAAAGGAACTCCGGAAACGGTTTCCGGCCGGATGACGCTCGTCTTCAAACGCGTCGGCACGGCCTGGAAAGCCATCCACTTGCACTCCTCGCCCGACATGCCGGATCCGTCAAGGGTTCCTGCTTCAGAACAAGTACAACCGGCTGCCTCTCCTACGCCGTCGCCGTCTCCTTCGCCGTCACCATCCCCGACGCCGAAAAACTAGCCCAATAAAGAAGCCGTCCACGATCTAAGACCGTGGACGGCTTTCGGTGAACTGTTGGGATTGGCCTGAGGCTGACTGTGTGCTTACTTCCAGAAAGGAGGAGCACTATGCAGTGAGACGACCGAACCAGAATCCTAACGAGTTAGCTGGTTCAGAGGTCAGGCCGCAGCCACCTCACTGTGATTAGAACTCATAAATTTTAGAATCACCTCCTTTCCAGTGTTGCGCGAATCATAAAGTACAACCGGGTCAGCGTCAACCGCTTTTGTGAAGATTGTTTCAATATTGGTGCTCGACCACGAGACGGCCGGAAGCATAGACCTTCCACACGCGGTCGACTCCGAAAAAGTACGTAAGTTCCCGATAGTCGTCGCACTCGTAAATGACGAAATCAGCAACCTTGCCGGGCTCGATCGAGCCGAGTTGCGCGCCACGATTCAAGCTGTACGCGGCGTTGATCGTGGCGGCGGTGATTGCTTCCGCCGGCGTCATCTTCATTTGCGTCGTAGCGAGCGAGAGAATCATGTGCATCGAAGGCGTCGGCGAGGAGCCGGGGTTGAAGTCCGTCGCCACGACGACAGCCAGACCCGCGTCGATCATCTCGCGCGCCGCCGGGTAATGCGACGAGCCGAGGGCGTAAACCGAACCCGGCAGTAGCACCGGCTGCACGCCCGCTGACTTCAGCGCCGCGATGCCTTCAGCGTCCGTGTGTTCCAGATGATCGGCGGTGATCGTGCCCAGTTCAGCAGCCAGTTTTGCGCCGCCTGACAAGGAGAGCTGATCAGCATGAATTCGCAAAGCCAGGCCATGGAGCCGTGCGGCTGAGAGTATTTTTCGCGATTCATCAATCGTGAATACGTTTTGTTCGCAGAATACATCGCAAAACTCGGCCAGCTTCTGACTGGCGACTGCCGGCAACATCTCGTCAATAATCAACGACACATACTGCTCTCGCCGCGAACGGTATTCCGGCGGGACGCTGTGTGCTCCGAGAAAGGTGGGGATGTAACGTAAATCCGTTTCGTCGCCGAGTTTCTTGATGACCCGGAGGATCATGAGCTCATGGTCGAGCGACAATCCGTAACCCGATTTTGCTTCGATCGTAGTCGTGCCCGAGCGGAGAAACCAGTCCGTGTAATGCCATGACACATGAAGCAACATATCGTCATGCGTGGCCCGGGTTGCATTGACCGTCGATTGAATGCCGCCGCCGCGTGCCGCAATTTCCGCATATGTCGCTCCCTTGATCCGTTCTTCAAATTCATCAACACGAGTACCGGAAAAGACCGGATGCGTGTGCGCGTCGACAAATCCCGGCAGCACAACACTGCCGCAGGCATCGACCACGTCACAATCGGCATTAATCCTGGCTTTGATCTGTTCAGACGTTCCAACTTCCGCAATTGACCCGTCACGAACAAGGAATGCGCCGTCCGCAATGATCCCCAGCTCCCGCATTTCGGGACCTACGCGCGGACGCGCCGGCCCGGCAAGCGTCACGAGCTGCGAGCAGTTAACAACGGCGAACGATTTACTTTCTTTTTCCGAGGACATAAATCGCGATGCCGACCGCGTTTGCCACAACCACGGTGCCGATAATCTTCAGCGCAAAAGACAGGGGACTGCCGACTTCCGTAATCGGAACGATGGCGAAACGAATGTAGATCAAAGTGACGATGAAACCGGACGCACATGCGATCTTGAGCCACAAAGGTGCTTTGACGCCAAGGGCCTTCATGCCAATCAGCGGTATCGCAAACAGCACCAAATACGTCAGCGCGTAAAACACGCCGCCGGCATTGTCGATCAACTGAAACGCTTCCTGCGCGTGTACGCCAAGGTTGCTAAGCACGGCGAGCACCATCGTCACAGCACCGACAAACAGGATCGAGTTGACGGGCGTCTTGTACTTCGGATGCAAGCGGCTAAACCAACCCGGCAGCAAACGGTCCCATCCGGCGACCATCGGCAGACGCGTGTTTCCGGCAAAGTAGATACTCATGAGCGCTATCGATCTGACCGTGATGCCGAGAATTGCGATGGAACCGATTGTCCCTGCCCAGCCGAGAGCGCGAAATCCGATCGAAAGCGTTTGCGGGATTGGTCCAATCACGTCTGTCTGATCGCGCGGAACAAAGACGAGCACGGAGCTGGTGCCAAGGATGAACATGAGCGCGATGATAGGCGACGCGATCACGACCGAGCGCCCGATGTTTCGCGCCGGCGAACGCGTTTCGCCGGCAAGGATCGCGATGTATTCGAAACCAGTGAGAGCGCCCAGCGCGAGCTTGCTCCAGACGTTGATGTTGTACTCAGTGAACGTGGGAAACTGGATGTGAAAGGGCCGGTATTCTCCGGCCGTTGCGACGGAGAAGGCGAAGAGAGGCAGCAGAATCAGGATGCCGAACGTCATCAGGTGAACTAACGCGCCGACGTTGTGAATCCACTTGCCGAGGGCCAAACCGCGCATAGCAGCGACGACCATTCCGATCACGAGAACAAGACTGATCATCAGAATCCAGGTCGTGCTCTCTTTCAGCCATGCGGCTGTTGGCCCAAGCGAGTAGGAGATGTTCGTCGTAACTACCAATCCGATGCCGGCCAGTATCGAGATGGCAAAGACCCACAGGTTCCAGCCCACCATGAAAGCGATAAACTCGTTGAAGGCGAGCTTGGTCCACTGATAGAGCCCGCCCTCCAGCGGCATGAGCCGGTTCAGAAAAATCACGGCAGCGGCCAGCGGCAGGTAGAACGTAACGATGGCGAGGATCCAGAAAAAGCTTTGCTCTTCCCCTAACCTCGCGGCCCATCCTACCCAGAAGGTGCCGACCACAAAGACGACTTGCGAAAGAACGAGATCGAAGAGTCCGAGCTCCTTTTTGAAGACAGCGCTGCGGGCTTCGACGTCGCGCTCGATCGCGGCGACGCTGGGAGAGGTATCGTTCAAGTCAGCCATTGTTTCACGTCCGTTCGCATCTCGGGAACGATTTCGTGTGCCGCGTCGTAGCTCTTGAACTTCACGGACCGCGCGCGCGTGCTCAACTGCTTCTCGTAGTCCGCGACGCGCTCCGGTGTATAGAACTCGTCGCGTGTCCCGGCGAGGTGAAAGACGTCGAACGGCGCCTGTCGATACAACCCGCTCGTTTCCCAATCGCTCGGAATGCCGCCGCAGATGCCGATCACGCCGCGCAGGCGTTCAGGGTGAGTGAAGGCAAAGCGATAGTTGAGCGCGCACGACTGCGAGAAGCCCAACAGGAAGACGCGCGCCGGATCGGCGATGCCTTCTTCCGTCAGTGTTTGGATCAGATCGAGCAGCGCCTGGTGATGGACCGCGAACGACTCTTCGCTGCGATAACTCGTGAGCCAGCCGAAGCCGAAGCGCAGTGGACCACCGGGTTGTCGCGGCTCTTTCATGTGCTGGTGAAAACCTTGTAACGACGCGATCGCGAAGTTGTCGGGCGCCATCAGTTGGGCCTCGCGCATGATCTGCTCTTTGAACGCGCCGTAGCCGTGCAGGGCAATCAACAGCGGAGCTGGTGAGCTCGATGCTGGCTGGAGATCGTAGTAGAGATTGATGCGCGCCTGGAGAGTGCGGTCCTTGATAAGCGTGCTCATCGGAGCCTCATTCTAAACCACAAATGCCTTCTTGTGTCTTTTGTGGGTTTTTGTGGCAAACTGGCTTGAGATTGCAGCCAACTTTTCCGGAGAGGTGTTAGTGATGAAATTTCCAGGTGGTTTGAACATTCAACAGATGATGAAGCAGGCGCAGGTGATGCAGGAGAAGATGCAGAAGGAGATGGAAGAACTGCGCGTCGAGGCTTCAGCGGGTGGCGGCGTCGTTTCGGTGCAGATGAAGGGCAATCATGAAATGGTCGCGCTGAAAATCGATCCGGAGGCAGTGAAAGACGGCGACGTCGAAATGCTCCAGGACTTGATCGTGGCTGCTGCGAACGAGGCTAACCGGAAAGTCGATGAGGCGATGAAAGGGAAGCTTGGCGGGATGCTGCCGCCCGGCCTCGGCGGTTTGTTTGGGGGGTAAATGTGTTTCCCGCTAGCGCCAGGCTCAATAAGTAGAAGGAATTCTTAAAAATCCTTTTACTGATGTGTTTCCCGCTTGCGCCAGGCTAATGAAACAGGAAATTCTTCCTTATGCTCGAGTACGCAGAGCCAGTAACTAAACTGATCGATGAGCTGAAACGTTTGCCGAGTATCGGGCAGAAGTCCGCGCAGCGGCTCGCGTTTCACTTGATGCGTACTCCGGAAACGGATCTGGAACGACTGATCGCGGCGATGCGCGACGTAAAGCAGCGAATCGTTCTTTGCTCGGTTTGCAACAACCTCACGGAAATCGATCCGTGCCGCTTCTGTTCATCGCCAACGCGAGACCATTCGGTGATCTGCGTCGTCGAGGAGCCGCACAGTCTCGTCGCCGTCGAAAAGACGCGTAGCTTCAAAGGCGTCTACCACGTTCTGCACGGCAGCCTGTCGCCAATTCGTCACATTGGCCCAGGCGAGTTGCACCTGGCAAACTTACTACCCCGACTCAAACCCGAAAACAACGAAGGCGTGGCCGTGACGGAAGTCATACTCGCCACCAACCCCACCACGGAAGGCGAAGCGACCGCAAACTACATCAGCCGTCTACTGAAGCCGTTAGGTTTGAGAGTGACTCGGATCGCGATGGGCATGCCGGTGGGAAGCGATCTCGAGTACGTCGACGAAGTGACGATGGACAAAGCGCTCTCCAATCGTCATGAAATTTGAAAACTTCAGAACCGAACCTGTTCCGCGGGAATGCCCTCTTTGCACTCGAGGCAGTCGCCGGCCTCGTCGTACAGGCGAACATCGAAGTCGACCAGCGATTTGATCGGCACGTCATCGATCTCGCTCGGCGCCGAGTCGAACCTGACGATCGTGCCGCAGCCGATCATCTTCGCGCCGAGTTTTTTCACGAGCTCGACTGTCTCTTCGATAGCGTTGCCGCTGCGGATGATGTCGTCGACGATGATGCAGGGGTTCACTTCGCCCTGGTTCACATACTGCCGAAACATGCGCTCGCCTTTTTCCTGTTCGGCCCAGTAGATCTGTTCAGCGTTCAGCGCATCGCGAACGCCAAAGGCGACCGGAATGCCGCCCGAGCTGGGGCTGATGATCGAGATCTTCGGCAGTTGACTGGAGATGTCCTTTTCGAGTCGAAACTTGCGGCTTAGCGCCACGGCCAGAACCCGCGCCGTGTCGTAGAAGCGAAACGCGAGTGGCATTTGAAAGTAGTGCGGCGAGTGTTTGCCGTTCGGGTAAACAAAATGGCCCTCGCGAAACGCTCCGGTGCGCTTCAGTATCTGCATCACGGCGTCTTGGGACGGAATCAGCTCGACCATTGGGTTCTCCAGAATTGTTTTGGGATTGCGCCGCAGAGCATACATCAATTCGCGTCCCGCCGGGAATCCGTGTAAGACGAGAATTTAATTGACATTCGTTATTCGTCATTTCTAAGATTCGACCACCGACTATGGTAGCTACAGACGTAACGGCAACCGCGCCCGTCCCCAAGCGAATCACGAACGCGCAGACGGTTTGCAACGAGAAGAACGAAAAGGGAAAGCTCTGTAACGGGCACCTGA
>DASRIM010000470.1:0-24426 GCA_035649995.1 Pyrinomonadaceae bacterium | reverse complement strand
GAACAAAAACTAGAGACGGAGAGCCGATGCGACCGATCAAGCATGCAGAACGTGGATTGACTTTTATTGCGGGAGGTCTTTTTAACGCGATTCAGTCAGTAAATAAGTACAAGCCTAATCCTTCTTTCACTCCAAAATGGTCCGACAAGCCGCTGCTCAAATCGTGGCAGAAGAGTAAGCCAACTCTCGGATGGCCGCGAACTACCGATTCACTGTGTCCGAATTGCGTGATCGAAGCGCGCGAAGCAATCCTGAGCGGGAAGAAGGATGTCAGCGATCTTATTAATGAGAAGGTCGGCGAGATCAAAGCACAGATCATCGAACGCGATGGCGAAATCTGGATGATCAAGGACTGCCCGGTCCACGGTCACTTCGAAGACATGATGGCCATCGACTCCAAGTTTCTTACCCACATCGAGAAGATGTTTCCCGGGCGCGACATCGACGCCCATAACGACGAGAAGCTGCACAATCACGGTTCCAGCACCGTCAAGTACGGCCGCGGCGCGGTGTTGACCGTCGACCTTACCAATCGCTGCAACATGATGTGCGACCCGTGCTTCATGGACGCGAACCAGGTCGGTTTCGTCCACGAGCTGAGCATGGATGAGATCAAAGAGATTCTCGACAACGCGATCACGATCAAGCCGCGGCGCCAGATGTCGGTGCAGTTCTCCGGCGGCGAACCGTCGATCTCGCCGCACTTCATCGAAGCGATCAAGTACTCGCGCAAGGTTGGTTACAACAGCGTGCAGGCGGCGACCAACGGAATCGAGTTCGCCAAGAGCAAAGAGTTCTGCCGGCAAGCTGCTGAAGCTGGTTTGCGTTACGTCTATCTTCAGTTCGACGGAATCGGCAACGACGCGAACAGTCATCGCCAGGTCGGCAACCTCTTCGACGTGAAGATGCGCGCCATCAACAACCTGCACGAAGCAGGCGTCGAGATCGTGCTCGTCACCACGCTGGTCAACGGTATCAACAACGACCAGGTCGGTTCGATCATTCGTTTCGCGCTCGACAATCCGAAGAAGATCGCGTTCCTTTCGTTCCAGCCGGTTTCGTTCACCGGACGCGACGAAGAGATCACCGAACAGCGCCGTCTCCAGCAGCGCTACACGCTCTCGCACCTGGCGCACGATGTGAAGAATCAGGTCGGCATCACCGAACCGACGCGCGACTGGTTCCCGCTGTCGTTGATGGGCGCGTTTGCCGACTTCGCCGATCTCGTTCACGGACCGAACGCCGAGTGGGGCCAGGTTTCCTGCGGCTGCCACCCGAATTGCGGCGTCGGCACCGCGGTGATGATCGACAAGGAAAACAGAGAAATGCGGCCGGTGCCGGAGTTCCTGAACATTCCGGGTCTCGTCAAAGACATGCAGAAGATCACCGACGCCGCGCGCGGCAAGTGGATGTCGAACCTGATGATGGGCCTGGCGCTCTTGAAGCACTACAACCCGTACAACTCGCCGTCGCAGTTCACGCTCTACGAGCTCTTCAAGAAGTTCGACAAGTCGTTCGGCTTGACCGGCAAGGAGTACGGCAAGGTTAGCGGCGATCGCAGCGTGCAGGACATCGAGAGGCGCCGTTCGGATCGTTGGAACTTCCTGTTCATCGCCGGCATGTGGTTCCAGGATCTTTTCAACTACGACTTCCGCCGCACCGAGATGTGCATCATCCCGTACGGCACGCAGGAAGGCGAGATTTCGTTCTGCGCCTACAACACGGGTATCGGTTGGAGAAATATCATCGAGAACATGCACCAGAACGCGACCGTGGCGAAGTGGTACCAGGAGCACGGCCGTCACGAGATCTTCGCCGGCGGCAAGGACGTTAACCTCGCCGACAAGACTCATAGCCTGATCCTGAACGAAGTCGACCTGGCCCGGCCGAACAAGCCGCAGATGGAAGGCCCGAAGACGGCGCACGAGGAAGCGGTAATGATGCGCAAGCTTTATCAGGAGATGGTGTTGAATAAACAGTTGAATACCAAGGAAGCCGACAAGCCGGTCCAGATCAAAGGTCTGAGCCGCAAGAAAGAAGAACCGGCTGAGGCGGTCCTGGTTTAGTCAGAAAATCACAGGAGGACACAAGAGGCGGGGATCAATCCCAAAAATTGGTTCTTGCCTTTTTGTGTTTTTGCGGGTTTGTGGTTAAATATCCGTCCGATTTGATGAAAGGAAAAGCCGAGAACGAATGGCAATAGTTACAGTTAATCAGGGTGAATCGATTGAAAGCGCGCTGCGCCGCTTCAAGCGCAAAGTGATGACCGAGGAGATCATCAAGGATGCGAAGAAGCATGCATTCTTTATCCCGCCCGGTCAGAAGGCTAAATTGAAATCAGCCCTGGCGCGCAAACGAAACAAGAAGAAGGGCCGAATGCGCATCCCGCGCGACTAAGTTACTTCCCCTGCACACGCCACAGGCCGTACTCTCTTCTCACCAGTCGTCTTAAGCCGGGTTTCAACGCTATCCGTGTTCCTGTGAACGTTGAAGTATGACGCGAATCTTGATAACAAACGATGACGGCATTCACTCCGATGGGCTAATCAAGCTCGAGGAAGCCCTGAAGGAGTTGGGTGACGTCTACGTCGTCGCGCCTGCTTCGGAGATGAGCGGCGCGTCGCACAGTTTGACTCTCGCGCGCCCGCTGCGAATCCGCCAAATGGACAGCCGTCACTGGGCGATCGACGGCACGCCGACTGACTGCGTCACGCTCGCCCTCAACAAGATTCTTTCCGAACAGGAACGTCCCGACATCTGCGTCTCCGGAATCAATCACGGCGGCAACCTCGGCGACGACGCGACTTACTCCGGCACCGTCGCGGGCGCGTTGGAAGCTGCGATCCTGGGCGTGCCTGGCGTCGCGTTGAGCCTGGTGGCGCGCGACAATTTCGACTTTACCGAAGCCGCGGCGTTTGCAGTTGTGGCGGCGCGAAAAGTATTGGAAGAAGGTCTGCCGGAAGGTACGCTGCTGAACATCAATCTGCCGCCGGGAGAGATTAAAGGCGTGAAGGTAACGCGGCAGGGAATCAAGAACGCGCGTCCGGTGATCACCGAGCACATCGATCCGCGAGGCAAGCCTTACTTCTGGATCGGCGAAGAATACTTCAACGTGAATTCCGTCGAGGGCACTGATTATCACGCCGTGAAGTCTGGTTACGTATCGGTGACGCCGTTGCGCAGTGACATGACCGACCATCAGGCGCTACAGGCGATCGAGACCTGGAACTATCTTAAAGATTCCGAACTACTACATAAGAGCTAAAGCAAGTTAAAATTCTCCCGGTGCAGGCAGCCAACAAACATCGTCCGGCTTCACTCCAGGAGTATTTCATTCCCCGGGAACGTATGATTGCGCGTTTGCGCGATCATTACGGCATCCGCGACACGCGAGTCCTCGAAGCGCTCCGCAACGTGCCGCGCCACTTCTTCGTTCCCGAAGCTTTGCAGAGCCGCGCTTATGGCGATCACGCTCTGCCGATCAGCGCTAATCAAACTATCTCCCAACCTTTCATCGTCGCACGCATGACCGAGCTGCTCGAGCTCGACGCCGGCAGTCGTGTGCTCGAGATCGGCGCCGGGTCCGGGTATCAAACCGCGGTACTGGCCCAGATTGCCGCTCAGGTGTATGCCATCGAGCGCATTGCGGATCTCGCGCGCGAGGCGCAGGCGCGGATACGGCAGTTGGGAATCTACAACGCGACGGTGAAGTGTTTCGACGGCACGCTTGGTTGGGCCGCAAATGCTCCCTACGACGCTATACTCGTCGCAGCGGGTGGGCCAACGATTCCCGAGCCGCTGATAACACAGCTCAAGGTCGGCGGCCGTTTGGTCGTTCCCGTTGGCGAGTCGCGCGACAGTCAACGGTTGATACGCGTAATCAAGACCGACCATGGCCGCCGGGAAGAGGATCACGGCGGCTGTGCGTTTGTACCGTTGATTGGGCAGCACGGTTGGACCTCTGAGATGTGAGATCTAAATCTGAGATCTGAGATCTCAAATCTGAAATTCAAAAACACATGGTTGCAAAAATAATTGGGATATTGTCGAGCTTTATCGTAGCCACGATCTCGTTGCTGGGTTACTCAGGGGTCGTTCTGTTGATGGCCATCGAATCGGCGTGCATACCGCTGCCGTCCGAGATCATCATGCCGTTCGCCGGCTATCTGGTGTCGCGCGGTGAGATGAACTTGTGGTTGGTCGGACTCGCGGGCGCTGTCGGGTGCGTGCTGGGATCGTTAGTGGCGTACTGGGCGGGAATGTATGGCGGGCGCCCGTTCATCGAGAAATACGGACGTTACATTTTGCTGTCGCGGCATGATCTGGACATTGCGGATCGGTGGTTTGCGAAGTACGGCGAGCTGATTGTTTTCACGGCGCGTCTGCTGCCGGCGATTCGCACGTTCATCGCGTTTCCGGCAGGCGTGGCGCGAATGAATCTCACTCGTTTTTGTATCTACACGTTTGCCGGATCGTTGCCGTGGTGTTTGGGGCTCGCTTACGTGGGCCAAAAACTTGGCGAGCAGTGGGACAAGGACGAAACGTTGAAGACGTGGTTTCACCGTTTCGATTTCGTGATCGGCATCATCGGACTGCTCCTCGTCGGATGGTGGGTCTGGCGGCACATCAAACACTCGCGCATGCCGCCGCCGGCTGAGTCGCAAATTGATTGATGGAAGTTGAATTCGATCTTGCTCGCGCGCGCCGCGAAACGCCTGGTTGTGAGAATGTGCTGCACTTCAACAACGCGGGCGCGGCGTTGATGCCTCAGCCCGTGTTGGAGGCAGTCGTCAATCATCTCCAACTCGAGGCGTCGATTGGTGGTTACGAAGCGAAGGACCTGGCGTTCGCGGCCGTTGAGCACGTTTATGACGCCGCTGCGCGGTTGATCAACTGCGCGCCGGATGAGATCGCTTTCATCGAGAACGCCACGCGCGCGTGGGACATGGCGTTCTATTCCATTCCGTTTCGTTCCGGCGATCGCATACTCACGGCGAAGTCGGAATACGCGAGTAACTATATCGCGTACCTGCAAGTAGCCCGTCGTACCGGCGCGGTGGTCGAAGTGATTCCGGATGATGAGTACGGAGCGACGTCGGTCAGCGCTTTGCGCGGCATGATCGACGAGCGTGTGAAGCTGATCAGCATCAGCCATGTGCCGACGCAGGGCGGATTGGTTAATCCGGCGAAAGAGATCGGCGCCGTTGCTCGTGAAGCCGGTGTGCTGTATCTGCTCGATGCCTGTCAGTCAGTCGGACAGATGCCGATCGACGTGAAGGAGATCGGATGCGACATCCTCTCGACGACCGGCCGCAAATATCTTCGCGCTCCGCGAGGAACGGGGCTGCTGTATGTGCGCCGCGATCTCATCGAGCAGTTTGAGCCGCCGTTTCTCGATTTGCACGCCGCGAACTGGATTGACAAGGATACTTACGAGGTTCGTGCTGACGCGCGGCGGTTTGAGAACTGGGAGATGTACTACGCTGGTAAGGTCGGGCTCGGCGTCGCCATCGATTACGCGTTGAGTTGGAACATCGAAGTTACCTGGCAGCGCATACACTCGCTCGCCGAACAACTCCGCTCGAGATTGCTTCAACTAGCCGGCATCGAGATTCACGATCTCGGCCGCGAGCGTTCCGGCATCGTGACGTTCACCGTCGACGGTATCTCGGCAGTTGAACTGCAAAAGAGACTCGCGTCCGAAAAGATCAACGTCACCGTCTCATTCGCCGACAGTAACCGCCTCGATCTCCCATCGCGCCATCTATCCCAACTCGTCCGCGCCTCCGTTCACTACTACAACACCGAAGACGAAATCGATCGCTTCTGCGGAGCTGTCGACCAGGCAAGACACTAACCCGAGCTACGCTCTTCAGCGAGTCTTGATGTCGATCTTGATCTGCTTCTCGGTACGTTTTAGTTTATTACTGCGTTGAGTGAACTGTGGTAAAGACCCTGAGAGAAGAAGAGCAGCAGCCGTCAGAAACCGAATTTGACGCCGAGTTGGAGGACGCGGGGGTCGCCGGCTGAGGTAATGGAGCCGAAGCCGGGTGAGCCGAGGAGTGTGTTTGGAGCGCCGAGTGGTGGCGTGTTGGTCAGGTTGAAGGCTTCGAGACGCAGTTCGAGGTGCGTTTCTTCGGCGAAGAAGATGCGCTTGATTAAGGCTAGATCGACATTTCGATAAGCAGGCCCCCGGACGGGATTGCGGGAACTGTTGCCGAGCGTGAACTGCGGTGCAACCGTAAATGCGGCCGTGTTGAAGAATTGCGAGGTCGTGCGTTGCGACGCTGGCATTTCCGGACTGGCGATGCGATTCGGACGCTGCGTGCCGAAGCCTGCGAAGGCGTTGAAGTTGGTCACCTGCGTCACCGCCAGCGGCAGGCCTGATTGCAGCGTGACCACGCCCGCCAGTTCAAAATCAAACGGCAGTTCGTAGGTGAAACTCGCAACGAAAGCGTTGGGCATATCCCCGTTCGAAACATCGCGTTCGAGTTGACGATTGAAACTGTCGGCGACCGGAAAGTTAGCGACTGGTCCGGTAAGAATCGACGCATCAAACACTGACGACGCCTCGTCGATCAATTTCGAACGCGTATAGCTGATCAGGAACGACAACCCGTTGGCAAACCGTTGCTCCAGCTTCGCCTGCAACGCGTTGTAGTTCGTATTGCCGACGTTGTTGCGATAGAAGCTAACGGTCGTGAAGCGCGGGAAAGGCTTAAGCAGTTGCGCCACGGGAATCGTCGGGTCGCCCAGACTGGACGAACGCGGAACCTCGCCGAAAAACGGATTCGGAACTCGCTGCAAAAGCGCTGGGCCGAGCGCCAGTTGCGCCGCCGTGAGTTGGTTAATGTTCGTATCCGGGATTCCGACGTGCGTGATCTTCGAACCGGCGTAGGCGATCTCGGCAACGAGATTGTTCGTGAGTTGATGCTGGATGGCAAAGTTCCATTGTTGCGCGTAGCCGCTGCCGAGATCCGCGTCCACCGTAAACACGCCCTGGCCCATACCTGCATCGGCGGTCAGCGGAATCGCGGCGACACTGGGTCCTGCGGCAAGCACAAATGCAGGCGTGATGTTGTCCAAAGTACGTTGAGTGACGGTCTGGACAAACGGAAACTGCGGAGTCGTGAAAGGCGTTGTGATTCCCGCCTGCTCGATCCAGATCAAACCGTAACCGCCGCGAACCACTGTGCGATCGTCGAACCGATACGCGACACCCAAACGCGGACCGAAATCGAGTTTGTGTAACTTCCTCGCTGATCGACTAAACCCATCACGCCCCAGAAACTCCAACTGCTGCGTTTCGAGGTTGAAGACGGCGCCCTGATTGTCGACTTCGGTCGAGGGGAAGTTCAGCGTGTAGCGCAGGCCGGCGTTGATGGTGAGACGAGACCACGCCTGCCAACTGTCTTGGACGAAGTATTCCTGGATGTGTGCGCGCGGGCGTATGACGTTCTGTTGAATGTCGATCGAAAACGTTTGCACCTGGCCGAGGAGAAAACTCGCGAGCGCGTTTCCCGTGAACGGTGCCAGCATTGAACCAACCGCAGGAATCGCCTGTGCGTTAGTGAACAGCGAGCTGAAACGAAATTGCCCGGTCGGCGATGGAGGTTGAATCACGTTCAAACGCTCCCAGCGGAAATCGACACCGGCTTTCAGCGAATGACGTCCATGTTGTTTGGACAAAGCGTTGAAGATCTGTGTGACGTCCGTGGTGAACTGCGAAGCCGTGTTCGCTGGTGAACCGAGCGGTTGCAAACCATCGATCAAAAACGACGGCAAAGTATTCTCGAAAGCGCCGTTGGTAGGAATACCGGGAAGGTGCAGACTGTCAGACGGCGGCGCGTCGAGCTGCAACGCATCGCGATTGACTGTGCGTCTCGTGTAACCGATGCGGAGCTCGTTTACCAGCTCTGGATTGAAAACATGGATCATGCTGCCGGCTATGCTCTGTGCGCGTGTGTCTGTTAGACCAATTGCGCCCGTCGTGACGTTGCCGCTACCGTCTGGCAGGGGCGCTACCGGGTCGGTCAGATCCTGCGCGAAAGAGTAGCGAGCGAAGAATTGGGTTTTCGCTGACACCCGATGATCGATACGGACGTCGAACTGGTCCTGGTCCTGCGATTCGTTTCCTGCGCGCGTGAAATTGTTGGCGGCGTCACCGGAAGTCGGTGCGGGATAGCGCTGCAAGAGCGATGCGGCAACGGGATCGAACGTGCCCACAGGGATGATATTGCCGGCGTAGGCGCGATGGTCGGACGGGCGAAATATCTGACCTGCGCGCACCGGGATCGTGTTCCCATTCGTGTCCAGCACGGTTACAGGATTACCTTGAAAGGACAACGGCGCACCCAGAGTCGCTGAGAAATCGCCGTTCCGTTGGGCCAACGTCGGCACTGTCGAGGTGCGGACACGTCCGATCAACTGTCTCGTCGCCTGATAATCCGTGAAGAAGAACGTCCGGTTCGACTTGATCGGCCCGCCAAACACGCCGCCAAACTGGTGCCGCCGAAACACCGGCTTCTGCTGGTTCGCGGAGCTGAAGACGTTGCGAGCATTGAAGACTTCATTGCGAAGAAACTCGAACGCCGTCCCGTGAAAGTCGTTCGTGCCCGCTTTCGTCGTCAGATTCACTACCCCGCCATTGAACCTTCCGAACTCCGCGGGCGGACTATTTACTTCGACCTTGAACTCCTGAATCGCTTCGACGATCGGAAAGAACGCCACCTGACCGGGTTCGGGTTGCAGCACGGAGATACCATCGAACAGATATTCATTGGTGCGCGGGCGTCCGCCGTTGATGCGCGGAAAGGATGGACCAGCACTGGTTGGCGGCGGTTGTGCGACACCGGCGGAGAGACCGACCAGCGACAGAAAGTTTCGTCCGTTGAGCGGGATGTTGACGATCTTCCGTTGGGTAATAACCTGTCCCAGGCTGCCCGCTTCCGTCCGCAACAACGGCGCATCGGATCGAATGATGACGGTTTCACTGATCGCGCCCGCTGGGAGCACGAAATCGAGGCGGACCCGTTCACCCGTTTGCAGCCGCACGTTCTCGCGCACGAGTTGTTTGAAGCCCGTGGCTTCGACGGTGAAGTTGTAGGTTCCTGGTTTCAGGTTGATAACCGAATACGTTCCGGAGCCGGCAAGAGTGGTGACAGTGTGACTGGTTGCAGTCTGAGTAATACTGATGCGAGCCTGTGTGACGAGAGCACCGGCCGAGTCCCGCACTTCGCCCGTTATCTCGGCGCTGCCCGCCTGGCCGCGAACGGCTACCGCCGCCGCCAGCAATAGAATCATTAAAACGATTCGCACTTTCACTCAACCTCGAACGACAATTCCGCAAACTATACAGTTCAATACGGATTGAAGTCGATTACACGACCGTTATCGTTCGGCGAGCCATGCGTTGGTTGTTGGCGGTGTCGACGACCAGTACAGTTTGAGGGCCGGCCGGGGCGGTGGTAACGGTCAGGACGAGATCGGCGCCGCTCGGGGCGGCCGTTATGCCATTCAGCGTTCCCACGAGAGCGATGTTCGTGCCGTCGCTGGAGCGAAGTGTGAGTGGCGTGCCGGCGCTGATGTTGAAGCCGGTTGCGCTGCCCAGCGTGAAATGCGGATTGACGGTGATACGAGATGTTACTGGAACCGTTGGGCCTGCGGCTGGTCCAACGCGGATCGTGATCGTCACTTCGGCATCCGCTTCAGGTGGTTGATCGATGGGGAAGAGAACGTTGACGATCCCGCCGTCGCGAACGAAAGCCTGCGCGTTTTCAGGCACCGGCGTCAGCGGCGTGATCTGCGGCGTGAGTGATGGCGTGCCTGTTACGGCGGTCGTGATCGCTGCGGCGGAAAATGGCGCCGGAATGAGGATCACGGCGGTGCCGCCCGGACGAATGGTAGTTATCGCAGCATCCGTGGGATTAGCCGCGGCGCGCATCGGCAGCGTGTCGACGAGACGAATCTGTAGTCTTCGCACGGCGACGTCGACGTCCGCCGGAAGATGCACAGCGCCCAGGACGGAGTCGAACGTTCCGCTCGCGCTGTTGAAGCGATAGAAGCGGCTGATCTCAACGTTCTCAGTGACCAGGCCTCCGGGCGCTCCACCGGGCGCGATCCCCTGCATCACCAGCTCGAGATTGTTTTCGACCGTCGCGATCGCTCCAGGCTCCAACAGCGTCGCGCGGTAAACGCGATTTCCATTTGGAGTAACCGCAAACGTCGCTCGTTGAAACGGAATGAGGTCGATCGGAGTCCCGCTGCTGTCGGCGACTGGCAGCGTCGCAAGCGTCACGCCAACGTCCGCGACCGCGCGCGTGAAAGTGATGATCTCGGGGAAGCCGTTTGTTTGTGCGTCAAGCGACTGGCCGACGCTGGGAAGCCCGGTTGCTCCGGTCACGGTGTGCGAACCCGGCCGCGTGAATGCGACGTACGCGCCGGACGATCGCTCCAAAGTATTATTTACGGGAATCCAGCCGCGATGGGCCACGCCCTGCAACGCTAAAGTCGAGGTGAGCTGCGCGAAAGTGTCAGCCACGAACGTCCCGTTGGGAAGCCCGCCGCTCACGGCCGGTGTGACCGAGATGTATTGCAACGCGTTGGTGCCCGGAGCATCCTGCACGCCGAGATTGATCATGTCGATCGGCGGATCGAAGTCCTTCACTCCGCCGTCTGCCGTCAACCAGTAACGCACGACGTCGCCGACGACGCTGATGTCACCGTGCAAGCTGCCAATCGGGCAGTAAAGATCGCCGCTGCGATGCGACGCCTCCTGTTCCATGTGAGATCGATGCGGATTGCTGCCTTTGAACGCGTTGTCCCACCAGAAGTAACCGAAGATAGGCAGCACGGACCAACCCTGCGTCCCGAACAGATAACGCGCCGAACGCGCGAAGATCTGTCCGGCCGTGCTGGTGGGCCGCGCCCGATAGACAATCTGCCCAAACGGATCGTGCAGGTATTGCATCCAGCCGATGTGCAGTTGATTGAGCAGGAACTGGTCGGTAAAACCCATCGGATCGTCTTCGCCGATCTTGGCGATGAAGTATTCTTCAGTCTGGCCTTCATGGACCAGCGTTTCGTCCTCGACCTCGATCAGACCGTTTTCACCGACGAACGTGACGACCGTGTTGAAACCATGACCGCCGCTGCTGCGAATGTGAACCCGATCGTGTATGGACAGTTCCAGCGTGTCAGTCCCGACGCGTTGGACCTGCAACGACGCGGGCCGATTCGGATCCGGGAACGTCGCCGGAAAGTAGTTGTGCCAGAACGGGAACAACGCGCTGGACGTCGAATACGACGAAACGCGCACTTCGCCCTGTAGCGGCACGGCGGTCGCCAGCACGATGGTCCGATCGTTTATCGACTGCACCGGCCGCACGAACGTTTGATCGCCCGACTGCAACGCCACCAGCGAATTGACGGCAAGCCCATCGACGTTTTCCCCGGCCGGCAGCGTGATCGTGACGTGATCGGCGGCGAGTTGCGCGGTGACCTTGTTGCGCGCCATGCCGCGGATCCACTGGATGAACATCGTGATTAGAGAGATAACGCCGCCCCAGCCGAGCACGGTGATCTGGTTCATCAGCCCGCCCACAGTCAGAAACTGCATGATGTTCACCAGCCACTCGCCGACTTCCACAGCGCCACTCTCTTCGCGGCGCGCCTGTGCTGGACCAGCGACGATGTTCTTCTGGGCCAGCTTCTGCATCATCTCGCCGTTGAGCGCGTAAACGTCGCCAGTCTTAGCGCCGAGCCTGACGATTTCGGCGCGCCCGCTCTGCGCGACCTGAACGTAATCCTCGGCGTTGATGGTGACGCCGGAAACAGCCGGTATAGTGATCTGGTTCGTACCAATCGTTGCCGGCACATAGCGGCCAAACTCCGGCATCCCGGCGTTGCCCGCGAACTCCGTGATCAGTTCGACGAGCCACAGCGGGAAGTAGGCGAACATCCATGGACCAAGCTTCGCGGCTTGTTGCGTATGGACCAGTTCGTGTTCTTCGAGAGCTTGCCTGCGATCGAGCTCGAGCGAGACGTTTTCGTGATCGTTGGGAATTCGAACTTTGCCGGCGCTCAGGTTGCCGCTTACTCGGCGTGTCGTTTCGATGTAGGGAACGACGAGGACGAGCCCCGTCAGCGCGGACGTAAGCGGCGTGTCGAGAAAGTTGAGCGACGCGCCGTCGAGCGTGAAACGTGCGGAGAAACCTGTGCCGGTGCCGGCGCCGGCAGCGGGCGCAGCTTGCGCGGGCAGCGTTAGCGCCAGTGGACCAGCAAGCGTGGGCGCGTTGAGAAAGACGACGTCGAGCGTCTGATTTCCGAGCCCCGCGCGCACTGCAAACACGTTCGCTCCATCGACAATGCCGAGACGGTTGTCGTCGAAGTCGAAATCACCGGGCGACCAGACGTTGAAACGGACTTGCGTCGGCGAAATCGACTCGCCGTCGAGGCCAAGACGCGACGAGCCGGTTTGCGGATCCAGAACGGCGAGCCGCGTGACCGTAAGATTCGTGAGCGTCGCCGGAATGATGGCTTCGTCATTAGCGCCGGTGAGCGTGGTCCCATTTACGTTTTCGACTCGATACAGTCGTTCGCTCGGTGTGATGACGAGATTTCCGAAAGCCGTTCCCGTGATTGTCGGACGGCGAACGATCGGCCGTGCGTGATGGACTTCGAAACCACCGTCGGAGGTTGTCGTCACGATGAAGGCGTTGGCCTGCATCGCGGCGATGATCGCGGCGATCGTTTGTGCGGGCGTGGCCGTGGCGGGGTTCGAAACAACGGCGACGCCGATCGTTCCGGCAGGAGCGTTTGGCGCATTGGTGGTGGTCGTCGCGGTGGTCAGCGGCGCAAGGCCGTCGTTGATTTCGAAAGTGTAGTTAATCTCGTTGCCCGCGTCGTTCGTGATTACCACCGACACTCTGTCAATCAACGCGAAGGCTAGCCCAGCCGCGGGCGAGAAGGTAAAGCTCGACAGCAGAATCACTTGCACGAGCTCTCCGACTGTAAATCGAGGCAGGTCGGTGCCGCTCGTAGTGGCGCCGCTGGTCACAGACGGAAGCACGCGGAACGTGCGATCGCCGCGACGCACTGCCGTATACACCGGACTGCCTGGTCCAAGTAACACCGCTTCCAAACCGGTCGCGCTCAGCGTTAACGGGCGGCTCAACGTCACCGTTAGACGGAGACGCAATACTGCCGCGGCTTCGAGGTTTGTGCCTGACTGAAGGATGACGATCTGTCCGGGAACTAAATTCGGCGCCGATTCAGGATCGATCGAGACTGTTCCCGTGTCGCCCGCGATGGCAACGTTGTTGACGATGTTCGTACCTGCGGCGAGCGCGGCGCCGGTAAGTTCAATAACGTGGAACGCGGCGGCGCCCGTCGGCGGGGCCGCGCTTAACGCGAGTCCTTGCGCGCTCGTCGTCGTGACATTGGCCACGTCGGGCGCTTGCAGCGTGAATCGATCGACCGAGAACGGATCCGCTAACGCGTCGGGAAGCGGTTGGCCCAGGACGATCGCGTCGAAGGTGAGTGCAACGACGCGGCGAGTTGCAATGCCGGCGCCTTCGATCCAGACGAACCCTGTCGTCGGAGCTGTGCCCGCGCGATCGGGCGTGTACGTTATCCGCGCTTCAGCTTCGGGGGCACCTGAACGGACGCCGATCGACGGCAACGGCGCGAGGTTCTGCCACGGCACGTTGGTGCCGTCGCCGCCGAGCGCCGTCAGCGCACGATCGACGGTGACCTCCGGCGGTGTGGGCGAAGTCGATACCACGATCGCGGCGATCGCATTTGCGCCGGCGCCAACGACCACGCCTGTTCCCGCGCCGGGCAGCGCGCCGCCGAGTACGCGAAAGACATTCGGATTCGCAGTCAACCTTCCGTTGAAATTTCCGGACGCGACGGCCGGACGGACGCGCAGCGTGTTTCCCAGCGCGTCGGGCACGCGTTCATCGAGGGCGATCTGCGCTTCGAGACCGGTGACCTTTGCCGATCCCACGACCGCGCCGCCTCGTTTCAGACGAATAACGGTCGAGTTGGGCCGGTAATCGTTCGACGAGCCCGCGAGATTCAGCCGTTGATTCTGTCCGGCGATCGGCGTGAGGTTTTCAGTTCCAACGATGGCTGACAATCCTTCGAGACGGATGCCGCTGGTCCCGAGCGCCGTGCCCGTCGTGTCGGCACGCACCAGCGTCTTTCCATTCTCTTCGTTAATGGAGATTATTCGCGTGACTTCAACCGCTCCGCCGCCGCTTGCGGTCAACACGATGAAACCATCAACGGCCAGACCCAGACCAGTGCCGTCGACAGTGAGCAATGCGCGTTGCGAGACCGTTCCGCTCAACACCGAGCCTGATGGTTCTAACTCGACGAGATCGCCAGACTGCTGGTGAACTCCCGCCTGCACGTTACCGAAATGCAGACCACCCGCCGGATACATGGGCACGAGCGAACCCGGAATTACCGGCTCAGCCGTGCCGCCGTGACGCGTCCAGTCGAGCAGGTTCGCTCCGTTCGGTGGAGTGCGCTGGCCGCGCAGAATGAACGAGGGATTGTTTGCCGGCGTGCAGCGTAGAACGTTGCCGTAGAGCCGCGGTTGAAATCGCGCACTGGGAGCGAAGAGCCGCGCGTCTTCGAGGTTCGTGAAGTTAATCGACGGCGCGTTCACGAGGAACTGATAGGTCCACGTCCGTCTTCTGCCGCGAACAGTCGGTGCGTTGAGTCGTGCGAGCCAACCGTCGCTGCGCAACGCGAAGGCGTCGTAGTTGTGCGCGCTGATTCCCTCGATGTCGAACGGATTGGCGCCGGCACACGCACTCACGATCATTCCCAACGGCGAGAACTCGAGGTTCAACCACATGCCGAGCAAACTGCCGATCGTGTTCTGCAAACTCCACGTGAGCGAGCTCGGAACCAGCCACCAGTAATCCGAGATTGCTCCGGTCGGATCCGCGAGCGTGAGCGGATTGTTGCGGCAGACCGTGTAAGGGCCCGATGCAGGCAGCTCGACTGCGAGTGGTCCAGTGTAGCCGGCGGCACGACGCGGATCGCTTTGCTCGCCGTGCATCGGATCGGGCGCGTCGAACGATCCCGTGAATGGGTCGAGCCGGCGGAAGGGCAGGTAGACGAGCCCGTTGTCGATTGCGCCGCCAAACAGTCCGGGCACATTGCGTTCGTGAAGCAACGACTCGCCGAATGCGTCGCGCGGAAAGCGGCGGATCGAATCGCGCGTGATGACGCGAATCGGAGTGCCGGTCAGGTCCAGCGAATAGACGGCGGCGAGTGGATCGCCGACGGTTCCGGCGATGCAGGCGAGACACTGGTAACGTTCCCAGATGTACGTCAGCACGACGTTGCCGTCGTCGCCGGTGATGGTCCACAAGCGGCCGCTGGCGTCGCGGTTCCAGTTGTGCGCTCGGGGACGCTTCGGTAATCGATGTCCGTCCGCGTCGTAGACAATCTCGGTGAAGTTAGCGCCGTTCCGCACCGCGACAGGCCGGCCATCGTCAGCGCGTGTGATCTGTCGCAGTCCGTGCGGAGTATCGATCACGGTGAGGTACGGGCCGGAGTACGCGTAGAACCAGTCGCCTCCTTCGCCGCGGCACGAGACGATGCGCTGCTGATCGTCGTAACCGACTTTCACGCCGTCGATCTCCGTCAGCAGGCCTTTCGTATCCCACGCGAACGATTCGATCCAGGTGCGTCCGAGCGCGCGCATGGTGCGCAGCAGGCCGCCGGGTAATTCGGTTTGGATCGACGTCACGAACCCGTCGTCGAAAACTGTCCGGCCTTCTTCAGTCGCATCGTAATAGACCCGGCCGCCGCCCGTGATGCGCAGCAGACGGCCTTCGTCCGTGCGCTCGTACACGAGCTGATCGTCTGTGCCGGGAATGCGAAAGATGACGCGGATTTCTTCCATTGCTCTTAACCTACTGAGACCGACACGGAAGCGCTGGCGCTGCCGGTGGCGAATTGCAGCGACTCGAGCAGCGCGACGATCTCGTTGCGAATCGCGTCGAGAGCGTGCTCAAAAGATGTCACCAGCCTTGGGCCAAGTTGATTGACCGATGCGATCAGCGCATCGATGTCGATCTCGCCCAGCCGCTCGCCGACTTCGTCGAGCGAAGCGCCGATGCCCTGCAAACGCGTCGCGGGGTTTGCCTGCGCGAGCCGATCGATCGTGTCCTGAAGGAACGTGATGTCGCCGAGCAGCGTTGCCGGATCGAGCCCGCGCAGTTGATCGGCGACGGCTCTCACGACCTGGAACAGCTCTTCCGCCAGGATGCGCGGGTCGTACGCAGCGACGATCCCGCGGATCACGGCGTGAATCTCGGCGAGCTCGTCGGCCAGCCGCGCCGGGTTGAAGAGATCGAGCTCGTCGCGCAGCACGTCGAGCACGGCGAGGAACTTCTGCGCCTGCGTGCCGGGATTGAACAGGTTCAGGATGCGTTTGAGTCGTTGCACGAAAAGGCGCGCGTCAGGCAGCAGGTCCTGCATGATCTGCGGCGCGCGTTGGAGGATGAGATTGACGATCGCGTCCATCTCGGCAGCGATCGGCTCCGGGTCGAGCGCCGCGAGCAGACGATCGAGATCCGTCGTCAGACTCGACAGCGGCGACGACTCCAACGCGACCGCGGCTCGTTCGATTGACGCGGCAACAGAACCGCCGGAATGCGACGCAGCCTGGCGTGCGGCAGCGCGCGTAGCGTTGATCGAATCCTGTAACTCCGCGCGGATGGACGATGGGCCAACCAGCGCGAGGACGTCCATCGACGCCTGAAAGTTTGCCTGCCCCGCGAAGTTTGCATTCAAAGCAAACTGCGCGCGCAGTTGCGCTGGTCCAAGCAGCACCAGCATCTCTTCGAACGAAGCATCGAGCCGGCGTTGGATGTCGTAAAGCGCGGATTGCACTGTTCGCAACTGGCGCGCAAGACCGGCCGACAGCCCGTCGATCGCGCGCAGCGCCTCACCGGCTGGTCCAGCGCCGAGTGCCGACAGGATCTCGCGCAGCTTCGCGGGCAGATAACCGAGTAGACGTATCGCGTCGCCGGGATGCACTTCATTTCGGTTGGGCGGCAACGTCGGCGTCGGCGCGGGCCGTTCGGAAGGATCGGCGACTTCGGTCTCGCTGTCAGGATCGAGTTGGCGCATGGGCGCGACCATCGATCTGCCGACGACGGTGCCCGCGGAGTTGTATGCCTGAAGCACTGAATTCGAAGTCGTTTGCGCGTCGGGGACGGGAATGTGGCCGAGGATGGAGTCGTACGCGTCGATGACGGGCGCGAGCAGTGTGCGCGGATGTGCGCGATCGATCAGGTCGAGGATGGTTTGGAACGGGCCGCGTATCTGTTCGGCGATGGGCCGCGGGTCGAGACGTTCGATCGCGCTTGCAGCTTCGTTCAGGAAGCCCGTCACGTCGGGAAGCAGGGAAGCGGGATTGAAGTTTCTGATCACGTTGAGCGCGTCGTTCACTTCGTCGGTGATCGAATCGATGAGTTCCTGCGGCAACAGGTTTTGGATCACTTCTTTCGCGCGTTGTAAGCCGCCTTCGACCGTGGCTGCGACGTCGCCGGGTATTTGCAGTTGCGCCGCGACGTCGCGCGCGGGTTGCATCAGCTCCTCGAAGTCGATGCCGCGAAGTAGCTCGATGAGTTGCTCGACTTGCGGGCGCAACGGTTCCGGAAGTGGAACGTTCGAGAGTAATTCCTCCGCCGTCTGCCGGAGTTGCTGGAGCGCCTCGACGATCTGCTGTTCGGTTTGTTCGATGCCGAGCCCGTCGATTGCGACTTGCAGCGAGTTGATGGCGGTTTGGAACTGGGCCAGTCCGGCCGCGAGACGATCGAGAATCGCCTGCGCCTCGCCGGCGAGACGGTCTACTTCGCCGGCGATGGTTTCGAGCGGTTCGATGATGCCGTCGAGTGCGCCGGAGATCACCTGGTTCACTTCCTGAAGCGCCGCCTGCACCTGCGCCACGAGGCCATCGGAGTTGAGCGTGTTGGCGACCGTGGACAACGCCTCGCGCGCCGCGTTGGCTGGTCCGTCGAGGTTCGCGTTTTGAATCTCGACCGCCGCGTTGTGCAGAAAACGGGTCAACTCGTCTCGCAACTCGCGAATCGGTACGTGTCGCAGTAGGTTGCGCACGGCTTCTTTCGCGCGTTCGACTGCGAGGTTGATCGGCGTCTCGATGACCTCGCGCGCATTGGTCTCTATCAGGCCGGGCAGCATCTCGAGAAACGCGCGCGCCTGTTCGAGATCGAAGTTTTCGATGTGCCCGCGCGTTTCGCGCAGGATTAGACGGAAGTCTTCGAGGAAGTCGATCGCGCCCTGGCCGCCGATGTTGATGGTGTTGCTGAGTTGGACCAGCGGGTTGAGCAGTTGCGGGAGACGAAGCCGATCGATCTGTTCGATGGCGAAGCGAAGATCGTCGCGCAGTGTGTCGAGTGTTTGGGCGCGCGTTTCGCGGACGCGGCGAATCGCGGCTTCGACCGCGATAGCGTCGCGGCGTTCAGCGGCTGCCGTCACAGCGTCGAGCGCACTGAGTAAACCCGACAAACGGCCGGACGGAAGCGAGACCTCGGCCGATGCGGAAAGCACCAACTGAACGCCGTCGCGCAGTCCGGTCAGACTCGCTTTCGGAAACGGCAACAAGATCTCCGCCGCGAGTTCCGCAACCGCCTGCGGGTTGCGCAGATTGGCGTTTCCATCGACTAGCCGGACCAGCTCGCCAAACGCGCCCGCTCGCGAGGCCAACGATCCGCCGGCTTCGCCGGCTTTCGATTGCACGACGTCCAACACCTGCCCGAGCGACGTGCCGAAGATCTGTCCGAAGTCTGATGGATTGCTGCCGGCCATCGACACGATGCGGCTGGCGATCGTCGCGCCTTCCCGGACGGCTTCAGTGAACGCGGGCAGCGGCAAACCCTGGACGTCGAAGTGAACGCCAAGCCCTTCCACAGCCTGGACCACCGGACGCAGCAGCGACTCCGCGTTCGGAAACGACGTTTGCAGCGACTGGAGACCGCCGCCGAGACTGCCCAGCGCACTCGACGCCGCACCGCCTTGCAGGATCGACTGCACTTCCGGCGTGCTGACGGATCCGCTGATCAAGCCGCGCGCGTTCACGATCGCGCTGAGGTCGAGACTTTGTAGATCCTCGAGCAGACTCATCGCGCGTACCTCAACGTCAGATCGGAAATATCCACGGTTAGAAACAGGTCGGAACGCAGCGTTGGTGCGACGTTGCGAAACACAGCCGCAGGAAAGCGAAAAGCCGGTTCGTGCGAGTTTGTCTCGACGATGTCTTTCAAACGTGACGTTCCGAGGAAAAGTGCACGCCCGCCGGGATCGGGATCGTGAATCGCGAGACGCGCGAGTGGTTGATCGCGAGTGACCCAGAAGAAACGGCCGCGGTTCGCGCGCACGCGCAGACCGAGCGGCCCGCTCAACGTCACGCCCGCGGGCATGTCGACCCAGCGAGTGCGAATCTCGTTGTCGGGCGTCAACGCCATGACTGCCGGTGGTCCAACGGGCGACGCCGCGATGCCGCCGTTCACGGAGACAAACTCGAGCGAGAGCTCGCATTCTTCCGGCGCCCTGCCGATGATCCCGATCCGCGCCGGCGTGATGCCTTCAAGCGCCTGCGGTGCAAAGATCTTCAGAACTCCATTCGCACCCGCGATGACGCCGCTGACTTCCGCGTCAGTCGCGAGCGGTTCGTCGGAAGCACTTTCGAGAATGCGAATGCCGGCGTAAGTGATCGTGAGATCGCCAATCGCTGATGACGGTGTTTCATTCGCCAGCTCGCCGCCGCCAAGGACGAGCCGCAAAGGATCGCCGTTCAGTTCCGTTCGCACCACACCTTCGTTGACTCGCAACAACGCGCCAACGACACGCGTGAACGCAACGGTCGCCTCCGCGGGCGGATCGGCGGTGACGGTAAACGTCGCTTCGATCGGTTCACCACTTTTGACCCGGGCGTCGAGCGCCAACTCGAGTGAAGCGCGAATATCGACTTCGGTTGAGGGCGCGTCGGGATCGTATTCGGGTAGCTGCCAAAGCGTCGCGCCGTCTGGTCCAACCAGCTTGATGTTATGCGCTGCTGTTTCCGTGCCGAGGTGGATCTGTGACAGGTCCGCCGCCTGTGTAACGAACTCGCGCGGCTCGTCGCCGGTCACCAGCGACACGCGCACTCTCGCCGCGGGAACGGAATCGCCGAGCGTCAACACACGATTCGAAAACGTCGCGCCGGTCAACGTTCGCGGCACCATGTTCTGCGCATCCACTGACGGAACTGCGAAACGCGGCGAGTCCCAGCCGCCGCCAGCAACCGGTGGAAAGGAGACCGCAAGGCTCATTCCGGCGCCGCGCACAGCGTCGGAGTTGGTCAACTCGTCTCGGCCCGCCGGTTTCATTCCGCGCAGCGTCAACGTCTTCACTCGTTTCTTCGGCGGCACCGTGACGACCCAACCGCCGTCGTTGCTGAACGAAACGTCCTGGTGCGTTTCCGACGCGAGCGCCGGCGAAAGCAACACGCTCGCTCGCTCCACCTCCGCCGCTGTCGCGCCGGCGACGCTTTGCCAACGAATGGTGTGCGCAAACCCGGGGGCCGCAACGTTGCGCGGAGCTCGCACGCTGACCACTTCGCGGTCGCGAGTGACTTCGTTGACGGCGATGGTTGCTGCTGCCATATCCCTAAACTCCGCGTACCTCGAGCGGGAACCTTCCGAGCTCGATGCCGATGCCGCCTTCGCCGTCGTCGAGCGAGACAACCAACTGGTCCAACGCTGCCTGCGCCGGCGGTGTGTACTGGAACGCGGCCTGCCCGGCGGCGACGGCAATCGTCCGCGAACCTGCTGGTCCAGCGTTGCCGCCCGCAAGCGTGCCCGCGCCCGGGCGCCCGCCAGTGTCTTCGACTGCCACCACAACTGAGCCGAACGGCAGCGACGTCACTCGTCCGCCGCGTTCGACTCGCATCGTTCCCGTTGCGCCAAACTCGATCGTGAGATCGACTGTTGGACCACCCGCGGTCAGACGCGGCTGCGCGGGGATGATTCGCAACGGCTGCATCGAGATTCGCAGTTGCGCTCGTTCAATCACAGGGCCAGTTTCGCCGGCCACGTCCGGCGGCCAGAACAGACCTTCCGCCCGCAGCGTGATCGACTGCGGCGGATCCGATAACGACACGAACATTCGATTCACGAGGAAACCCGGATCGGAGCCGTCAGTCGGTTGCAGGCGTGCGCCTGTGCGAAAGCCCGGATCGTCGAGCTCGTACATAACGGTGTCGAGTGCTCTGAGTTGCGTCGATCGCGTCTGGTTGGCCAGCAGACGAACGTCGAGACCGACGTCGCAACGCAGGCGAACGACGCGCCGCTGTGTTGACGCACCCGGCACGACTTCCGGTCGAATGCCGTGCAGGTGTTCGTCGAGCGGCTCGACGTGACGGACCGAAAGCACGACTTGCGCGTCATCGCGTCCAGGGGCAACGTCGACCTGGCCGCGCAACGGAACGGGCAGCCGCGCGCCGAGTACATCCGCCAGTCTTCTTTCGAACTCCGAAAGCAAAGTCTATTGTCCTCCGCCGATCCTGCCCCCGATTATCAAGTTCGGATCTCTCGTAACGCCGGTGGTGACATTGGTCCGCCGCACCTCCGTCGCAATCAATCCCGGCACCTCCGCGAACCGATCCTTCACGGCGTCGTTGACCTGCAACCTCACCTGGTCGCGAATGCCGACGGTGACCTCTTCGCGCGCCACGCTGCGAATCTCGGCGAGCATCTGTGCGCGCAGATCTCTCAACTGCGCGGAAGCAGTTTCGGTCGCGATCCGCTGCGCCGTGTCGGACGATTGACGCCGCAGATCGTCGGAGAGGTTTCGGAAGCGATCAGCTTGCGTGCGATCGAATGCAGCCAGCCGATCGTCGAGCAAACGCGTCGAGTTCGTGAAGCGAACGTCGATTTCCGTGAGCAGGCTCTGGCGCAATTCTGTCCGCAGGTTCGCCTGGTCCTGCGGTATCGCGGCGATTACGACTGAGTGCTGGTTGAGTGTCTCGTCTTGACGCGTGGCTTGCGCGGAGACGAGATCGAGACGTCTGTTAACGGCGGTCAGGTCAGTGCGGACGCCGGCGAGCTGGGCCGGCAACTGTTGGCCCACTTCGGCGCGCACTGTCGCGGGTATGCCGGTGCGCAGTTCGGCCAAACCTGATTGCAGATCAGCGCGGATCGCTTGTTCGCGAGTGTTGAGCGCCTGGCCCGCGCCGGCAATCGCCGCGTCAATCGCAGCGCGGCGAGCCGTTTCGATCGACGCGGTGAGCGTTGTGTTGATGCTCTGCGTGACGGCCGGAAGCGCGTCGTTCAAACGCGAGTTCACCAGGTCGCCGACGTTTCCCAACCGCGTGGTGACCTCGCCGCGAATCTGCGTGCCGAACGTTTCGAGCGTTCCGTTTACCTGGTTTCGCAGGTTTGTCCCCAAACGATCTTCGATCCCGGAGAGCACTTCGGTCGGCACTTGCGTCGGGCGCGTGCGGATTGCGTCGTCGAGTTGTTGCTGCGACACACTGCGAGTCGTGACTTCGGCGAGCCGTTGTTCGAAGGCGGCGCCGTCGAGTAACTGGCCGTTCGCGAGACGCAGGCGATCGCGTAAGCCTTCGAGTTGGCCCACGCGGTTCACGACGTTGCCGAGGTCCACCACTTGCCCGTCGACGGTCAGCCGGGAAGCTGCTTGCAACACGCTTCCCATTTCGCGTTGCACGGACGCGAGCGTGTTGCGAATGTTCAGCAGATCCGGCCGCGGATCGGTGACGCCTTCGACCGCGCGCCGTACGCTCGTCACGGCCGCCTCGCGCTCGATGTCGCGTGTGAAGATGTCCGTCAACCGGCCGCGAAACTCGTCAACACGATTGCGGCTCTCGTCGAGTCGTTCGCTGAGACGTCGCAGTCCCTGCTCGAGCTCGAGCAGCCGTTGTTGCGCGGCCGGGTCGGCGAGCGGCCCGCGTTCGAAGGCTTCGCGAAGTTGCGGCGACAGCCAGCCTGACGAGACCTGGTCCGGATGTTCGTGCGGCGGAACGGTCTCAGTCGCTTCAGCGCTGAGCACTGCCTGGGCCACGTTCGAGACGGCCTCGACGAGCGCGTTCCAGTCTTCGGCGCGAATCAGTTCGCCGCGTTGAACGTTGCCGATTGAATTGAGCTGATTCAGCAGACCGCGCAGCCGTTGCAGATCTTCTGGCGTTGGCATCGCATCCCTCCTTTTACTGTCGCGCGAAACCGCCCGCGAGCTTGCCGCCGGACGCGCTGCCGGTGCGGTTGTACATCTTCAACTCGGCATCCGCGCTCGTTACCGCGCCCGAAGTGACGTACTGCTGCATGACCTGCTGCACGATCTGGACATTCGCGGTCTGAGGACGTTCGGGCTGCGCGGCCTGGAGCTCGGCGATCGTGGTGAGCACGCGATTGCCGGTGTTCGCCAACTGCGCCGTGAACGACGTCGTGTCGGCTTGCAGGGCGCCCTTGAGCGTCGTGACTCTCCCGAGCAACTCGTCGCGAGTGTTCGGCGGCGCTCCGAGATCGTCGAGCGCGCCGGCGAGTCGTTGCCGCAGAAACTCGGCTTCGAGTTCGCGGCGAAACTCGAGCAGGCTGCGTCCGAACGCTTCCGAGAAGCGGCGCACGTTGTCCTGAACTTCCGCGATCTTCTCCGCGATCTCCGGATGATCGTGCCCGCGAGGCGATACCAGCCGCGACAGTTGCAGCACATTGTCCGCGAGATCTTTCACCGCGCCCGCCAACACGTTCCAATCCGAAGCACGGATTACTTCACCGGGCGCTTTCGCCGCGATTGGACCAAGCGAATCCGCGGCTCGCTGCACGGCCTGCTGCACCGGCGCGAGGTTCGCGTCGGGTATGTCTCTGATCGGCGTGTCTCTGAACACGACTTCCGGAATCGGAATCGGCATGAACGTCGGTCGGGGTTGCGGGAAGACTCGCACCTTGCCGGTGAAGACCGGCGCGATGACGTTCGGATGCGTGACCTTCACGTCCCACACGCCGGGATCGATGTCGCGCACCGTCAGCGATCCATCGAGAAACGGGTTGCGCTTGATGGTCTGGTTCGTGGCGGTGTTGACGAGCGTGATCTCCGCGTCGCGGTTCGCGGCGGGAAATCCTTGTAGTTGCAGGTTGAGAGCGCTTTTCATTTATTGCCTCCCGGCCGGGTAGTTAGAGCAGCCATTGCAGGTCGCCGTAGGGAAAACCGACCTCCCAAAACAGAGTGAGTTCGTGATCATCGGTCTTTTGAATCGGAGCGAACGTCACGCGGTTATAGAGTGTCGCGTTGTCGCCGCTGCGCGAGACGAGCGCGGCTTCGCGAATCGTTCCGACAGCGCCGGCAGCGGGCACAGTGCCGCGCACGCGCACACGGACGACA
>DASRIM010000469.1:0-19185 GCA_035649995.1 Pyrinomonadaceae bacterium | reverse complement strand
CGCGAACAACCCGCGTACGTCGTTACCGTACTCGTCCGCCGTACGAGAACGGTCGGTAGCCAGCCGCCAGTTCGCCAGCAGTTCCGCACCCTGGAAAAGACCCAACTTGATATTCGTGTTGCCGGCGTCAATCGCCAGAAGCATAAGCCAGCTCCTCGCTCTGATTTCTCGTCGTCCCCAGCAACACTTGCTCGATCGAATCAGCCGCCCTGGCCGACGCGTTTTCCTGGCGGATCCGGCGGCCGACGTCAGCAGCCCGCTCCCCATACGACGGCTCACGCAACAACTTATTCAACTCAGCAGCGACTCTCGGCGCACGATACTGATTGCGATACACGGTACGACTGACGCCGAGACGCTGCGCGTGTTCAGCATTGTCTGATTGATCGAAAGCGAACGGAACGATCAACGTCGGCACGCCCGCGCGCAGACCGTGCGACGTCGTGCCGACGCCGCCGTGATGCACGACGACGCTCGCGCGCGGCATCAGCGATTCATACGAAACGTATTCGACCGCGATCATTCCCTCAGGCAGCGCGCCGGGGTGGTTACGTTCGTCGCCGATCAGCAGCACCGCACGTTGGCCCAGGCGCTTAGCAGCCTCGATGCTTTCACGAAAGAAATCGCGCGCCACCCAGATCGCGGATGAGCCGAGTGTAAAAACGATCGGCGGTGGACCACTGTCGAGAAAATCTGACAGCGCCGGCGGAAACGGCGAGTCGTGATCGCCGCCGTAGAAACAGAAGCCGGTGATCTCGGTTTGCGGGGGCCAGTCAGGCTGCGGCGCCGCGAAGATCCTCGAGAACAACGCCAACACTCGAAGCGGCGAGTGCTGTCCTTCAAACAACGGCCGGCCGTAGTCAGCGATGCCCAGCTCATCGCGGAACTTCGTAACTTCGTTCTCTTTGTATAGGTCCTTGCTGAGGTCCAGAAGAAACTTCATCACGCGCGGACCGAGATGCCTCAACGCTTTGGTCCACTGCCAGAATGGCGGCACTGGCGGATCGTACGCTGAGAAGAACGACATCGGCGCCAGCACCGTCGAGATCCACGGCAGGCCGAGCTTGCGTCCGACTAACGGACCGGCCGGCGCCGCCGGATGCGTCACCAGCAAATCCGCGCCGGGCACAGCCGCTAATAGATCCGCATAACTCTCGCGGACCGCGGGATACACGACCTCTTCCATCAAGAACCGCGGTCCCCGTCTCGGGTCCATGATCTTGTTTATGATCTCCGCATCCTGTTCCTTGGGTTGCTGAATTTGTGGCCGCACCGGCGCGAACTCGAGCCCGATCTTCTCGATCATCTCGCGATACCCCTCCATCGTCCCGACGACGACCGCATGCCCGCGCGCTCGCAACTCGATGCCGAGCGCCATGTACGGATGCACGTCGCCGAACGATCCGAAGGTGTTCAAAACGATTCGTTTACGATCTGACATTCAGTTCTGTCGGGGCCGCAGACTCACATCGCCTGCTCTTATCAGTTTCAATCCCTCAGTCTCGGTTTCAAGACGCAGGGCGCCGTCGCTCTCGATTCCGCGAGTGATACCTTGCCAGACCTCATCGCCGTTCGCCACCGTCACCAGCTTCCCATTCGCGTACGACGACCGTCCGGCCCATGCCGCCACGATCTTATCGAGCCCGTCCGGCTCGTGGAGCAGCGAGTACCAGCGCGCCAGTGCGTTCTGCAAGCCCGCCAATATCGTCTCACGCTCCGCGGGCCGTCCAGCGGCTTCAGCCACCGACGTCGCGACCGGCGCGAGCTCGCGCGGATAAGCCTCCGCAGTCAGGTTGATTCCAATCCCCACGATCACCGCGCGCCCGGCAGGCGTCTCCACCGTCTCGGCGAGTATGCCGCAGATTTTTCGCTCACCTGAAAGAAGATCGTTGGGCCACTTGATATCGGTCTGTACGCCCGCCTCGTGCAAAGCGTCACCCACCGCCAGCGAGGCCATGAAAGTGATGAGGGGCCACCGATCCTGCGCAATTGCGGGCCGTAACAAGATACTGAAGTACAGGCCCGCGCCCTTCGGCGACGACCACGTGCGCTGCAAACGGCCTCGGCCCGCGGTTTGCTCATCAGCCACAATTGACAGCCCTTCCTCGGCGCCGTCAGACGCCCGCCGGGCGAGCTCGGTGTTAGTCGAAGGCAGCGACTCGAATCGCAGGATGCCGGGCTTGAGAAGGGTCATTGGTCAAACCCAATACTAACGTGAACCCAACTCTACTACATAAACTCGAAATACCATTCGTCATGCTCTCGCTGTTTGCCGGTGCGGCGTTCCTGACGAAGATGTGTTACCTCTCACTCGCATTCAACACACTGTTCACGATCGCCTTCCTGGCGATCTTCTATTTTTACGTGCGCGCGCGTTTGCACGTCCGCGTTCCCGTCGTGCTGCTCGGACTCGTATTTGTCGCGTTGCAGGTCGACGCGCTCGGCAATTTCTTTCGCATGTACGGGCGGCAGTTTGGACCAATGCAGTACGACGAGTTCGCGCACATGATGGTGCAGGTGCTTGTCAGTCCCGTGATCGTGTGGTTCGTCAGCCGCCTGCTTTACAAGTATCGTTTGCCACTCCCGCTCACGGCCTTCTTTGCGGCAACGATAGTGTTCAGCCTCTCCGCTGCTTACGAGATCATCGAGCTGTGGGACGAGATCTATTTCGGCGGCAAACGCATCTGGGGACCTTACGACACGGCCACCGATCTGATGTGGGACCTGTGCGGGATCATCGTCGGGACGCTGTTTTCTTGTATCATGTTACGGACGTTTCAACCTGTCCATAGACCAGCAGCTTTAGAGCAGTCGTAACTAACTTCCGTGATCGACTGGTTCCCCATCAGGCTTTCCTTCGCCGTCGCGACCGCGGCGACTCTGATCGCATTGGTCGCGGGCTCGGGACTCGCGTGGCTGCTCGCGCGCAAACGGTTCCCCGGCCGCAACCTCGTCGATGCGCTCGTCACGCTGCCGCTCGTACTGCCGCCGACGGTCCTCGGTTATTACCTTTTAGTTCTGCTCGGGACGCGTTCGGCCGTCGGCGGTTTTCTCTATCGCACGCTCGGGATTCGGCTCACGTTTACAGTCACAGCTGCGATCATCGCGGCGTCGATCCACGCCCTGCCGCTGGTGACGAAGAGTTTGCGCGCGGCGTTTGAAGGAGTGAACACGGATCTCGAAGCGGCGGCGCGCACGTTGGGATTGAACAACCGGCGGATCTTCTTTCGCGTGACGCTGCCGTTGGCGTCGAAAGGAGTGTTGGCGGCGACGGCGCTCGCCTTCGCGCGCGCGCTGGGGGATTTCGGAGTGACGATAATGATCGCCGGAAACATTCCCGGCAAGACGCAAACGGCGTCGGTTGCAATCTACGACGCCGTGCAGGCGGGACGTGATAACGAAGCGTTTGCGCTGGCGGTCACCGTCTCGGTGATCGCGACGTTCATGCTTTACGTGATCAACCGGTTCGGCCGCGTCGGCTGGTAACCACAAAAGGCACAAAAGACACAAAAGGCACAAAACAGGAACTTACTGAAGGTAAGTCAAACAGTGTGCTCTTGTTTTATGTGTTTTTCTCTTTGTGCCTTTTGTGTCTTTTGTGCCTTTTGTGGTTTCTAACTGAGAAACCCTTTGGGCTTCGACTGGGAATAACCTGGAAACACGGATTTTAGATCGGTAGCGCCGAGGTGGCGGCTCGCGACTTCGGCGAACACGTCGCGGAAGTCGGTTGTTAACGCCAGGTCGCGTCCTTCGTATAGCTGATCGGTCTTGAGCCCCGGCCAGCGTCCGTAGACCTTGCCGCCCTGCACGGAGTTGCCCAACACAAACATCGCGTTCGCGTGACCGTGATCAGTTCCGCGGTTGCCGTTCTCTTTAACCGTCCTTCCAAATTCAGACATCGTCAACACGACGACGTCGTCCATGCGTTGGCCCAGGTCCTGGTACAGCGCCGCGATCGCGGTGCTGAACTGCGCCAGAAGGTTCGCAAGCTGTCCGCGCCCGTTACCCTGGTTCACGTGCGTGTCCCAGCCACCCACGTCAGTGAACGCGATTTCCAACCCGACATCCGCTTTGATCAACTGCGCGATCTGCCGCAGCGAGTTGCCGAACTGATTCGACGGATACTCCGCGCCGTTCTCCGGTTTGTATTGGGCCGGATTGGCCTTTTTCAAATAGTTCACTGCATCGAACGTCTCGCGGCCAGTGCCCGCGAGCTTGTCTTTGGACTGTTGCGCGTAGATCTCCTCGAAACTGCTCTGCACGTTCGCCGACGACTTGCCCGCGCGAATCGTAAACTCTGAAACGTTCGCCATCGCCACTGCCGGCGCGCGCCCCATCAAAACGCGCGGCATCGTCCGCGTCAGCGAAACTGCGCGAAACGACGACTCCTGCCCGCCTTTTTTGTTTTGCAAATAACGGTTGAGCCAGCCGTCAGGTGTCGACTTCACACCGGGGGTTGCCGACTCCATGTAATCCTGCGCGTCGAAGTGCGAACGCGAGTTGTCGGGAGAACCCGAGGCATGAACGATCGCGAGCCGCTTCGAGTCCCAGAGTGATTTGAACGGCTTCATCGCGGGATGCAGACCGAAAAAGCCGTCGAGGTTGATTGCCGATTCGGCGTTGGCCGCATCCGGTTTCGGGATCGCGATGTTCGGACGCAGGTCGTAATAACTCGACTCGCCAAACGGAAGCACCATGTTCAAACCGTCGACCGCGCCGCGTTGAAAGATCGCGATGAGCGTCTTGCGCCGGCCGCCGGTAATCGCCTCGCGCCCCATCACCACTCGCTCGAGAAACGAAGGAGCGGACAGCGACATTCCCATGCTCGCCAACGCGATGCCACCGGATTTGAGAAAGAATCTGCGGTTCATCATTTCACTCCTACTGCCTCTGAAACTCCGGCGTGCCCAGGATCAAGCCGACGACTTTCGTCAACGAGTCCGCCTGGTCCAACTGCTTCATCAGCGTCTCCCGCGTCGCGGCTGACAGTTCTCCGGCAAGGATCGTTTTGACTGACTCGTCGATCATCTTGCCTTTGTCGGCGTTGGCGCCCGCGACCTTCGTGAGATCGACTTTCGTCCCGTTAACGCGGTTCGCGGCCAATGCCACTCCGAAGTTCATTCTTTCGAGCAGGCCGCCGTTGTTGACCCAACTCTCCGCGGCGTCGGAGTAACCGTTTGGAGTCTGAAAACCGTAAAGCGGTTCGCCCATGCGCGCCATCCACTGGTGGGTTCCCGGTCCGCCGTTGGTGTCGGCGCCGAGCGTGCGAATCGCGCTGATCACGAGCTCGAACGGGCGTTTGACCTTGGCGCGATACGCTTCCGGAGAGTTGAACTCGTTCGAGAAGAAGATGGCTTTCAGCGTTTCGCGTATGTCGCCGTCGCTCTTCTTGAACGCAGCCGCGACGCGCTCGACCAACGCGGGCGGAGGCGTGTCGGAAACGAAGTGACGAACGAGCTTCGTAGCGATGAACTTTGCCGTCGACGGATGGTGCGCGAGGATGTCGAGCACTTTCAGTCCGTCGTTGATTCCGCCGCCGGCGGCGATCTTGTGACCGAGGACGATCTTCTCGCCGTCGTCATGCGTTCGGTGGTTGAAGAAGAACGTGCCTGGCGTTCGACGTGCGGCTTCGCCTCGCAGCGCGTTCACAGCCGCGGCGCCGCCGCGCGGTTGGAAGATGGTCCAACCGGTGAAACATCGCGCGACTTCCTGCACGTCTTTCTGCGTGTAACCACCGTCAACGCCGAGTGTGTGCAGCTCCATCAGCTCGCGCGCGTAGTTTTCGTTGATGCCGCGGCGCGGCCGCTGTTGCTGTTGCGGCTGCTGTTGCTGGCGGCGTTCCATCTGCGGGCCGCGATTGTTGTTCGCATTCGGACTCACGCTCTGGAAGTTGTCGAGATAGAAGAGCATTGCCGGGCTCTGCGCCGTCGCCTGCAACAGAGTCGAAAACTTCGACAGCGCGTACGGGCGGATCGTGTCGCGATCGTAAGCCGGCAACAGCCAGCGGTCCGCGCCCTTGCCCGCGAAGACGTTGAAGTGGTTGGTCCAGAAGTCGACCATCACTTCCTGCAACTGCCGCTCGCTGTAGACCGCGCGCAGAATTCTCGACGCTTGCAGTTCAGCGATGATGCGCTGCGGCTGCTCGAGGCCGTTTTCCTTGTAGTATTGCTGGATCAACTTACGGTACTCGGGATTCTCGCGCGGATTTTTGTCATTCGTTTCGGCAAGCTCTTTGGGCAGCAATCCGCGGTTCTGAAGCTGGCGCACCAGTTGTCCCGGTTGCGGATACTTTTCGTATAGCTCGGCCGTGGTCATGTTCAGCACGGCCAGGTCTTTTACTTTGTTCTCCGCGAGAGTGTCGGCGAGCTTTTCAGGATTGAGCTGCTGGTTGATGTAGTTCTCGAGACCCATTGACTTCACGCGCTCGACGTCGCCCGGGCGCGCGCCGAAACCGAGCCGGTTCAGCACGTGAACGATGCGCTGCTCTTCCGTCAAACCCCTGGGTTTCGAGCGTTTTTGTGCGGAGATCTGCGAGGCAACGATGCAAACGACCAGCGTGACGACAATGCTTTTTCTATTCATGTTCACTTAGACGCCCCATCCCGGCCATTGGTTTAAAAATCACGGACGACGGAAGCGAACAGTCAGGAAGGGGGCAAGCGTAGCGCGCCCCCGCTTTCGTTGAATGCACAATACCAACAGCAGAGCGGGGGCGTTGCCCCCTTCCCGACTGTTCTTCCTAAGGACTACTTGTTGTCGTCGTGCGGTCCGCCGGGCGCGTACGGGCTTGCGGCCGCGGATAGGTGACCTGACTGCGGTTGCCCTCGTTATCGATCGCGCGCACGCCGAAAAAGTAGTTGTCCTTCGACATGCCTTTCATCGTAAACGACGTGACCTTACCGACCGCTCGCGAGTTGGTCCAAACGGGCGCCGTCGTGTCGCGCCAAACGATCTCGTAGCCGGCGAGATCCGGTTCCTTGTTAGCTTCCCAACGCAGTTCCGTATCGTTAGACAACCGCGCCGACAAAATCGTTACACCCTTTGGCCGCGACGGCGCAAACGCCAGCATCGCCAGCGCAGCCGCATTGACTCGCGCGACATTCGCCACGTACGGGAAATCGACGAACTCCGGCAGGTCGCCATACTGCACGCCATTCTCGATGCGCACGTTCTGATGCTGGTGACGAAACTCTTCGTTCACTTCCGTAAAACGGACCGCGGGATAACCGCGCTCCAGAAACGGAATGTGATCTCCGCCTCGGCCGTAACGGTCGCGCCGGTACACCAGCATCACTTTCATCTGCGGCACGTAAACCTCGCCGACCTCCTTGATGAACCGCGCCAACTGCCGCGAAGCAGAATCGTTCTCGCCGCCGACGCTGCGGCGTATGTTAGCTTCCGCCGGCGTTTCATTCGACGGCACGCCTTCGGAAAATACGCGGACGTTGCCGCGATCGCGCACGCCGTTTCCGCCGAGCGTGTTGCCGATGATGTCGTTCGTGAACATCGCATCGACGTTCCAGCTCTTCTGTTTGGCTTGTTCGGCGAAGTAAGTCGAGCCGAGCAGGCTTTGCTCTTCACCCGCGACCGCCATGAAAACGATCGTCGCGTCGAATTGGTGTTTCGCCATCACACGCGCCATCTCGAGCACTGCCGCGGTTCCTGAAGCGTCGTCGTTGGCGCCGGGCGCGTCGCACTTCGCGTCGGTGGGACTGTTGCACATCGAGTCGTAGTGACCGCTGACGACGTACATGCGCGCGGTCGATTCCGGCTGCGTGCCTTTCAACGTCGCGACGATGTTCGTGACGATCGTCGGTTGCGGAATACGGTCGGCTTTCGCCTGTTCGTACGATTGCTTCTCGACGGTCATTCGCCCGCCGGAGGCTTCCGCTGCTTTCAGAAACTCGGCGTACAACCAATCGCGAGCAGCACCGATGCCACGCTTGGGATCGTTCTGTTCGGAGAGCGTGTTGCGAGTGCCGAAGGAGACGAGTTGGCGGATCGAACGCTCGATGTTACGCGCGTCAATCTCGCGCACGATGCCGGCGATCGCGCGATTGCGCGCGGCGGGCGAAGATCTGCGCTGAGCAACACTTAAGTCCGCCGCCAACCCGAGAATCAATAGACACAAAGAGACACGACCGCACACTTTGGCTGGGTTCATGGAGCGTTAATTTAACACTTACGCGGATTGGACCGATAGTTAGCGTATGCGGTAGGCGCGGCTTTTCCAGACGACGATGAACTCGCCATCGAGTTGCTCGGCGATTCTGCCGATTTCAGGTTCGTCAGCAACCAGCGCTCGATATTGCTCTGAGCCGCGTCTGACGCTGAACGTTTGCCGCGAAGAGTCGTAGGCAGTGTCTATCCAAACGTTGCCGCTCTTGCGGAAGTTGCGTCCGGCAACGCTGCGCGTTTCAGCGGCGGCTTCGTTTTGCTTTTTGGCCCCTTCGTCTTTCGGCGAGGTTTTATCGGCGGTCTCATCACGCTGGCCGCGTCTCGTTTTGTCGGCCACACCTGCTGCGGTGCCGAAACGTCCGACCTCCGGAGCGCGATTGCTGACCGTTGGCCCAGGAGTCTCAGTCATTGGGGCTTTTTGTTGTTGCGCAGCTTTAGCTTGTACGTCGCGTCGCTGGACTGTACCGTCATCTGCTTTCGCTGGTCGTACGGCGTCGACTTCCGATTTTGTCTCGCTATCTGCGCGTTTCGCCTCCTCTCGTTGGACAGCCACAGCTTTCGGTGCGGGCGCCGCGGACTCCGCTACAGGTGGAGCGGCTAACGGTTGCGCAGCAGGAGGCTGGGTCGTGACCGGCGCCGGCTCGTTCGCTGCACCGGCACTCGGCCGGGCGCCACTGGTGTCGCCAGAAATTCGACCCTCGGATGGAGAAGCTTTCGCAGGTTCGACCGCGTTTTTAGCCGTCTGGTCGACGATCCCGGCAGACGCTGATGACGGCGATTCCGGCGCGGCCGCATTCGTGCTCTCGGGCGGAGATAACTTAGCGACAGAGTTGCCCGTCAGTTCGCGACGCATCACGACAAACCCGACAACCATGATCACAAGCACGCCAAGCGCCGGGACTGCATACCGCAAAACCATCGGAGAAAGGAGACTCGCAAGGAACTGTTTGAAACCTGACGGCGCAGGTACGCTCGCGGGCGGCTCAACCACAACTGGCCCCTGCGCGGCACTCAATTGCGCGACAAGTCCTCGGCACCGCGTGCAATCCGCCAGATGCTCCATGTAGCGCGCGCGGGCCGGGGACGGCAACGCATTCGCAACGTACGAGTTCAACTCATCCGCATCGAGATGCTGCTCGCCCGAGTCAAACAGCGCGTCGCCATCGCGCCGTCCCAGTTGACGCAACATCAGATCGATCTCGTTTTTCGCTTCCTTGCTCATTCCTAATTCAAGAACGTAACTCTCGCGAAACCTTGCACTAACCGCGATTTAATAACGCCTCTAAGTCCGTGTCGAGCTGTTGCCCAACCTCCGCAAATGCCCTTTCGGCTTCTGCTTTCGTCCAACCCTTTTCGCTCAGCAGGATCTCACTGACCTGCTTGCGCAGTTCCGTCTGGATTCGAGTCAAACGCCGGCTCGCCGTTGCTTCATGCACGCCGAGCACCGCTCCAGCCTCACGCAAACGCAGGTTGTCAAAGTAATAAAGCTTGACCAACAAGCGATCCTCGGCATTCAACTCCTGCACTGACTTGCTCAACGCCTGCTGCATCTCCGTCTGTGCGAACCGGTTCGACATCGACTCTTCCGGGTTCTGCATTCCCGCCAGCGCCGGCCGGCCTTCCGCGACGTGTACCTCTTGAGCCAGGCGATCGAATTCGGCGTCTTCTTCAGTCTGCACCAGCTTCGACTGTTTTCTAAACGAATCGACGGCAAGTTGCGCAACGACCGCGCGCAACCATCCTGCCAGCGAACCGCGTCCGGAGTAATAAGCCAGCTTGCTCGCGGGGCGGCCATCGTTGCGGGCACGCAGTCCGTAAAGCTCGGCCCAGATCGACTGAGCCAGGTCCTCGGCGGCGTCCTCGTTTGAACTTGCCGATCGCGCCGCGGAACGGACGGTGGGCGTAAACCGCTCGACCAGATCCGTCCACGCTTTCTCGTCGCCTCGTTCACACGCAACGATCAAACACAGGTCGTCCGCCTGTAATTCATCGATGAACGCGCAAATCTCTGCTTCCTGCGTGTTGGGAGCGTCCCTCAACAGATACTTCTCAACAGCGGCTCCAATCCGTGTAGTCAAACAGTCGCGGCTCAACGAACGGTTGTCGCCGGCGCGGGAAAGTAACCGGTCCGCGCCTTTCTCGAGCAAAGTTTCGATTTCGCGGCTTCTGGATTCCACGGGTATCACCGGTGCTTTGATGCACAAACCGGAAACACGGATTATATTCTTCTAACAGTGCTGCGCGTCACCGAAATCTTTCGTTCGATACAAGGCGAGTCGACCCACGCCGGCCGGCCGTGTACGTTCGTGCGCCTGACGGGCTGCCCGATGCGCTGCGTGTGGTGCGACAGCGAGTACACGTTCACGGGCGGCGAGCACATGTCGATCGACGCAGTGATGGCCCAGGTTCACGCCTTCGGCTGCAACCTCGTCGAAGTGACCGGGGGCGAACCGCTGGCCCAGAAAGAAGCTTTCAAACTGGTCGAGCGCCTCTGTAACGAAGGCTTCGAAGTATTGATAGAAACCGGCGGCTACGTTTCGACTGCCGGATTGGACGCGCGCGCGAAAGTGATTCTCGACGTGAAGTGCCCCGCGTCCGGAGAGGAGCCGCGAAACGACTGGTCCAACCTTGAACGCCTGCGCGCCGATCGCGACGAAGTGAAGTTTGTAATCGCCGACGAAGCCGACTGGCACTACGCGAAAAGCGTGATCGAAAAGTACGACTTGCAAACTCGCGCGCACGCCGTCTTGATCTCCCCGGCCTGGGGACAGATCGACTTGCAACACCTCGCAAACTGGATCGCCGCGAGCGGCTTGAACGTACGCATGCAGTTGCAACTGCACAAATACATCTGGGGACCGGAGGTGAAAGGCGTTTGATGGGCGGTTCGGAAGAGATCGCGACTGAAGTTGTCGAAGAAGAAGACGGCGAACGATCGCGACTCGCGGTCTGTCTCGTCTCCGGCGGCATGGACTCCTGCGTCACCGCCGCAATCGCTCGCGAGGAGAACGACGAGCTGGCGTTTCTGCACGTCGGTTACGGACAGCGCACCGAGAAACGAGAACGCGAAGCGTTCGAAGCAGTCGCGGACCATTTCAGCGTCGCGCTCCGCTTGGTGATCTCGTTCGAGCACCTGAAACTGATTGGCGGCTCGTCTTTAACGGACGAGACGATCGCGGTAACGACGCCGGACCTAACAACACTAGCGATCCCGTCGAGCTATGTTCCCTTCCGAAACGCGCACCTGCTTGCGACTGCCGTAAGCTGGGGTGAAGTGCTCAACGCGAGCGCCATCTACATCGGCGCTGTCGCGGAAGACTCATCAGGTTACCCCGACTGCCGGCCCGAGTTTTATGACGCGTTCCAGACCGCCGTCGACGTGGGCACCAAGCCAGAAACGCGCATAACAATCAGGACGCCCGTGATCGCCATGCGCAAGTCTGAAATCGTCCGAAAGGGCCTCGAGCTCGGCGCTCCGCTGCACCTGACGTGGTCGTGTTATCGCGAGTCGGATCGCGCTTGCGGCAATTGCGATTCGTGCGCCCTTCGGCTGCGCGCGTTTCGTGAAGCAGGCGCGACTGATCCAATCCCTTACCTGCTTGACAGTAGTCGGTTTGCTTATTAAGTTTAAGGTACTTCTTAGTTGCTTATTGTTACAACTGGACAACAGTGGGCGCGCATCCTAGCGGTCTCTCTTCCCATGCATTGCCCACATCAGATGGAGGAATCTTTAGATGATTCGCAAATACTTTTTCGCAGCGCTCGCGGTTGCCATTCTTGTTGTGACCGCTTCAGTTACCAGCGTCGCTCAGGTCGGCGAACTGCGTGGTTCGGTAATGATGCAACAGGCGGATGGCCAAAAGGTTCCCCTTGCTGACGCGCAAATCGACGTCTTCCGCACCGACATAAAAGGTGAATATCACACCAAGACCGACAAGAAAGGCTCATTCGTCTTCGCCGGTCTCCCGTTCGTTGGCATTTACGTGGTCGTCGCCAGCCATCCGACCGCGGCGCCGAACTTCATACCGGACGTGAGGGCCGGCAAGGGCGTCCCAGTGGACATCACGGTCAACCCTGGCGACGGAAAGAGACCGACCTACGACGAGATCAGGAACGCCCTGGCAGCGGCCCCGCCGGCGAAAGGCCCCGGCGCCGCACCAGCCGCTGAAAGCGCCGCGGACAAAGCCAAGCGCGAAGAGTTGCTGCGCAAGAACAAGGAGATCGAGGAGGGCAACAAGAAGATCAGCGAGGCAAACGCAATCATTGCCCGCACCTTCAAGGCCGGCAACGATGCCCTCCAGGCAGCGAACGCCGCCAGTAAAGCCCAAAACAGCGACGAGGCAATTCAGAAATTCACCGCCGCCGTCGCCCAGTACGACGAAGGTCTCGCCGCCGATGCCGAACAGCCCGCGATCCTGACCAACAAAGCAGTGGCGCTGAAAGGCCGCGGCGTCGAAAAATACAACGCGACCATTCGGTCCAAGACGCTTGACGACGCCGGCAAAACAGCCGGACTCGAAAGCGCGAAAGCCGATTTCAAGGCAGCCGCGGAAGCGTCCAGCAAGGCCGTCACGCTCCTGAAAGCACAGCCCGCGCCCACCGACCCGGCCGACGTGCAACGCTACAACGGCAACAAATACGCCGCCATGCTGACCCGCGCCGAAGCGATGCGCTTGTACGTGAGCAAAGTCGACGGCACGCAATCGGCAGCGGGCATCGAGGCTTTCAAGGACTACATCGCCGCCGAAACTGACCCGGCCAAGAAAGCCAAGGCCCAACTCGACTCGGCGCAAATGCTGCTCGACTCGAACCAGGCCGATAAAGCCTTCGCGGAGTTTCAGGCCATTCTTCAAGCGCAGCCCGACAATCCGGACGCCAACCTGGGCGCCGGCCTGGCGCTCTACGCTCAGAACGACAAGACGAAGTTTCAGGAAGCGGCCAACTACCTCCAGAAGTTTGTGGACGTCGCGCCCGACTCCAACACCTTCAAGGTCGCCGCCAAGGAGATCCTGGCTGAGTTGAAGAACGCGGAGAAGATCACTCCCGAAAAGGCGAAACCGGCTGGAAAAAGGCGTCCGTAAGCGCCCGTCCACGCCGCTTTAGCCCATTTTGGTCCAACAATCCGCGCCGCCTGTTTCAGCTACAGGCGGCGCGGTTTTTCGTTAGATTCCCTACGCTTTTCGCTGGAATTCTTTATTGACACTCTGTTTGTTCAAACGGTACTATGAACTGCCAACGATGTTGTAACCATCGTTGGCGACAGAGTTGGATCGATCATGCCTCGCGCCCCTTCGGCGCCTTCATCCTTTCCAGGATCCAAGACGTTTTTAGCGAACGCCAGTAGCAAAAGTCACCAATGTCAGCCAAATTAGGCGAAATTCTCGTCCGCGAAAATCTCATTAGTCCGCAAAACCTGAGAGAGGCCCTCGACTACCAGCGCGAGCATGGTGGCAGACTCGGTTTCAATCTCGTCAAGCTCGGTCTCGTCAGCGACGACATGATCACCGCCGTACTCTCCAGACAGTACGGCATTCCCTCCGTCAACCTGGACCTCTTCAACATCGAGCCCAACGTGCTTCGCCTCATCCCGCAGGAGGTCGCGCAAAAACATTGCGTCCTGCCGCTGTCCCGGGTCGGCGCCACGCTCACGCTGGCGATGGTCGATCCCACGAACGTCTTTGCAATGGACGACGTCAAGTTCATGACCGGCTTGAACGTCGAACCCGTCGTCGTCGCCGAGGGAAGCATTCAGCAGGCGATCGCGAAGTACTACGGAAACTCTCGCGAGATCGAGCTTGCGTCGTTGCCGGTCGAGGAGAGTAACGGCCACCGCAACGGCTCGAACGGATCGGGCGCGATCACTAAGGATGATCTCGTTTCGCTCGACAGCATCGATTTTGACCACGAACATAGCGGGGCCGTCGAGGTACTCGAGGACAACGAGGAGATCGATCTCGCCACCCTGTCGCAGATGAGCGAAGACGCGCCCGTGGTTCGTCTCGTCAACGTGCTGCTGGTTGACGCTCTTCGCCGCGGCGCGTCTGACATTCACGTCGAGCCTTACGAGAAAGAGTTGCGCATTCGCTTCCGCATCGACGGCGTGCTTTACGACGTGATGCATCCGCCGTTGAAGCTGCGCGACGCGCTGATCTCACGCATCAAGATCATGTCGAAGCTCGACATTTCCGAAAAAAGACTTCCGCAGGACGGTCGTATCAAGATCAAAGTGAAAGTCGACTCGCGTTCCCGCGAGCTCGACTTCCGCGTCTCGACTCTCCCCACTCTGTTCGGCGAAAAAGTGGTGCTGCGTTTGTTGGACAAGCAGAACCTGATGCTCGACATGACGAAGCTCGGTTTCGAGCCCGAGTCGTTGACCAAGTTCAAGCGCAACATTTCGAAGCCGTACGGCATGGTCCTGGTGACTGGTCCAACCGGAAGCGGTAAGACGAACACGCTCTACTCCGCGCTGCAATCGCTGAACACGGTCGATACGAACATCATGACCGCCGAAGACCCGGTTGAGTTCAACCTGATGGGCATCAACCAGGTGCAGATGAAAGAGCAGATCGGCTTGAACTTCGCCGCCGCGCTCCGCGCGTTTCTGCGGCAAGACCCCAACATTGTTCTGGTCGGCGAAATCCGCGACTTCGAAACCGCGGAAATCGCCATCAAAGCGGCACTCACCGGCCACCTCGTACTATCCACCCTGCACACGAACGATGCTCCCTCAACCATTTCCCGCCTCATGAACATGGGCATCGAACCCTTCCTTGTCGCCACTAGCGTAAACCTCATCCAGGCCCAACGTCTGATTCGTCGCATTTGTAAGGACTGCAAACAGGAGCATCCGACTCCGCCCGAGGCATTGATCGAAGTCGGCTTCACGGCTGACGAAGCCAAGTCGCTCAAGACCTACAAGGGCAAGGGATGTTCAACCTGTAACCATACCGGTTACAAAGGCCGAATCGGACTTTACGAAGTGCTGGAAATCACCGACGAGATACGCGAGTTGATCTTGATCGGCGCTTCCGCGCTTGAATTGAGAAAGAAGGCGGTCGACGACGGCATGATCACGTTGCGCGAGTCGGGGTTACACAAGATTCGCGCCGGCGTGACCACGATCGAAGAAGTCGTTCGAGAAACGGTCGCCTGATTCGAGGAGAAACCCGAACATGCTAAGAACAATCGCAATATCGTTGATCCTGCTGCTCTCCGTGGGAGTCATGTTGCCGTTTGCAAATTCGGCGCACGGCGTCAGGCAGACGACGCAGGTTGGTCAACGCAAATCCAAACGCTACCGTTCGCGAGCCTGGTGGCGGCGCTATCGCGCGCGCATGCGTCAGAAACGCGCAGCAGAAGAGTTGGCCCGTCGCAAGGCGCTGATGACACTGCCGCAGAACGTCGTTGCCGGCGATTTGTCGTCGGCGGGTGGACCAGCTTTACCCGCGCTGCCGTCTAACGGCGCCGTCGTATCGTTTCAGGAGTTGCCGCCGTCGGCGGTTGCAGTCTCAGTTCCGGCTGCGGCTGCGGTGAACAACCTTGACGCTCCTGCTCAGGCTCCAGTTGCGCTTCCGGTTCCAGTGCAGACTACGCCTGTTGCCGCTGCTCCGCCTTCGGTTGCAGCTCCGGCTTCAGCGACAGTCTCAGCGCATGCTCCGGCGACCGCGACGAGACCGCGTGTTGTTAGCGCGGCGCGAAACGTGTCAGCGCCGGGTGCGGCGAAGATGCCGGGTCAGATGAACCTCTCGGTGGTTGCTCTCAGCCGTCCGAACCCGGTTTTCCTGACTGCGCGTGAACAGAAGCGGATGCTGGCCGGCGTGCCGGTTGCCGATCTGCGAAGAATCGTGATCGACAAGATGGTTGCGTCGGGTGGTTGGGTCGTCAACGACTTCGTTCGCGAAGTGAATGGCAGTCGAGTTTTCGTTGTGACTGCACGCACTCCGAAAGATGCGTTGACTCCGGAAAAAGCGTGGACCTTCTACTTCACGGAAGCTGCCGGACGCGTTTACGGGCTGACTACTGAAGCGCCGGTTGAATACGCGGATCGGATGACGGTTGAAGCGGAGCGATTCATCGAGTCGCTGCGCACTCAGTCCGAACCGAAATAGTTACAGCCAGGTTACTCAAGAAGGTGGTCCATGTTGAACTCTGACAAGGTCAAGAACAGGTCAGGAAGGGGGCAAGCAAAGCGCGCCCCCGCTCCGTGTCAGCGGGGGCGCCGCCCCTTCCTGACTTGTTCCTGCTAAGTCGCCTCGTTCTAACTGAGTCACTCCTTTGAACTAACCACTCTCCAGGAGAATCCACTTCGATGCGATTGAACGAAACCGTGCCCCAGATCTCCCTGTCCGAACTGCTGAGAAAGCTTTCTGAGCTCGGCGGTTCGGACCTCCATATTACGACGGGCTCGCCGCCGCAGGTCCGCGTGGACGGCCATCTTCGTCCACTCGAGTCGTATCGCGTTCTGACTTCAGCCGATACAAAGCAACTCGCTTACTCGGTTTTGACTGATGCCCAGAAGCATCGGTTCGAAGAGAATCTGGAGCTCGACTTCTCGTTCGGCGTGAAAGGCCTGTCGCGGTTCCGCGCCAATCTGTTCAACCAGCGCGGCGCAGTCGGCGCTGTCTTTCGCGCGATTCCCTACGAGATCAAGGCGTTCGAAGAATTGGGCCTGCCGCCGGTAGTCAAGCAACTCTGCGACAAGCCGCGCGGGCTGATCCTCGTGACTGGTCCCACCGGATCCGGAAAGTCGACGACGCTCGCCGCCATGATCGACAAGATCAACCGCGACCGTCACGAACACATCCTGACGATCGAAGACCCGATCGAGTTTCTCCACAACCACAAAGGCTGTCTTATCAACCAGCGCGAAGTGAACGCCGACACACACGGCTTCGCAGCCGCGCTGCGCACCGCGCTTCGCCAGGACCCTGACGTCGTGCTCGTCGGCGAAATGCGCGACCTCGAAACGATCGAATCCGCGCTGCGAATCGCCGAAACGGGCCACTTGACGCTCGCGACGCTGCACACCAACTCAGCCTCGTCCACGATCAACCGTATCATCGACGTCTTCCCGTCAGATCAGCAGGCGCAGATCCGCGCTCAGCTCTCGCTGGTGTTGGAAGGAATTCTCTGCCAGGCGCTGCTGCCGCGCGCTGAAGGAAGCGGACGCGCGATGGCCCTCGAGATCCTCGTGCCAAACGGCGCCATCCGAAACCTGATCCGCGAAGACAAGGTCCACCAGATCTACTCCATGATGCAGACTGGCCAGGACAAGTATGGAATGCAGACCTTCAACCAGGCGCTGGCCACTCTCTATCACAAGCGCCAGATCACCATGGACACGGCCCTGCAACGTTCGTCGAACGTCGACGAACTGCGCGAGCTGATCGATCGCGGCGCCGGCGTAAACACGGGCGCTGCCAAGCCCCACGCCAGTCCGTATGCTCAGGGGCGGCCGGTTGGTCAACGACCAAACGTTAGATAAGAAGCCACTGCGGAGTCACTGCTATGCCAACCTACGTCTTTAAAGGACGCAACCGACTGAACGAAATCGTCGTCGGCGAACGTGTCGCCGACAATCGCGAAGCGCTGCGCCAGATCCTGCGGCGCGAACAAGTGACGCTGACGTCAGTCAAGGAAAAGGGACGCGAGATCGGTATTCCCAAGATCGGCGGCCGCAAGAAAGTCAAATCAAAAGATCTGTCGGTGTTCACGCGCCAGTTTTCGGTGATGATCGACGCCGGTCTGCCGCTCGTTCAGTGTCTCGAGATCCTCGCGCAACAACAGGACAACAAGTACTTCCAGCAGATTCTCTTGCAGGTCCGGCAAGACGTCGAAGAGGGTTCGACGCTCGCCGCGGCGATGGGACGCCACCCGCGTGTGTTCGACCAGCTTTACGCGAACATGGTCGAAGCCGGAGAAACGGGTGGTATTCTCGACCTGATTTTGCAGCGACTCTCGACGTTCATTGAGAAGATCGTGAAGTTAAAACGCGACATCGTCTCGGCGATGATCTATCCGACGGCCGTTATCCTGTTGGCGATCGTTGCCGTCGCCGTGATCATGATTGTCGTGATTCCGCAGTTTCAGAACATCTTCCTGGGCCTGCTTGGACCAGGCGAGCAGTTGCCGTTGCCGACGCGAATCGTCGTTGGGTTCAGTAACTTTCTCGCGGGCTGGGGCGGGCTCGCGATATTGCTGTCGCTAATCGGCGCCGGCGTGGCGACCAAGTTCTACTACAAGACGCCTGGCGGCAGGAAAAACATCGATCGCCTGCTGTTGAAGATTCCGATTCTGGGCGACATCTTCCGCAAGATCGCCGTCGCGCGCTTCTCGCGCACGCTGTCGACGCTGCTCTCTTCCGGTGTTCCGATCTTGCAGTCGCTGGACATCACGGCGAAGACGTCCGGAAACGTGATCATTGAAGCAGCGATCGCGAAGGTGCGAACGGGCGTCGAGCGGGGTGAAAGCTTCGTCGACCCGCTGAAAGCGACGGAAGTCTTTCCGCACATGGTCGCGCAGATGATCGGCATCGGCGAACAGACCGGCGCCCTCGATGCGATGCTCGGCAAGATCGCGGACTTCTACGAGGCCGAAGTGGATGCGGCCATCGCGAACCTGCTGACGCTGATCGAGCCGCTCCTGATCGGCTTCCTGGGCGTCACCATCGGTTCGATCGTCATCGCTATGTACCTGCCGCTGTTCACCCTGATCGGCAAACTCTCGCAGGGACACTAAACGACACCAGCCGGGCGAGGTCCGTGTCGCTGTGAATGCGAACGGAATAATGACTGTCGACCATTTCGGCCCGGCTGGACCACTAAAGCTGTAATCTGCTACTACGAGTTGCAAACTCAGCCCGATCTCGCGCGCCGTGGCAGATTTTGGGTAGTAACTAAAACTCAATCAAACCTGCTATAATCCCGCCCACCCCAGTTATCCCCCCGGAAGTCTCCTCTGAATCGATCACGCAGAGATCGCATAGTTATGTCCAGCAATGCTCCGAAA
>DASRIM010000468.1:0-6225 GCA_035649995.1 Pyrinomonadaceae bacterium | reverse complement strand
GTTATCGACTCCTCTGATCGCGAGTTCGCCGGCTTTTGGTCGTGGCCGCGCGATACACAACTTAACGAGTAGCCTATAACAATAACAATCACTGCCACGACCAATGTGTTAGACCGCATCGCGCTATCCTCCTTGTAAGTTAACAATCACTTTTGCAGTACGGGCGTGAGTCCCATTTGGCTGTAGTAGTTGCGCCCTACACAATCTTCGAGCGCAGGACCATCATCCTTGTGCTCGGGGTCGAGCTCCCGATCGGGCAACCGGGAAGCCCATGGACCCGGATGATAGATGTTCCTGATAAGGCTCAACGCTGCACCGGTTTCATGGACCTGTACTCTAACGTAGTCCATTGTGATCTGCTTGAAAAGCTCGGGATAACGCCTATCCCCCGGTCTAGAGCCGGGGCCCGCCTTCGGGTAAGCGTACGTCCAGAATGGATTCTGAGGATTTGTTGATCCACGGGCCCCCCGCGCGATTAAATCGGCTTTTACGGCGGGTGGTGGAGTGGGATCATTTACTATGTTGAAGGTTTGCCCAAGTTGAGCATCATGAATGGTTATGACTCCGTTGTACCTGTCGTCATCGGTCTTTCCGCCTTCTCCTGCTGGATCGGTCGGCTTAAAGCCAGTCATTTCATTGTCAGTCGAGTAGGTCGCGCCTCCATGAAGTGTTCCATGGTTGCCGTTGCCTGAGACGTCATTCGATGTCTGCCCGTCGAACTTCCAAAACGCGCGGGTGTTGTTTGCCGGTCCCAGACCGGCTGTGAAGTTGGAACTGTACAGCGTGGCCGCTGAGATTCTTACCTGATCGATTAATCCGCCAAAATAATAGGTCGTGTAAGTGCTCTTGCCGATATTCAGTGGGCTGGTGTCATCTACAAACTTGTGTCCTGTTTTCTTCATCATCCTGACGTGCAATATCAAAATGACCGAATCGTACGAATCGAATAAGTACATGTATTTACAACCATTTACCGTCATAAAATTTCTACAAAAAGGCAACTGATGTGGTCTTAGATCCATCAGAGTCCGCGGTCGTGGAAAACGACCTCCCGAAATAATTCGCGAAACGGCGGAGCTCCCAGAAGGTGACGTCTGCCCATTAGAAAGCCCAGGCCGCACATGGTCATTGTTGATTTGGAGAATATAACGAATGAAGTTGGCCCTAAAGTTACCCCTGTTTCGTTCCCTGAAGGTCGTATTCCTGGCAATCATTTCTGCTTTTCTCTTCACCAACTTTACCGGCATTCTCTTCAACCGCGTACTCGCTCCTGAAGTAGCCGCGGCCGAGCCGTTGCCGGTCCTTAGACCAATTCCTGCTGATGTTCCATCGTCCGGAAACGCGGATATCGATCGATTGATCTTCGATACCGCCGAGCGTGAAGGACTCGATCCACGGTTTGTTCATGCTGTTATCTGGCAGGAGTCGAGATATGTTGCCGATGCCCGTTCGCACGCCGGCGCCGTGGGACTGATGCAGTTGATGCCCGCAGCCGCGGAACGCTTTGGCTGCCACGACAGAAACGATCCCGCCGAGAACATCGCCGCCGGTACAAAATACTTGAGCTGGCTGCTGAAGAGATTCGACGGCAACGTCGAACTGGCACTCGCCGGATACAACGCCGGTGAAGGTTCCGTTGACAAGTACAACGGCATTCCCCCGTATACTGAGACGCAGAATTACGTGAAGATCATTTCCAAGCGTTACGGCAAATCGTACCATCCCATCGACTAAATTCCCCTCCACTCCGTGTTACCTGCGTCTCAGGTAACACGGAGCCTCTGCTTGACAGTCCCGCCTCCTTTTGGCTGAATGTCCCGGTCTTTCCGTTCTAAAACCTGCTGCACCAGAGGAACTCACTTCTATGAGTACACCGCTAGATGCGGCTGCGCGCCCAGCATCCGTCGCTGACGATCGCAGCTTCTTCGGACACCCGAGTGGACTTTCGACTCTCTTCTTCACCGAAATGTGGGAGCGGTTTTCCTACTACGGACTGCGCCCGCTGCTGGTCCTCTTCATGTCCGCGGCGCTTGCCGAAGGCGGGTTTGGAATCGAACGCAGTCAGGCGTCCGCCATCGTCGGAATCTACGCGGCGAGTGTTTACCTCATGTCACTGCCCGGCGGTTGGGTAGCTGACCGTTTGCTCGGATTGCGCCGGGCCATCATGTTGGGCGCGGTCCTGATCTCGCTGGGCCACATCTCGATCGGGCTCTCGTCTTTCGCGCACGGTCGAGTGCCGTTCTTTTTAGGACTCATACTGATCGTCCTGGGCACGGGTTTGCTCAAGCCAAACATCTCCGCGATCGTCGGCGACCTGTATCCGGAAGGTGGGGCACGTCGCGACGCCGGTTTTTCGATCTTCTACATGGGCATCAACACTGGTGCGTTCGCGGGCCAGATCGTCACGGGCTTTTTGGGTGAGAAGTTTGGCTGGCATTGGGGGTTCGGCGCCGCCGGCGTCGGAATGCTCATCGGCCTGGCACTGTTTGCGCTGCGTTCTCGCCGGACGCTGGGCGATCTCGGTACTGAAATCTCACGCCATCCCGATCCAGTGAAGCAAGCTCGTCAGGAACAATGGATGAAGCTGGCGCTTGCGATCGGGCTCGGATTGCTTGCGGTCGTCATCGTCCTGGCGGCAACGGGCAGCTTGACGCTCAACCCGCAAGCGATCGGACGAAACATGACGTACGTCCTGGTCGGAACGGCGGCGCTTTACTTCGGTTACGTCTTCGCTTTTGGCGGTCTCAATAGCGGAGAGAAGAAGCGCGTGGTGGTCATCGCGATCCTGTTTGTCTTTGCTTCCATCTTCTGGGCGGCGTTTGAGCAAGCTCCTACATCACTCAATCTCTTTGCCAAAGACTTTACCGATCGCAACATGCTCGGTTTCGAAGTTCCGGCGACGTGGTTTCAGTCTATCAACTCCGTTTTCATTATTCTTCTTGCTCCGGTGTTCGCCTCGATCTGGCTGGCGCTCGGCAGGCGTTCAGCAAATCCGTCGAGCCCGGCGAAGTTTGCAATGGGGTTGCTGTTCGCGGGCATTGGTTTCGCGCTGATGATTCCGGCAGCGAACCTCGTGGTCAACAGCGGCGGCACGCTGCACGTTTCGCCGTGGTGGCTGGTGTTTAGTTACTTGTTTCAAACGGCCGGCGAGTTATGTCTCAGCCCGGTGGGGTTGTCGTCGATGACAAAGCTGGCGCCGCGAAAGTACGTGGGCCAGATGATGGGCATCTGGTTTCTTGCTAGTTCAGTCGGAAACCTGATCGCCGGCCTCGTCGGCGGCAACGTCGATCCGGAAAAATTGGACCAAATGCCGAAGCTGTTTATCGGAACGACGGCGGCGCTCGTCGCGGCGGCCATTCTGCTCGGCATCATGGTGCCGTTCATCAGAAAGCTGATTCCAGACGAAGACAAATTGGTACGAGGAGAATAACTGCGTTGCTCACACGTATAACTTTCGTGCTGGGGCTCGTCCTGGCCCTCAGTGTTTCCGTTCAGGCACAACAGAAACTTCTCACCATCGACGACATCTTCGATCCGGCCAAGCGAGTCAACTTCAACGGCTCCACTCCGCCGATCCGCTGGCTCAAGGACGGCAATCATTACTTGGTCACGAATGAAGCGTCGCGCCGCGATGTGCCGCGTCTGCAAAAAGTGAACGCCGCGACGGGTGTTGCTACGGCGTTTTTCGACGCCGCGAAAATGCAGGCGGCGTTTGCGGCGCTGCCGGGCATCAGCGCCGCGGATGCGCGTCAACTCGCGAACCGCGGGACCTACAATCTCAACCCGGCTGAGACGGCAGTCCTGCTCAATTGGGCCAACGATCTGTTCTATTACGAGTTTGGCAGCGACCGCGCGATTCGACTCACGAGCACGCCCGAACCGGAAGTCGGCGAAGAGTTCAGTCCCGATGGACGGATGATCAGTTTCGTCCGTGAAAACAACCTGTACGTTGAAGACCTCGGAATGCAGCGACGCGAGCGGGCGTTGACGCGCGACGGCAGCGCGAAGATTCTGAATGGACGGCTCGACTGGGTTTACCAGGAAGAGTTGTATGGCCGCGGAAATTTCGGCGCGTACTGGTGGAGCCCGGATTCGACGACCATTGCGTTTTTGCGATTTGACGAGACGCCGGTGCCGGAGTTCAGCGTCGTCGATCACATTCCGTATCACCAGAACGTCGAGATCACTCCGTATCCGAAGGCGGGAGATCCGAATCCGATCGTCAAGCTGGGTGTCGTGAACGCGACCGGCGGTGACATTCGCTGGGTCGATACGTTCAAGTACCAGCCTGCCGATCTGTTGATCGTGCGCGTTGGCTGGACGCCTGACAGCAAGAAGGTGGTCTACCAGGCGCAGAACCGCGAGCAGACGTTTCTGGATGTCAACCTCGCCGATCCCCGCGATGGCAAGATGACGAATCTCTTTCGTGAGACGTCGAAGGCGTGGGTCGGGATCAACGAGGAGCCGATCTGGTTGAAGGACGGCAGCTTTATCTGGGCCAGTGAACGAACTGGTTGGGAGCATCTGTATCACTACTCCGCCGACGGCAAACTACTGAAACAGATCACTGACGGCCAGTGGGAAGTGCGTACGGTCGAAGGCGTGGATGAGGAGAACGGGTTTATCTACTTCACGGCTACGCAGCACAGTCACATCGCGCCGAACGGTTACCGCATCAAGCTCGACGGTTCCGGTCTCACCCGGCTCACCAGCGGCGAAGGCACGCATCGCATGGATGTGAGCCCGGCGAATAACTATTTCATCAACACGTGGAGCGATCTGAACACGCCTTCGCAAGTGCGGCTCTACGATGCGGCCGGGAAGCTCGTCCGCGTGATCGCGGAAAACAAGGTCGAGGCTTTGAAGCAGTACAAACTTGGATCTGCTGAATTGTTGCAAGTGAAGACGAGGGACGGCTTTGTGATGGAAGCGATGATGATCAAGCCGCCCGACTTCGATCGTTCGAAGAAGTATCCGGTGATGAGTTTTACGTACAGTGGCCCGCATGCGCCGCAGGTGCGAAATGCGTGGGGCGCCGCGACGTACATGTGGCATCAGTTGCTTGCGCAGAAGGGGTACATCATTTGGGTTTGCGATAACAGGACCGCGAGCGGTAAAGGGCTCGAGTCAACCTGGCCTGTTTACAAAAACTTCGGCGAGATCGAGTTGCGCGACCTCGAGGATGGGGTTGCGTGGTTGAAGACGCAGCCTTATGTCGACGGATCGCGGATCGGGATCTGGGGTTGGAGTTATGGCGGGTTTATGACGAGCTATGCGCTGACGCACAGCCAGTCGTTCAAGATCGGCATCGCGGGCGGCAGTGTCACTGACTGGCGCGACTACGACAGTATTTACACCGAGCGCTACATGCAGACGCCGCAGAACAATCCTGAGGGCTACAAGAAGAGCTCGCCGGCGGCGGCGGCGAAGAACCTCCACGGGAAGCTCTTGCTGATTCACGGCGCGATCGACGACAACGTTCACATGCAGAACACGATTCAGTTCGTCTACGAGTTGCAGAAGGCCGGGAAGCAATTCGAACTAATGCTCTACCCCAAACAGCGCCACGGCGTAACCGATCCCCTCCAACTCAAACACATGCGCCAAATGATGACCGACTTCATCGTGAAGAACTTGTAAGGGCAAACGACTAAAGGTCGTTTTCTGAAAGACCGGCAGCTTTCATTAAATGACGTAGTAGACCAAGCTTGAGCGCCGCATTTTTGTGAATAGGCACGGAGAGTCGCACATTACTACCCACCTTGCCGTAAATATGATGACTTCCTTGTACTCGCAATAAGACCCAGCCGTGACGTTCCAGAGTCCTGGCGAGCGCTTTCCCGGAAATTGATTTCATAGCCTCGTGAGGTTAGGCCGTTAACGTGGGTGCTAATTTATACCACTATTTCGACTATGCGATCCTGTGTGCCTGATTGAACAGGCGGTACTTCAACTGACAGGCAGCCCTCGACGGCTTCGTGAAGGTTGTGAAGCAGCTCGTCGAAGGTTTCCGCTTGTGTTGCGCAACCTGGTATAGCAGGGACTTCGGCCCAATATCCGCCTTCCTCCGCCTGATGCACGATTACCTTGATCCTCATGCCGTGAGTATACAGCCAAACCGCGCGGGGTGGCACGGACATTGCCGTGAGGGGAGTGGGCCAGCAGCGACTTTAATGTCCTCCAACCGCGTCTCTCTGCCTCCAAGGAGTTCCTGATGTCCGCGCC
>DASRIM010000467.1:0-4692 GCA_035649995.1 Pyrinomonadaceae bacterium | reverse complement strand
GCATCGAGCGCCGTCGCTTGCGGCGAACGATCCTGAATGAAAGCGACCAGCCGCTCCTTCAACCGCGAATGCACGGACCACAGATCGTCGTCGGAAATCGCAGCTACGGCATCGCTCCACGCCTGCTGATCGCGCAGCTTTGTTTCCCACTCGGCCCCGATCGATTTTTCAAACAATGAGCGCAACAGCGGCGAGATCCACGTCGGCGCGTGAACGCCGTTCGTGACGTGCGTGATCGGCACTTCCGCGAGGCTCTTTTCAGGCCACAACTTTTGCCACAGCGCTCGCGAAACCTCGCCGTGTTTGCGGCTGACGCCATTGGTCGAACGACACATGCGGATCGCGAGCGGCGTCAGACCGTATCGTTCCAACTTGTTGCTTGGATCGACACGGCCCAAACCGAGAAACTGATCTTGCGTCAGTCCCAGGCCGCGCGCGTATGAAGGCCCAAACACGCGCACGACGAGCGGCACGTCGAACTCGTCGTTTCCAGCAGCGACCGGCGTGTGCGTTGTGAAAACACATTGCTTCCGGACAACGGCGACTGCTTCATCCCACGTGCGTCCTTCAGACTCGATGACTTCGCGCGCCAACTCGAGCGTCAAAAAAGCCGAATGGCCCTCGTTCAAATGAAACACGTGCGGCGTGACACCCAACTTGCGCAGCAACCGCACGCCGCCGATGCCGAGCAGCATCTCCTGCACGATCCTCGTCTCGCGATCGCCGCCATAGAGATGGCCCGTGACCCAGCGATCAGTTTCGACGTTCTCGGGAATGTTCGTGTCGAGGAGGTACAGACTGACGCGGCCCACACGCGCGAGCCACACCTGGGCCAACACGTTGCGTTCGCGAATCAACACCTCGATGCGCAACGGCTTATCGTCTGCGTCCTTCACCAGCGTCAACGGCAGATCGTTCGGATGCGTCTCGCCGTAGTGTTCTTCCTGCCAGCCATCGCTTCGCAGTCGCTGGCGGAAGTAGCCGTACCGATAAAGCAGACCAACCGCGACCAGCGGCAGATTGAGATCGCTTGCCGACTTCAGATGATCGCCGGCGAGTATGCCGAGCCCGCCCGAGTAAAGCGGCAGCGAGTTGTGTATGCCGAACTCGGCGCAAAAGTAAGCGACCGGACGTTCGCGGGTGATCGGAACGGTCGAGCCTCGCTCCGCGTTCAGGTACGCGTCGAGAGTTTCAGACAGGCGTTGCACCCGTTCCAGAAAAACAGGATCCGTGGATGCCTGCGCTAAACGATAGGGAGAAAGACGGGCCAGGAATTGACGTGGATTCTGTTCGCACTCTTCCCAAAGCTGCGGATCAAGATCGCGGAAGACGGCAGCGCCATCGGGCGCCCAACTCCACCAATAGTTCCAGGACAGAGATTCAAGCTGCAAAAGTGGCATTCGTGTAGGTATGTTGTGCGTAGGTTGTGAAAAGCAAACCGGAGAGTCTACTCGAATTCGTGGTAGTCCAGAAACACCCGCGCGTCGCTGGGATGGAAAAACACCAGGCGAACTTCGCGTATCTGATTGTCAGCAGTGAGGAAATCCTTGATGGCGCGGGACGAGACCGCGGCCGCTTCATGCTTCGGATATCCGAACGCGCCGGTCGAAATCGACGGAAAAGCGATCGAGGCGCAGGAGTGTTCGACGGCGAGCCGCAGCGAGTTTTGATAGCAGGCGGCGAGTAGTTCCGCCTCGCGATCGGGGTTGCGTCCGAAGATGGGACCGACCGTGTGAATCACGTATCGCGCGGGCAGGTTTCCGCCGGTGGTGATCACCGCTTCGCCTGTTGGTAAGCCTTCCGGATGAGTTGTCTCTCGGATGCGGCGGCACTCGTGAAGGATTTGTGGTCCACCGACTCGATGTATCGCGCCGTCCACTCCGCCGCCGCCAAGCAGAGTTAAATTGGCGGCATTAACGATCGCGTCTACGTCCTGCGTGGTGATATCGACAGTGAGGACGGTGACGCGGCCGCTAAGAAACGCTGGAAACGATTCAGGCATAGACTACTCTTCCGTCCATTGGACCTGCACTAGCGTTATGCGGGAAGCCAATTGAAAAACAGATTTTTTTATTCTTCTACCCATTGGACCCACACGAGCGCTATGCGAGGGAACAGGGAACACGAATTATAGATCTTCTTCGCGCGGTTCGGTGCGGATCTCGTCGAACATGTCCTGCCGCCGCAGCGCTTCGGCGACGCCTTTCGCAGTGTGCTCCGTCAGCGGGTGGTCCGGATCCGTGCTGGCGATTTCGAACACACGATCGTCCAACATGACGACGCCCAACGATCCCAGCGTGACGCCGGGAGTGATCTGGATCTCGTCCATGTTGTGAAGACGAAAACGGCCGGTCTGCTCAACCCAGTCTTCGATGAACGGGTCGCGCAAAGCGTGCTCGGCCTCGGATTCTGAGAGATACGCGCCTTCGACGATGAGACAATATTCGCGCACTGCGGTTTGGGACGTTGGTGGTGTGGCCGACCGGGGTTAACTCTACCACCGTCCCTCCGTCATCGCCAAGACAAAATTAGGTCCGTGTTCATCGCAAAACGAACACGGACCTAAGCGTGTCAGGGGAACGTTAACGAAGGCGTTAGCGAGCCCGCGCGTACTGCTGATTCAACGTTTCACGCAAACGTGCAAAGTATGAATCGAAGGTTACGAACCCCGTCGTGCCCTGGAAGAATGCGCGTCCTCCAGTCTCGTTCGACAGCCGGTTCAGCGAGCTCTGGCCGTAGCTGGCTGCCAAACGGCTGTGGCTCGTCAGACCAACTGACGGCGCGTAGAAACTGAACACCGAAATGCGTCGCTTGTTCGCTTCCGCGATGGCGCGGTTGATGTCCAGGGTGTGACCCGCGGCCGTCGAATCAAAACCGCGCGACGTGTCGAGCCCGTCAGAGATCAACAGGATCGCGTTCGCGTTAGACCCATCGGTCTTGAACTTCTTCAACGCTTCGATCACTTCGACGTACGGATTGAAGGGCGAAGCGCTCGTGCTGCCAACCGGTATGCGCAGCGACTTGGCAGCCTTTTCGAGGTCGTTCGTAAAAGGTTGCCTGACTTGCAGCGAGCCCGAAGTAATGTAACCAACCATCACCTGCGAACCCGCCGGCAGCGATCGGATGAACTCACGCGTCACGCCGAGCTCGTTCCCTACTTGTGGTACAAGATCGTCCTGGATCAATACCGCCAGATTCAGCGGCTCGATCGTTTCCAAACTCTTACTGCTTTTTGTCGTTTCGGCAGAAGCAGTCGCGAACGTCGAAATCGCGATCACGAGCGCCACCGCCAACGACAGAAACTTACGGTAATGCATGACTTTCCTCATATCTCCTATTCCGCGTGTTCTGATGCGAATTGCGGGCCAAAAGATGGCCGAAGGGATGGCTAACGAAGCGGTAACACGGATTTGCAAGCTAATAACAGTCAACTTGCTTTGAAGGTTACGGTTGGTTAAATTACTGGCCTAAATCACGGAACCACATCGCCAAATTTCCCATGTCTGAAAGGAATCAATCGCTATGAAAGTCTATCCGACTGAAGCCATCCGTAACCTCGCTGTCATTGGACACGGCGACGCAGGGAAGACGCAGCTTGTCAGCTCGCTTCTCTACGTCGCCGGAGCCACGCCGCGCTGGGGTAAGGTCGATGAAGGCACGACAGTCACGGATCATGAAGACGATTCCATCGCTCGCAAGATCACGCTCAATACCGCACTAGCCCATCTCGAACATCGCGATACCAAACTGAATTTTATCGATACTCCCGGATACGCTGCTTTCGTTTCTCACGCGCGGCCCGCACTGCGCGTCGCCGATTGCGCGATCGTCGTCGTCGACGGAGTCAAGGGCGTGGAAGTGCAGACGGAAAAGACGTGGGCCTACGCCAACGAATTTCTGGTGCCGCGCGTCATGGTGATCACCAAGCTCGACAAAGAGCACGCCGATTTCGGCGCCGCGCTTCAGACCGCGCAAAATACTTTTAGCAGAGCAATCATTCCTTTTACGTTACCGATCGGGAAGGAGAAAGACTTCCGCGGCGTCGTCGACGTGGTCCACATGAAAGCTTACGAGCTGGGCGCTGACGGACAGGCGAAGGAGATCGATATTCCGTCCGAAGGCCGCGACGTCGTCGACAAGACGCGCGAGCGGCTCGTCGAGCTCGTCGCCGAATCGAACGATCAACTGATGGAGAAGTATTTCGAGCAGGGCACGCTCGACGAAGAAGACATTTTGCCGAACATCAACAACGCGATCGCGCAGAGCAAGCTCTGTCCCGTCTTCGCCGTTTCGAGCCTGACGCAAGTCGGTCTGCGGGCGCTGTTGAATGCCCTCGTCGACTACGCGCCCGACCCGGCGCATCACGAAGCGGAGTGGGGACATCCCGTGGATGCCGCGCCCGATGCAGAAAGGATCGGGCGCAAGTACAGCGACAGCGAACCTTTCTCCGCTTACTGTTTCCGCACCATCGCCGATCCGTTTGCCGGCCGCATCAACGTCTTCAAGATCATCAGCGGTCACCTGCACACGGACGCCAACGCGTTCAACTCAACACGCGGCGTGATGGAACGGCTCGGCGCGCTGCACGTCACGCAGGGCAAGCAGCTCGACAAAGTCAGCGACGCGCACGCCGGCGACATCATCGCGTGCGTGAAGTTGAAAGAGACGCAGACCGGCGACACGTTGTGCGAC
>DASRIM010000466.1:0-9458 GCA_035649995.1 Pyrinomonadaceae bacterium | reverse complement strand
AGGACGATGGCCCAACGATGCGCCATGGACCAACTCAACATCTTCGTGTAAGTGCGATCGATGGGACGATAAAAGCGCGACTGCTTCGAACCGTGATCGGCCGGCTCCGTGTGCCGTTCCAGCGCGCGTTCCTTACTGTCGTCGCTGCGGCGGATCAAACGGGCCGCAAGCATCGGCGTTAGTGTGAACGACACCAGGAGCGACACGGCGATCGCAAACGACGACGTCAAACCAAACGACGACATGAATCGACCGACGATGCCGCCCATGAAACCAACGGGCAGAAACACCGCCAGCAGCGACAGCGTCGTCGCCATAACGGCGAGACCGATCTCTTTCGTGCCCTCGATTGCCGCCTGAAACGGCGGAATCCCTTTCTCCTCGACGAAACGAAAGATGTTTTCGAGCACGACAATCGCGTCGTCGATCACGATTCCGACCATCAGCGTCAGCGCCAACATCGTGATGTTGTTGAGCGTGAAACCCATCGCCGCCATCAGGCCAAACGTCGCCACGATCGAGGTCGGAATCGCGAGACCGGCGATGAGCGTCGAACGGAAACTCCATAGGAAGATGAAGACGACGATCGCCGCGAGAATGCTGCCTTCGATCAAGTGCGTCTGAATTGCTTCGAGCGAGTTCTTGATGAAGATCGACTGGTCGCCGACGACTTCCGTTTTGAAACCCGGCGGCAGCGTCTTGCTGATCTCAGCCAAACGCTCCTTCACGGCGTCGGCGACGGCGACCGTGTTCTGGCCCGATTGTTTCGAAACGATCAGCGTCACAGCCGGCTGGCCGTTCAAACGCGCCTCGGTTCGCGGCTCTTCCGCCGCGTCTTCGGCGTAACCGACGTCGCTGAGTTTCACTGAATAGGTGCCGCGATTGGCGACGACAAGATTGTTGAATTCAGAAGGCTCGACGATGCGGCCCATGGTCCGCACGGTCAGTTCGCGCGTGCCCTCGTCAACGCGGCCGCCCGGCACTTCCATGTTCTGCGCGCGCACGGCATCCGCAACTTGAGCGACGGTGACGTTGAACGCTCGCAGCTTGTCGGGATCGACCCAGATCTGGATCTCGCGCCGGCGTCCGCCGACGATCTGCACGTCGCCGACGCCGTTGATCGACTCGATCTCCTGCTTGATTCGGTTGTCGGCAACGTCGGTAACTTCGCGCAGCGATCTCGATGCGGAGACCGCGATGCGGACCACGGGCGCGGCGTCAGTGTCGAGCTTTTGCACGATTGGCTGCTCGGCCGTCAGCGGCAGGTCGTTGAGAATCAGATCGATCTTGTTTCTGACTTCCTGCGCCGCAATGTCGGGGTTCTTTTCGAGCAGGAACGTGATGAAGACCTGCGACACGCCTTCGACTGACGTCGAACGCAGTTCGTCGATACCGGCGATGGTGTTGACTGCGCCCTCGACCTTGTCAGTGATTTCGGTCTCGATCTCCTGCGGCGACGCGCCGGGGTTCACGACTGTTACGGTGATCGTCGGCAAGTCGATCTTCGGGAAGAGGTCTACGCCTAGCGACTTGTACGAGAACAACCCGACGACGGTCAGGCTCAGGATGAGCATCGTCGCAAAAACCGGACGGCGAACACATATTTCAGCTAGTTTTTGCATGATTGGAAATCCGTGTTATCTGTGGTTACTGCTTGACCGCAACTCCATCACTGAGCATTTCGAGATTGCTCGTCGCGACCTGTTCATCAGCGGCAACGCCGTTCTTGATCTCGATCAGATCGCCTTCGGTCTGCCCGGTCTGCACGATCCGCTGCTGCGCGTGACCGTCCTTGATCACGAACACGCGACTGACGCCCGCCTGCGTCGTCACAGCGCGAGCCGGAACCAGCACGGCTGGATCAGTCCGCGGCTGAAGGATCCGCACCGTCGCAAACTGCCCGGGCTTCAACGCTCCGCCGCTGTTGTCGATCTCGGCTTCGACAGTCAACGTGCGCGACTCCGCTGACACGTTCGGCGCGATGCGCGCGACACGGCCGCTGAAATTTCGATCCGGCCACGCGCTCGTCGTCGCCGACACTGACTGCCCGACCTTTATTTCCTGAATCGCCTGTTCGGGAATGTCTATGCGAACACGCAACGGGTTCGTGCGAACGACGGTCGCGACCTTCTGCTGCGGCGAGACGTACTCGCCGAGATCCGCCGTACGTTCAGTAACAAAACCATCGATCGGCGAAGGGATAACTGCGTACGAAAGATTTTTGCGCGCTAATGCCAGCGCCGCTTCGGCGTTCGCGACGTTAGTGCGCGCGACCTGCACCCCGGCGAAATTCTGCCGCGCCTGCGCGACCGCAACGTCGTACTGTTCTTTCAACTGATCGCGCCGCGCACGCTGGTCGTCGTAGAACGACTGCGAGACGTCGCCCGATTCGATCAGCTTCGCAGCTCGTTTCAGGTTCTTGTCCGCGAGCTCAAACGCAACGCGCGCAGCCGCGACTTCCGCGACGCGATTCGGATCGAAAGCCTGACCCGAACGCAAACCGATTCGCTCTTCAGCCTGCCTGACCGCGGCCCGTGCCTGTTCGAGTTGCGCCGCCGCCTGGTCCACGTGCAGTTTCAACTCGGCGTCGTCGAGACGCACGAGCATCTGCCCGCGTCTGACGGGACTGCCGATGTCAACGCCAACGGCGATGACTTTCCCCTGCGTTTGCGGCGCGACGTCCGTCTGCTGATCGCCCGCGAGGCTGCCGCTGGCTTCGAAGAAGCGCGGCAAGTCGCGTCTGATCGCAGCGGCGGTCGTCACCACAACGGCATTGGGAGTCGTCGTTGCCCCTGTTTCTTCTTTCCTGACGTTCGCGCGCGAGCCGCCGCAGGCTGCGAAAACAACAGCCGCGACGACGAACAGCAGCGCCGTCAAAACCGCGGATTTTAAATTTCTTCGAGAAAGCATCGTTTCTTGACCCCTGATTGATCTTTACCTTCAAGACTGGGCGGCAATTCCGTGCAAAAGAATGTCTGTGAATTGCTTCGCGGCTGCTTCATTGGAGATGTCGAGCAGGCGGCGTTTCGGATCCCATAGATTGTTGTTGAGCGAGTGGTGCATCACCATGCCGATCAGGGAACGCACCATGATCGCCGGATCCATGTCGCGGAGCGCGCCTTCACGCTGGCGCTGGCGAATGTAGCCGCCGAGAAACTTGTAAACGCGGCGCACAAACTGGTCGAAGAACATCTCGGCGAGCTCGTGTTTTTCGAGGGCGGAGTAGAGCAGCAGCCGTTGAAAGTCGGGATCGTGCTCGTGATGGTTGAGCGCTTCGAGCGCGAGGGCTTCGAAGACGGCGCGATCATCTTTTCGCGCGATGGCGTCGGCGGTAATTTTCTCGGGCTCGAAGGCTTCGCCGCCGGCGCACGCTTTGTGGTCGAGAATGGCGGCGTAGAGTTCTTCCTTGGTTGCGAAGTGGCGGAAGACCATGGCTTCGGAGACGCCGGCCGCGTGGGCGATCTCCTTGGTCGTAGTGCCGCGGAAGCCTCGGTTGGAGAAGAGGCTGACGGCCACCGCGAGAATTTGGAGCCGCCGCTCTTCTCCAGCCATGCGTGCACCGCTCACGCCACTGTTAGTACTCATTTTGTCTGCTACTCCACCGCTCAAAGTAAGTACTTACTTACCATCGGACGGAGGGCAGTGTCAAGACGGAGATCTACGGGGGCTGACTTGTACGGATCCCGATCTTTAACGTGAAGATTTACGTACCCTTTCGCAACAAGATGAGAGCATTCTGCAAGTTTTCCAACGCACAACGAATCGGCACAATGCTTGCTCATATCCACATGAACCTAAATTGCTTAACTACTGAGAAGGAGAATCTCCAATGCCAGATTTGAACGATCCAACCACAGGAACACCAGGAACTGCTGGAACCATCAACACCACCGGCTCCACCGGCACGGGCGGCAGCATGGGAACGAGCGGCGCCATGGGAACCAGCGGAACAACGGGAACGGGAGCCACCGGCACCGGCGCCGGCGCAGCCACTGCTCTATCGCAAACCGCACAGGAATACGGCCAGAAGATCTCGGAAGTCGCCACCCACGCGAAAGACTACGTGGCCGATAAAGTTTCCGTCGTCGGAGACAAGATCAAAGACTTGCAGAACGCCGACCTGGGCGAGCTCGCCGAAAACGCGAAAGACTACGCTCGCAGAAAACCCGGCCAGGCGCTGCTCATCTCAGCCGGAATCGGATTGATACTCGGTTTGCTCGTGCGCAGCAGACGCTAGTCCGCACGCGCCGCGAACAAATCACAGGGGGTGAATGAACATGGCGGCTACTAAACAAAGCTTGATAAACGTTGACGCTTCGACGCCTGCCCAGATTGACGGTCTGCCAAATCTCTTCAGTCGCTTGGCCGACGACGTCATGGAGCTCGTCAATTCGCAGCTCGCGTTATTCAAAGTTGAGATCAAGGAGGAGGCAAACGCGTATGCACGAGGCGCCGCCATGATTGCCTTTGGCGCCGCTGTCGCGATCGTCGGCTTTGCCCTGTTGAATGTAGCGATAGCTTTTGCGGTGTCTACGTTGTTCTCGCAAGCGAACTTCAGTCAGCCCGCAAGCTATGCGCTCGGCTTTCTTGTAACGGGTGGGTTCTACGTACTAGTCGGCGCCATCGTGGTGCTCATAATGAAAAACCGGCTCGCGCGACGCAACCTGGTGCCTGAACGGACGGTGCAGGAACTCAGAAAGGACAAACAATGGCTGAAGAACGAACTCTAGGACTTGCTCGCGCTGAAGAGCCAATGTCTGAAGAGCCTTCGAAGGAGGAGCTTCAGCGACGCCTCGATCACACACGAGACTCAATTTCACAAACCGTGACGGAGATTAAGGAAACCGTGGCAAATCAAGTCCAAGCCGTGAAAGACTCTCTCGACTGGCGCGAACAATTCAAGAAACGGCCGGTGGCATGGAGCGCCGGCGCTTTCGGCGTCGGGTTTTTAGTTGGCTGCGGTCTCGCGTCCGCGTTCAGCGACGACGACCGCTTTCACAGTTACTCTGCCGCTATCGATCGTTACAGCGACGCAGAGAAGAGTTACGCGGCGCAGCCGGTGCTCGGCGCGGGCCCGGCGAGCGCGGCGAGTATGACCGCGTCGAGCCTTGGCTCGAGCTATGGAACGAAAGCAGAAAACGGATCGCACGGCGGTCCGGGTTTCATCGAGCGCATCACGCAGACGCCCGCGTACGAACGTGTCAAGGATGAGGCGGCGAATATCGGCAACGCCGTCGTCCAGGAGCTGTCGAACACCGCGAAGCAGGTCGTCCTGCCCGCGCTGATCATGTCGCTCAGAAACTTCATCGGCGGTCATCTGCCGAATGCGGCCAACGTCCCGGGCGCAACGGGCGCGCCGAACGCGCCGAAATCGAAATACGAGCCTTCGCTCGACCACTGAGATCAGTGTCATCCGCGTTCGAATTTAAACGCGGATGACACGGATTTTCGTTGACGTGCGTACCTCACCTACCTAGACTCCTCGCATGCCTAAACGAGTACTTGCCGCCCTCCTTCTCGTCGTCATTGTCTCAGCAGCATCCGCCACCGTCTTAGCGGTCCAGGACGATCCTGAACGGCAGCGCGCTTTTACGCTGTTCAATGAGTCGAAGATCGCGGAAGCGTTGCCGCTGTTCGAGAAGCTTGCCGTTCGCTACCCCGAAGACCGCGAGGTGCTCGAACCGTTCGGCATGCTGCTGATCTCGCAAGCTGGTTCGCTCAAAGACGCGGCGGCGCGAAAGGAAATGCGCAAGCGCGGGCGCGAGGTCCTGGTGAAGGCGCAGAAGCTGGGCGCGAACAGTGCTCTGCTGAAGTCGATGCTCGAATCGGTGACTCCCGACGGCGACACCGATGAAGCGTTCTCGACGAAAAAAGAAGTTGACGAAGCGATGCGCGAGGGTGAGGCGGCTTTCATGAAAGCCGACATGAAGAAGGCGATCGAGATGTACCAAAAGGCGTTGCTGCTCGATCCGAACGTTTACGAAGCCGCGCTCTTCACAGGAGACGTCTACTACAAGACAGCGGAGCAGAAGAAAGCCGGTGAGTGGTTTGCGCGTGCTATCGCGATCGATCCCGATCGAGAGACTGCTTATCGCTACTGGGGCGACTCGCTTATGAAACAGGGACGCGCGACGGAAGCCGGAGAGAAGTTTGTCGAGGCTTACATTGCCGAGCCTTACAGCCGGTTGAGTCGAGCTGCGTTTGTGAACTGGGCGCAAAAGTTAAACGTGCCGATCGCGCATCCGGAGGTGCAGATTCCGGCGAACGTCACGCCGAAGGAGGGGAGTAACGTCACGATCACGCTCGATCCGGGTATGTTCAAAAAGGAAGGGAAGAATCCGTCGGACGCTGCGTGGCTGACGTACGGGCTCGTGCGCGCGAGTTGGACCATGTCGGAGTTTGCGAAGCAGTATCCGAAGGAGAAGAAGTATCGCCACAGTTTGAAAGAGGAAGCGGCGGCGTTTCGTAGTGCGATCAGGGTCCTCGAGGAGAGGAAGGTGAAGGACCCCGACCGTTCGCTGCAAACTATCGTCAAGCTCGAGAAGGAGGGACTGCTTGAAGCCTTCATCCTTCTCGCCATGCCGGACGAAGGCATCGCCCAGGACTTCCCCGCCTATCGAAAAACCAACGCCGACAACCTCCGCCGCTACGTCAAAGCTTACGTACTCAACAACAGCGGCTCATCAAATCCGTAACACAGATTCGTTTAATCCGTGTTACCTGCTACCCGGCGCCGGCTTGCGCGGGAGCTTTTCGTCGCGCATGGCGGTGTTGTAGACGAACGCGGCCATGATGATCGAGGCCTGCTTCATGTCGTCGGCCTGAATGCGATCGAAGACGTCCTGGTTAGAGTGGTGCGTTCTCGTGTCGTACTCGATCTCGTCCTGTATAAACTGAAATCCCGGCAATCCGATCGCGTCAAACGCAAGGTGATCAGTGCCGCCGGTGTTTGAAGCCGTCAACGTGTTCGCGCCCATGTCTTTGAACGGCGCCAACCATTGCCGGAAGAGCGATCGCACACCCTCGTTCCCCTGAAGATAAACGCCGCGAATCTTCCCCGTCCCATTGTCCAGATTGAAATACGCGCTCAGCTTATCGTAGTCAGCTTTCCTAACGAGCACCGGTACGGGCCGCGACTGAGAGACGCCATTTCCATTGCCGTTACCATTTCCGTTACCCGCAGCAGTATTCGCCCCACCAGTTGCCGGCGCTGCCGACGTCGCAGGATTCTGCATGCTGCCGAAGTGTTGCGCGACGTAAGCGCGTGAGCCGAGCAGCCCCTGCTCCTCGCCACTCCACAGAGCGACGCGAATCGTTCGCCGCGGCTTCAGACCGAGCGCCTGAATGATGCGCACCGCTTCCATCGCCACCGCGACACCGGCCGCATTGTCAGTCGCGCCCGTGCCGGAGTGCCACGAATCCATGTGACCGCCCAGCATCACGACTTCGTCTTTCAGATCCGTGCCGGGAATCTCCGCGACCGTGTTGTAGCCCATGAGATCCGCGTCCTGGTACTCAACCGCCATATCGACGGTCATCTTCACCGGTTGGCCCGCCTGCAAAATGCGAACGATACGGTTGTAGTGTTCGATGGAAAGAGCCATCTGCGGCAGTATCTTCGCGTTCTTGTCGTAAGGCGGAGTGCCGCGGCCTGCCGGCGGTGCATTCGGATCCGGCGCCGGTGGAACAACGGCCGCCGACTGCACGAAGATCGTCCCACCATCACCGCGGCTCGGATCGATCAGCAGCGCAGCGCCTTCGTCATTGAACAGCCGCATCTTGAGCGTGTTCAGCATGGCGGCGTTGCGGAACGCGTTGTTGTTTCCGAAGTTCCCGCGATTCGGATTCGGGCGCGGTTCGGGAGCGTCCGCGAGGGCGAGCAGATCCTTCTCGTTCAAGCGCGTGCCCTGCGCTTCGAAATGAGCCGGCACTTCGCGCAGCGGCGCGGTCAGCACGATCTTCCCTTTCAGCTTGCCTTTAAACTTCTCGAGATCCGCTTCGTTGCGAGCGTCAACATAGACGACTTCCGCCGTCAGCGGGCCATTGAATCCGGGCGACCACGCTTTCGGATAAGCAATCAACGGAATCGCCAGCGGTTCGACTACCTGCGCCGAGAACTTCTTCAACGTCCAGCCGCGACCGAACGGTCCAAACGGCTCGAGGTGCGCGTTCTGGAGCCCCCACTTCGTCAACTGATCGCGCGTCCACTCGTTCGCCCGCTTCATTCCCGGCGAGGCGGTCAGGCGTGGTCCAATGACGTCGCTCAAGTAACTCAACGTCGCCATGACCTGCGACCGGTTCATGCCTTCGTCCTTGATGCGCTGGATTGGATCGTTGGGATCGGGTTGCGTTTGCGCGGTCTGCTGAGTTTGCGCAGGTTGCTGCGTTTGCGCGAGCAGTGAGGCCGGCGAAAGAACAAAGATCAGAAGCAGCACTATGGCTGCATAGCGCCGAAACATCATGGTGGATTCTCCTCGAGTTGTAGGTTTTGACTGCGATCGGTGTTAGCCGTGAGACACAGATCTAACAGGATCCGAGCGATAAGCGCAATCTTCGTTGGCGCAGTAGCGGAAGGTGCCCTGTTTTTTTGTCGTCTTTTCGAGCAGGAACGGCGCATTGCACTGCGGGCACGTATCGACGACCGGCTTGTCCCAGTAGACCACGTTGCAGTTGGGATACTCGGAACAACCGTAGAACGCCTTCCCGCGTTTCGACTTCTTGACGACGATCTCGCCCTTGCACCCAGGACGCGAACAGGAAACTCCCACTGTCTCCTGCTTGATGTACTTGCACTTCGGATAGTTCGAACACGAGATGAACTCGCCGAAACGCCCGAAGCGCTTCACCAACTGCGCACCGTCGACGGGACATTTCTCGTCCAGCGGCACAGGCGCCGGCGCAGCCACGCCGCTCTTTCCGATCTTGCGAATATTCCGGCATTCCGGATAACCCGTGCAGCCAAGGAACGGACCGAAACGTCCGCGCTTCAACTGCATCGGCTTGCCGCACAGCTCGCAAGCTTCCGGTTCCGCTTCTTCAGCCGGCGCACCGCCGTCAACTTGTGCGGCACTTGCGCCGTCAGATGCCGCGGGCGGCTCGGCATCGCGCGTCGCTTCGCAGTTGAGACACTTGAGATATGGACCAAAGCGTCCCCACTTCTGGACCATGCCCGGCGTGTTGCACTTCAAACACACCTCTTCCGTGGGCACGCTCGTCTCTTTTATGTCTTTGATGTAGTGCTGAAACTGTTTCAGGTCGCCTTCGAACTTCTTGTAGAACTCGCGCAGCGCCTTGGTCCAACGGATCTTTCCTTCCTCGATCTCGTCGAGCTCCTCTTCCATGCGCGCCGTGTAACTCTCGTTGAAGAGGTCGTCGAAGCCGCCGTCGATCAGCAGATCGTTGACGGTCTTGCCGAGCGCCGTCGGATGAAAACGGCTCTGGATCTTTTCGACGTACTC
>DASRIM010000465.1:0-62012 GCA_035649995.1 Pyrinomonadaceae bacterium | reverse complement strand
TCGGTGTCACATTGCACTCGTAGGGGCTTACTCGACGATGCACGCTGACTCGGAGTAAGTGGCAGATTAGGGTGCTTCCCGCACTTGTTGCAAGAAACTGAGCACTTCTGTGGTTGGCGTCAACAAGAGGTTGCGAAGATGTCCAGTGTAGGGAGCCAAAAACTCTAACAAAATCAAAGCAAGAGGCCGCCTATGGCGGCCTTACTCGTTTGTGCCGTTTTTTGTGCCAAACGGCCAAACGGATTAATTGATCAGTTCTGCGTCTGCCTTTGGGGTTGACGTTCGCAGGAACGAGGGCTCAAGTGCCGCCGCTGCGAGATTGAGAGCTTGGCGTCTGATATGGCTATAAGTCTTTAGCATGTGTGGCGAAACATGACCGACTTGGGCCATGATAGTTTGTTCCGGCAACCCCTTCTCTGCCATTGTCGTTACGGCTGTATGCCTCAGATCGTGGAAGCGAATAGTCTGTAATTCCGGATAAATCACTTCGCCTTTGTCATCTCTAGCTTACGCCAGCGTTTCTGCCGCTGTGCTTTCGCGCACTTGAGCGTGCAGCAATTCCGATTTTTTCGTCCCGCGTAGTAAATGTTGCCGCACGTCTGACAGTAGCGAAGATAATCAATCTCTGCTCCTTCGATGGCGCGCGCGAAGGGCGACATCTGGACTTTAACCGTGCGCTCTTTGCTGATTAAGAGGTAGGCACCCGCATCTATCGACTCATGGAAATAGATCGTTTCCTCGTCTGATACCTCCGTAGCGGCACCAAGGCAGACGACTGCATGCGGCATCACGAAACTTCGCACTTCAGTATTCTGCCGTAATGGTTCTGCTGCTCGCCGCATTCCATTGATACCGATCTGGAGCACAACCACAGCACTAAACAAACGAATCATGCTTTAGGGTCAGTGTCTAAAAAGCTCAGCGGAGGAATAGCCCGCGCCAGAACGCGCTAAACTCGCGTTGAGCTTGATCGCAGGTGAACTGATGGTTCACGCCATCCAGCGCGTAGCCACCCGATAACCATGTTTCGCCGCCCCAGTGGTGGTAGAGCATGCCGATGGGCGCAACATCACCGATGCCTACTTGCTCATTGAAGGCGCCGTAATTCCCATCGCCGTACACTCCGCGTAGAGGCGTCTGGAGACAACCCGCGGTGTTGACCCTCGTTACTACAAACTGCCACGGCTCATCGACGCCAGTAACGTAGTTGCGATCAGACCAGCTCGCACCGGTGTCAAGGTTGAGGGCATCGAGAATCTGTTGCCAGGTCAGGGCGATGCCGGTCACACCAGAGTAAAGCTCCGCTTTATCGTAGGCAGTCTCGAAGCCTGCATCCCTGCCGTCGGCGACAATGAGAATCTCCGACACAACGGAGAGCTGCATGTTTCGGTTGGTGTAGCTGCCAGTGTCCGGAGTGATGAGCGTTTCGCTTCCGACTGCCACTACCTGTCCGGTTTGATTGATCGAGGTGATGAGAGTCCAGCCGCCGCCGGCAGTAGTCATATCGCAGTAGACTTGGAAGGCATCTGCTGTAGTTCCGCCGTTGGGATCGATCCAGTGAACTCCATCAGACGCGGTGCAGGCGGCGTTCTGCTTGATCGCTTTGCAGGATGCTCCGGCTGTAGGTCGCGTGGCGCCGCAAGTATCAGGAGCCTCGCAAGATCCTATCGAGTCACCGTGAGCGAGATGGGCCTGGACGGCGGCGTGGGCAACGTCAATGGTCTTGCCTTTGTGACAGATCTCGTCGGCCGAGACACGACCACTCCAAACGCACAAGACTCCAATGCAAAGAATGGTATTGAATGATCGGGATTTCATGTTCCACTCCTTTCAATGAGGTTTAAGTGGTCCGTTAAGGACCAAGTGTCGTAAGTCGTTTCGTTTCGTGGAAAGACAGCTTGAAGCTTGACCGATTCAAGGGCAGGCTGTGCGAGTGATCTCAGCGCTGCACATTCGGCTGGAGAATTCGACTCGGATTATGAATCCTAATACTGTTTGATGTCCAGGGAAACGAGTCTAGGCTTTGCCCATTTTAGCTCGCGTTTGTGTCGAGCAATTCACTTGGGGATTCGTAGAAGATTCATGTGCTTTTACAGTAGAGATGAGCCGCGAAGACATGTTGAGAGAAGACGCTAGATACAACTGTTGGTCACGCTTGACAACGCTGGCCCGATCCAGATGGGCTTCTGGGTTCCCAACCGCGTGTGGGCCACCGCCAAATTCCTCGTCCCACTTCGCGACTACATTGCGGCGAAGAAACAGGCCGGCACGCTCACGCCAATGACCCGCGTCTACCGCGTGTGGGTCAACTCGATGATCGACCAGGCCAACGCTCGTCCTGAGGAACGTGTTCCACGCATCAAGAACTTTCTTGAAGTGCTGGCGACGTTCTCTGGATTAAAGACTACGACAGCCTTTGCGGATTCAGAGTTGGAGCAGGTCGCGACAGCAGCTATGAAGTGTAACGGCGTCGCGCTGTCCTGATCCTATTCCAACCACCTCTTAATAAATGGAGGCAACGCCTATCGTTAGTGTCAGTTGCTGTTTTGACAGTTCAGACACGTCCACAGCTACGAGGTTATTATACGGCGACAGCTGAAAAAATTGAGCATTTCTGTCGTTGGTATCGGAAACACGTTGCGAAGAGTGTCCACAATCGCGACGCGTTAAAAAACCACCACATTACATGGTTGCTCAATAGTAGGTGATCGTTCGTAATCGGACACTCGGAGGCTCGAGCCGCGGACGCTCATCACTCACTACGTTGCCGGAGCTTGTTCGCTTGATCCAATTGCCGTTTGAGTCAAACTCGTAGGTATAAGACCTCTTTGCGTAGACCGAACCGTCAGCCGTGAAACCAGTGTTCTCAATTTCATTGCCTTTGTCATCGAGTATGTAAAGATTGCGCTGAACCAGCGACCCGGTTTCTGAGTAGACCAGCTCCTCCTTTTGGTTCCCTTCGTATTTGTAAACAGAACGCTCCAAAATATCTCCATCGCTTAAAAAGCGTGTCTTTTCGGTCAGACGCTTTTTCTCGTCGTATTTGAACTCGAACCGGAGCTGATAACGAGGGTCCTCTTTTTTGTTCGAAGGTAGCCTGGTAGTCCCAACCGGAAGGCTGTATTCGCGCTGGATGAATTTAGAGGCGGAGACTCTGCTGCCGTCCAGGTATCCGTATACCTCGATTCGATCAAGATTATTCTTGAAATCGTACCTCTCTGTTCTGAGCTTATTGCCGTTCTTGTTATAAGTTGTGAGCGAAGATCCCGTTACCGCCTTGATCACTGGCGTTTCAGAGAGGTACTGAATTTCGCTGCGGACGCTCTTAACGGGGCCGCGCAAACCTTCGTCGGCTGCATCGGATCCAGCGCGCGGCGCCTCTGGCGTCTGTGGCAATGGACCTGGCTCAGCTTTGAGGGCCTCCTCAGTTATTTCAGAATCAGTCAATAGCTTAAAACTATTGAGTACCCCGACAGCGGTGCTCTCAGACTCTCGCTGACTGTCCTTCACGACGACGTACGTTTCATAGATCCGTCGCGTAACTAAGTACATTCGTCTAATCATCGTCGCGCCCCCGGAAAGGTCGGCACGCTGTTCAATTCCGGGATGCTTGTCGAGAGTGATCTTTTTAACCGCAGCGATATCGCCACCGTTTGCCACAGCAAGTCTTCTGAAGCGCTCGGCGGCTCCGTCGAAGAATTGCCTTATAGCTTCAGGGTCAGTGATAGGTTGAAAAGAGTCCACAAAGCCAACAGCAAAGGTGCCTTCTTTGGTCTTCCACTCGTACAGATCTCCACGCCGGTCGCCAAAAGGTGTCGGAATCGTCGCCTTCTTGAAACTCGATCGAGCTGGAAGTGCGATAGAGAATCGACCTTCAAGTGAAACAAACCTAGGCGCGCCGGCCACTGCAGTGGGGGGAATTAGCACAAAGAGAGATAGAAGAACAATCGGGTTCCACTTACCATAACAGTGAGGCGTTTTCATAATTGATCTCTTTCCGCTTGAGTATTGCTCATCTACGGTCATGTAGCGCGAGTGAACTCTCGTCAGTGTGAGGTGTGGATCTTATGGCAAGGCTCATGAGAACGAACACCGTGAACAGCCAGCCTTTTATACCCATTACCCAAGGATGTCAATAAAATTATCCTTCGATTCGCTACAGAATTTGCTTCGAAGAAACCCTCCTCCGCGCCCTACGCTTCTTGCAACTCTTGAAAGAAATGCAGCATTATCAAAGTAAGCCCACCTCGCGTGAGCTTTCCCAAATGGGAGTTAAAACACCTACGGACCGATGAACCCAAGAGCGGTTCCGTTAACTGGTTCACTAACTCGACGTTTAATTTCCAGTCAGTTGATCCCAGCAGCCATTCTCGTCACTCGCGTCTTAATGCATTCAACGGATTAAGTTTCGTGGCGTGACGCGCAGGAAGGTCGGACGAAAATGCAAGCAAAAAGTTTGCTGCCGTAGGATGGGCGTTTCTGGCGGGTTTGAGTTGATTTGGTGGAGTAGCTACAAAAGGCTTAAAATCCTTCCCAGGCACCTCGTCAATTTTCGGCCTGCTCAGTCCGGCATTGAACTCGCTAATATCAGAACAGGCCCATTACTCGTTAACACCGGATCAGATTCTCGCCGTTACGAGAACGACAATCACTCACGAGAAACGACAACTCGACAGTAGTACGTTAGGCGAGGCATCAATCGAGAGGTAAGAGCGATGTTAAAAAGAATATGCACCGTTTACTTTGATGCTGAATTTTATTTGCAGCTCTGTCAGGCGGATGAGGCGGAGGCTAATCGAGTTATTGAAAGCCTAAACTCTCTGAATGTTCGTCACGTCGTTTCTACTGCTCTCGTACGAGAGTTGCTAAACGAACAGCATAGAAACGTTCTTGAAAAAGAGTTGGTTCAGCGGGTGAGTCGATTCAAGGTGCCTCCGTACAACACGGAAGACTACGTCGGGTGGCACGTGTTCCCACAGTCGGGACAAGAGACCGTTGTTGAAGGAAGCTCTGATCTGCAAGAGGGTCGCGATGAGACTGGGGTCGAGTTGACTCCCGAGCAAGAGGCGGAACTCAAAGAGGCAGTTGAACAAGCGCTTCAGCAGCCAGCGTTTTCCAAAGAACACCAGGACTCGGACCCTGAAGCTTTTCAAGTGATGTCACTCACGAAGCAATTGGTTGATAAATTAGGAACGGAATTAAACATGAATTGGCCTGAGAATCCATCGCTCGGTGATTTGCTAAGCATGTCGAAACAACTCATGGATCCTTCCGTTATCGCACGTGCAGCTGAGCAAATTCAGATCCCGGACGGCCCGTTTGAATTTGGAGATGGACCTTATAAACTCGTAATGGGCTCGAACCGCTTTGTTGGCCCAGAAGCGTCGAGTGACGAGCCAGGCGAGAATAAACACATGACATTGTTTTTTCAACATCAAGACGAGATCGATTTGCTTCAAGTGGACCAACGTCATCAATCAATCATAGACACAGCAGAGCCGAAACATCGATTCGCTGAGCTGGGGCTGGCAGAACGTTGTTTTTCAGTTGATTCACTTACCGATACGGTTGGAAAGGTTCGTGAAATGATAGCTCTTCGACTCAAGTAAGTTATTGTGTGTGGTGTATTCGACGCGACACATCAGATCTTGAAACGTGGATCTGACCACTGCGCTTCTGGAGGCAATCGACTTCGCAACAACGTTTATCAGGTGCGGTGGTCGAAGATTGCAAACGCCCCGGCCTACAGAAACATTAATACCGCAAGAACAATCATCATTATATGCCTCGCTAATCTTTAGGAGACTTCCGGACATACGTAACTTGGCCGTCTGCGGCCTCAGCCTTCTCCCACCCCATGCCCTCGAATAGCTCGTCCATGGGCACCACCGGGCTGTCGTCAACAATCACCTCCTCCACTCCGTGCAACCTGATTAAGTATGCTCTGATCCGCCCCACGACCAGCTCGAACTCCTCCGGCGTGAGCTGCTGGCCTTTGACGGGCTTATCCCACTCCTTCAGGGTAGAGGCCTGAAGCTTTAGCTTTCTCCGGCCGCGGTCGGGCTCGACCAGCACGGCCGCCAGGTATTTGTCGCCCTCACGGTATTCGATGTACTCCCCGCGGCCGCCGGGAGAAAACATAGCCGAATAGCCTTCACTCTGCTGCCTTTCGGATTCCAAGCGTGCACGCTTCCTGTAAGTGACTATCGACCATAACGACTTAAGGAATCCAGCCATCGTGACCTCCGGTGAATTCTAATATGTAAAGGCATAACGCTACGCTTGAGCAGCTCGCCCGCGCAACTTAATAAAGCGGCCCATTCACAGGTGAATCGGCTGCGCACGGACCACCGTAATGACTGTTATCAAAGCTCCGCGTGCTCAACTGTGTGCTGTTCCAGGTTGCTGCCCTGCTGATCCAACCGCCCAATCACGAAACATAGCAGCCAACTCGGTCTCCTCTGCAAGTTGATCGGCAAGTTTGACCGCAGCATCACGCTCACGAATGTTTTGCTGTTGAGCAATCGCGTGAACGAAGCCCGCATTTCGAGATTGAAGTTTACCGTCAACAGACTGCGTCACTTCGATCCACTCAGCGAACAACCGTGATGCTTCCCCGCCATTCTCGATTGCTCGCAGCTTGTCACTGTAACGGAGCTTCTGCACCTCATCAGGTCAGCCCGAACGATTGCTGACAGTTCCCCAGTGTTTCGTTACTCGTTACGATTTTCCGCCTTGCCTGCCGTTGTTGCTCCAAGTCGGCTTCGTGCATCATGTGATTTGTGTGGGCCCTGCACTAAAAGTCCGCCGACAACCTCTCTATGATCATTTTCCTTCGCCTTGTCGTCGTTCTCGTTTATTGACTATGTATTTGAGCAGTAAAATAAGTACGACGACCACAGCTAAGAAGAGGCCTCCCCAAAAGACCAGCAAGAAAAGCCATTCAGAAAGCGATAAGTCGCCGGGATGTAGGAAAGCCATGTGAGAATCTCCTCTGAGGCTGGGGCTTGAAGCCGCTCCGACGTTTTGCTAAGCGACCTCACTCATGAATTTTGGCGTGATGTCCAAATCATACATGCTCTGGATGATCACGCAGAGATTATGACAGAGCACCTTGCAGAGTGCATCATTAACTTGCGCAGTCTCTGTCCTGCTTCGCAACCGCACGCCAAACTTCGACTTAATCGTGTGAAAGAACACTTTCGACGTTGACCGCTTACGATATGGGCCTTGACGTTAGCCGGTCGATGGGACCCTGGCTTGGCATGGCGGCGTACGGATGTCACAGAGAAGGCCGCCGGAACTGAACTCCCGCGGCCTTGCTGCCCCGATCAGCAGTTTCACGCGCGGTCTGAGTAACGCAGACGTCAGTAGTCAACCCGACAACTACAAATGACGATCACGAACATTCAAGGTTCTTAAAAAGTCACATAATCGTTAAAAATGAGCTATTGATTTGTGTTCTTTTAGGCATAATTCCCCATACGGTTTATCGGAAGAGCTGTCGGGTAAGAGCCGACCGAATTCTTGTTGATGAGCTCTTCACCTCATCAACCTCATATTCCAACTTTCAAATGCCAGCGCAGTTCTTTGAACTGTGCCGACCTTTCAACAAACTGCTGTCGTTCAGACGCTGTCCGGGAATTGGCTTCGATGACCGGGTTGGCACTGACCGACTTTAGTGGAAAGGAGAAGTACCATGAACAGATTACCCAGGTACAATTTGGATCCCACCGCAGGCACTCCTGGTGGGGAACTCAGCTTAACGTTCCTGGTCCCACTGCTCGATAGGGGCTTTGAGACGTCCCTACTGGCATGTGGGTGTGGGAAAGTCAATGGTTGCGGTTCGGGCGGTGGTTGTCTGTGCGGAAGTGGGAACGGCGGCGGTGACGGCAACTGTGGCGCCGAGGAAGAGAATTAGTTTTTCCCTTTTCGGTTCTCCCTGGCAAAGTGTCTTCAGATATCAAGCATTCTGTCGGGGAGAACCGCTCAACTGCTTATGCAAGGTATGTTCGGTCAAGATATAGGAGGGATTATGCCAGAATCGCAATATGTACTCCCACCTGAGTACCACTGGTTCGAACGTGACGCCAAACACCTCGCCATCGACCCGCAAAATTTCATCTGGTTTGTCACGGATGAAAAAGGAAAGGTGGCATTCGAAGGGTTAGCCAAATCCGGCAGAATAGAAGATGCCGCCGAGTCACTCGGGGCATTAGTCGGGATGAGTGCTGACTCTCCAGCCATCACTAATTACGTCGTGAAGTACATTGAGCACTTGCTGGAGATAGGGTTCTTGCACAAAGGCGAGTACAAAAGGGAGAAATGGGGAAGCGGGATTATAGAGCGGCCGATAGTCATGTATATACACTTGACCAGCAAATGCAATCTCAAGTGTCCGTACTGCTACAACCAGGAACACAGGGACAATCTGATTCAGGAAGGTCGTACTCCTGGCGAGGCGGGCATTTCCACAGAAGGCAGCACCGAGGATCTTCTGCGAGTCGTGGACGAAGCTGCGGAACTTGGATTCAGGGAAATTAAGCTGACCGGCGGTGAAGCGCTACTCAATCGCGATGCCCTGCACATCGCTGAGCGCGCCAAATCACATGGACTAAAGATAAACCTGCTGACAAACGGGCTGCTGGTAACTGAGGAAATGGCGGAAAAAATCGCAAAGGTGGTTGACAGCGTCTCAGTCAGTTTGGATAGCGATAAGCCGGAGGAGCATGATGCTGTTCGTGGGAAAGGAACTCACGCCAAAGTAGTCGAGGCAATACACAGGTTGCAGAAGGCCGGGGTTAAGCGCGTGCACCTCAATTCAGTGGTTACACCCGTCAACCTCAATTCGGTAGGAAGTTGGCTGGACTACGCCACGAACGAACTCAAGGCTAACGAGGTTACCTACGCCGGTTCTGCGATCGACGTGGATGATCCAACCGGTCGCTGGGGCGCCTCGGAATACGTTCTCACCGAAGAGCAATATCGTCACGTCTATGAACAAAGCAAGAAGTTTTACCAAATCCAGGGCCTGAGAAAAGGTTCAAAACCTCAGGTCGTGCCGCGGTCCAGCTTGCGCCGAAGACAATGCGGGGTAGGCAATGGAATCGTAAGCATCGATCCAAACGGCGATCTTTATCCGTGTCAGACTTTGCATCTGCCTGAGTTCCGCTGTGGCAATGTGTTCAAAACTAGTTTGCGTCAAGTGCTGGACACCTCCGGCATGCTCAAGAAAATGAAGCGTGCGGCGGTTGACAATCTCCCAGAGTGCAAGACGTGTCCCGTGCGTTACATCTGCGCCGGAGGATGTCGCTCTGAGGCTTACACACGTGAGGGTGATTTACTCGCGCGAAATCGGGCGATGTGTCCCACTTTCTTTGAAATGGCAAAAGATCGTTTGTGGGACTCCGCGAATATTCCTGTCGAAGAGTCGCGTCAGTCTGTAGAAAAATATTTCGAACAGTTCCACACCTGTCACTGAAGTTTGTTACAACCCGATTGATTTCTCTGTGCAACAGAGAAAAGCGATCCGAATCGTGTCAAATGGAATCCAGTTTTTGGCTGGTTGGATGATGGCCGGCGGGTTCTTGCGGCGCTTTCGTCGTCTCTGGCGGAAGGCCGCCCTCGCCAATCTGTTTGGCGGAATTGGCAGCGGACTCCAACTCATCATCCCCGTCGGAACTATCAAAATCATTAACGAGGCGATCCCAACCAGAGATTACTACCACCTGGCTGTGATATCGTCGGTAATCGCTCTTGCGGCCATTGGCGCGGTAGTGTTCTCATTCCTTGAATCTCATTTCGCTTTCCTCTTCCGTGAAAGAGCAAACATCAAGCTTGAAGTAGACATCTTCGAGCATATCCAGTCACAACCTTACCTATTCTTCAAACAGAACGAGAGCGGGTACCTCATGTCCCGCCTCTTTAACGACGCCAACACAACCATGGACGTTTGTACGAGCGTCACCACTTTCGGAAGGATACTGGTGGGACTTCTCGGTGGCCTGGTGCTGCTGCCGTTTTTTCATCTTAAGCTTGGTCTACTGATCATCGCGGTCTTGCCTGTTTACATTGGTGTGCTATGGTGGTTCAATCGGCGCACCAAGCAGGCATTTATCACAGTTTCAGAAAAGACGGCGTTGACGTCGCGCGAAATGTACGAATCGATGACCGGGATCTACGAGACCAAGGCATACGGGGCTCAAAAATATCGAGCGCGCAGATATGCCCAAGCCACCATAGATCGAGCCCGTGTGCTGATTAAGGCGCGCGTTCTCATGGCCGCCGGAGAGCGGACTACTCAAATCTTTACGCTGCTTGTCTCAGTCATGGTCATTACTTATGGTGGTATGGCCGTAATCGAGGGTCAGATCTCCGTGGGAACTCTAATCGGCATCAATGCAGTAGCGGCTTACTTATTATTTCCCGTTAGCAACGTGGTCCAGCAAATACTGCGCTCCCAACAGGCTCTCGCGGCAATTGAACGTACTGAGGAGTGGATGGCTCTGCCATGTGAGGAGAGGTTGGGAGAAACTTCCAGTTTGCCGAGATCTCTCGGGCGCATACAGTATGAGAACGTGAGCTTCTCGTATGAAGATCGGCCGCCCGTTCTCAGCGATGTAAGTTTTCATCTCTCACCTGGCGAGGTCATGCTCCTCACTGGTCCAAGCGGAGTAGGCAAAACGACGCTCGTAAATCTGCTGCCGCGGTTTTTGGAACCGTTGTCGGGAACGATCTACCTTGATGGAAAACCTGTAAAGAGTCTGCCTCTTGGTTACCTGCGAAAACAGATTGCTTTTGTCTCGCAGGACGTATTCCTGTTCTCTGACTCAATCACCAGTAATATACGGATGGGAAATTCCTCAGTCAGCGATGAAGATATCTATGAGGCGGCACGCCTGGCTAACGCGTTGAAGTTTATCAATGCAATGCCCGACAAGTTTGATACGCAGGTTGGTGAGCGCGGCGCGCGACTCTCAGGCGGGCAACGTCAGCGAATAGCGATCGCTCGCGCTATCGTGCGCGATGCTCCTATCTTAGTGCTTGACGAAGCCACGTCTGCTGTGGATCCTGAGACGGAAGCAGCGGTTCACGAAGCATTGTGCAGTCTGATGAAGAATAAGACCACTATCATCATCGCGCACCATTCGACCGCCTTCATTGAATATGTGAATCGCGCCTTCGTTCTTGATACGGGAGAATTGCGGTCAGTGCCGCTTTCCACTTTTATGCTCGACAGCCGTCGGGCCACGGTGGGTTTGCAGGTATAGTATTCCCAAACAGAACCAATCCTCAGGAGACACGATATGTGGCGGCAAGACATCCAATACGGGATCCGTGCACTTGTGAAAAGGCCAGCCTTCACTGGCGTGCTGGTATTGATCTTAGCCCTCGGGATCGGTGCTAACACTGCGATGTTTAGCACGATCAATTCCATTCTCTTCCGTAAGCTGCCTTTCAACGATCCCGATCGCCTCGTTACCGTGTGGCAGACTAATCCGCAAAAGGGGATCGACAAAGCTACCGTATCAGCTCTGACTTTCGATCAGTGGCAGACACAAAATAGTGTTTTCGAGCAGATGGCAATCTACGCTGTCGATACCCACGTCCTTACAGACGCGGGCGAGCCAGAGCGTATTCCGAGTGCACAGGTGTCGCCCAACTTCTTTTCCGTGCTGGGGGTTCAGCCAACACTCGGCCGCGCATTTGCCGCTGAGGAGAACCAACCGGGCCGCAATAGCGTTGTCATGCTCAGCCACAGTCTGTGGCAGCGTAAATTCAATTCCGATCAAACTATCATCGGAAAAGCTGTGGTCCTGACTAACACGAATTACACGGTCGTAGGCATTTTGCCCCAGGACTTCAAGTTTATCGAGGAGGCTGAGCTATGGTCACCGCTCCCAACTGATGACGAACGGCTGAGTTGCGACTCATGCCCTTTCTTTACAGTGATAGGTCGTCTCAAGAAAGATCAGACCCCCGAACAAGCTCGTGCCGAGATGACTGTCCTCGCCGGACGCGTTCAACAAGACCAACAAGAACCAAAGGGCGTTAATGTCATAACGCTCGCAGACCATCTTGTGGCCGGAGTCCGCCGCTCTCTGTTAATCCTTCTGGCTACTGTTGCCGTCGTATTGCTGATCGCTTGTATCAACGTCGCCAACTTACTACTGGCGCGAAGCGGCGAGCGGCAGAAGGAGTTTGCTGTTCGGGCCGCGATGGGCGCGACACGCCTGCGGTTGATTCGTCAACTGATCATCGAAAGCATCATTGTGGCCCTGTTGGGAGGAGTTGTTGGGCTTGCATTGGCGCGGTGGTGTATGGCAGTTGTCAGCGCGCTGATTCCCCAGGGAGTGCTGCATGATCGTATTGTTCTGGATCTGAGAGTACTCGGCTTCACATTCCTGCTCTCATTGTTGACCGGTATTGTGTTCGGCTTGATTCCAGCCATCCAGGCTTCGAGGGTTGAGTTCAACGAGCTGCTCAAAGATAGCTCGCGAGGCTCGACGGGCGGCCTCCATCACACGTACCTGCGCCGGTTGACCATCGTTTGCGAGGTAGCGCTGTCGCTGCTACTGCTAGTCGGTGCGGGACTAATGATCAAGAGCTTCCTCCAATTGCAGCGCACCTCACCAGGATTTAACCCGGATAATCTCTTGACAGCCAGGGTCTTTCTGAACGCGGATGACTATCCCGAGGCGCAGCAAAAGGCAGCATTCTTTCATCAGGCTTTAGAGCAACTGAAGACAATTCCCGGCGTTCAATCGGTTGGGGCTACGACTACTCTACCCTTGAGCGGTGGGAGCATGAATTTCAAGTTTTCCGTCGCCGGCCAGGTTGGAAAAGTGTCCGCGGAGAAGATCCCGGCTCAGTACCGTGCGATAAGTCCGGATTACTTCCGCACCATGGGCATCCCTCTCTTAGCGGGACGTGAATTTACAGACAAGGATGAGTCGAGCGCACCCGGCGTGGTTGTGATTAATGAAACCATCGCGCGCCGGGTATTTCCTGACGGAGATGCTCTTGGAAAATACATTACGATCACCTACGGCAAGCCAACTCAAAGGGAAATCGTGGGGATTGTAGGAGACGTCAAGCATCTTCGCCTGAACGAGGAAGCAAAGCCGGAGATGTACGTGCCCTACTCACAAAATCCATGGGCTTTCATGACTTTCGTTATTCGCGCGGAGGTCCCTCCCGATGAACTTGTTTCAACTGTGCGGCAACGAATCTGGAGCGTGAATAAAAACCAGCCCATCGATAAGATTCTGACTATGAATCAGATTCTTTATGAGTCCGTCGCACAACCCCGCCTGTCAGCTTTCCTCTTAGGCATCTTCGCGGCGCTTGCTTTTGTTTTATCTGCGGTGGGGATATACGGAGTGATGTCCTACCTGGTATCACAGAGAACTCATGAGATGGGAGTTCGCATGGCCCTCGGAGCGACCTCGGCTGACATATTCAAGCTGGTGATAAAGCAGGGGATGACAAATGTTTTATTTGGCGTCGCCGCGGGCCTCATATTGTCTTTAATCGCAACCAGAATTCTATCTGGTCTACTTTTCGGGATAAGCGCCACCGATCCTGTTACCCTGATCCAGGCATCACTGCTTTTGGTGGGAACGGCATTGCTGGCCTGCCTTATTCCAGCGCGACAGGCGACGAAATCTGATCCATTAACCGCTTTGCGCACTGAGTAACGGCATCTCCGGTAAAACGAGATAACCTGCTTCGAGGGCTCGGGTAACCAGAGCCACGAAACTTTCCCGCGCGACACCCTCAGGCATCGCCGCATCCGCCTGAGAATCTTCGAACGCTTGGGCCACGGTTGTCTGCCCATCAAAGCGTGCGAACAGGCGCACTGCCCAGGCCTCGAAACTGTCACGAGCAGCAAAAGGCTTATCAGTTTCAAAGTTAAACTCGCCGGGAACGAGCGCGGCCTCATGGACCACCTGCTTGCTCGTTAGTTTCAGACGCGGCGCAAGCTGTGGAGTAGATGCGAGTATTCTCGAGAGACTGTCTGGCTCACTTAACCAATCGTGCAAGATCAGCGCCGACATAACGTCTGCACCCTGGGTTACAGCACTGAGTGTGCGTCGCACGGTCCAGGGCGCACGGGAGCGCGACTTATGCCGTTTAATGAATAGTCCGCCAAAGGCCATTTGTAACAGGCCGGCCTGTTCAAACTCCGACTCCAACTTCGCCATCGCCTCTGGTCCGGACGTCCGAGCTCTCCGCGCGATCGACTTGAGTATCTCCTGCGACGTCAGGACTTCGGAACAAGCAAAGAGAATGTCGAACTGGTCCGCCTGATCCTTTAGCCAGGTTCTCACACGCTCTTCGAATTTACCTTCATTCGTATCCCGTCCGTGCGTGAGCGCAAAGCAGACGCCGCCCGGGCGCAGACTCTCTGTTAATCCGGCCACGAGTCTTCTGGAGAGCGACTCGCCGCCTGCGTATGCATCGTGCAGGGCACTGTTAACTTCGGTTATCCAGGGAAGATGGGCCACAATGCAATCGAACGTCCGGCCCTTGACTGCTTCATAAAGATCGCTGCGCACCACTTCGATGTTTTCACGTCCGTTCAGCGCGCAATTGAAACGAGCAAACTGAGTTGCTCGCTCAGACAGATCTGTCGAAACAACTCGCGATCCTTCCTGACTCAACACCAGCGCACCAATGCCCACTCCGGCGCAAAGATCGAGAACGTCTCCGGTGATGCCCGCGGGCAGGAGTTTCAGAAACTGCAAAGAGCCTTTATAGATTGCCGGGAAAGCAATGTCGGGTGGCGGTCTGTAAACCGACCCATCAGGCATGCTGTAACGGTCAGAGGCAATGAAACAGCCGGCCACCGGATAAAGCCAACAAGGAGCGAAATATTGATCATCGCCAAACTCGCCGATGCCCAGCAGACCCAGTCTCAGGAACACGTCGATAGTGGCTCGGTCAAACACTTGCTCGACCTCGGCGCGAGGCACCAGCGTTGACTGGAAAAAGAGCCGAATCAGTAGCCGTAACTCTGGCGATATGTCTTCATCGTCCCTAAGCCACCCGGTGTCGGACATGTCCTTGAGCCTGAGTTTCCGACATATTGTTCCTTCGTCAAAGGACGCTTGTTGCAAAATTTCTGTAACCCGTTCGAGATCCTGCGTAGTTCCTATCCGTACGGGTACCTGGTCAATGAATGAAACACTCACAGTTTTTTCCATCGAGTCGAACGCCGAAGAGGAATACGGCTTCAACAAAACGTCACGTTGAAAGGGAGTGCGCGGGAAGCGAGGCTCCAATGATAGACCGTTAAGGCGGCAACTGGGAAGCGCCCTCGTCGCGGGCAGGATCCTGCCATAAAACACCTGCAAAAAAGGGCAGAACTCTGCCACTACAATCTCCACATAATCCTATTGCAAGATACCCGCAATAAAACTACAATCCGCGAGCCTCTCAGCACACAGGAAGTCCGACGACGGTTGCACAGGCGAACTCTCACGCTTGTCCAGCCGCCGCTTTCAAACTCGCCGTAACGCTTTTACCAGCCCGCAGCGTCCTGGCAGCCGAAAGATACTTCCGCACTCAGCGCAATCGTATGACACACACATCGACTCTTATCGTCGGTTCAACCCTACTTCTAAAGGAGTGCTCCCATGACATCACGCTCCACCTCAACTCGCGTCTCATCCACTTCAAAAAAAGGTGCGACACTTCGAGTTATCTTGTTGGTAGCGATCGCTTTCGGACTCGTAATCATTAGCTCATCTGCATCCGCGAGATCCGCGGCTCGAACATTCGTTGATAGAGCTATCGCGCTCGTCCGTGCATCGGACAAGCCGGCGCCTGCGCCGCGAAAGCGGACCGCCAGTACCCTGCCCTTATCGCCAGTTAACAAACGGCTGCCGTTGCCCATCCATGCTTTGCTGCTTCCCCAGTCTGAAGAAGCAACCGTGTCGACGGACAAACTGCACTACGAACCCGGCGAAACCGTGTTGATTAAAGGTTCCGGTTTCAAGCCCAACGAGAAAGTCGTTTTGCAGATACGGCATCACGATCGAAGAGTTGAGGTTGGCGCGGCGTTCGACCCGTGGGAGGTGTACGCCGATGGCGACGGCCAGATTTCTTCGTCGTGGATCGTCGCCCCGGATGAAACGCACGGCAGTTGGCTGGAAGTGCGTGCGAAAGGCGCTGAATCCGGACTGTTCGCGATGGTGTTTTTCACCGATCCTGCAAGCGCTGACCTGGACCAGTGCGCTAATGGTCCAACCGCGGCGCCGGTGCCGTGTACGCTAGACGCCTGGCAAAACGGCAACATCAACCAGAACCAGGCGCACTACAAAGAAGGTGATTCGGTACCCTACCGCATGAAGTTTGACCAGCTTGTGATCGGAGGCACTAACACTCTCACCATTTCCTACGACACAACCAAAAGCGGCAAACACGCGATCGACTATCTCACAGACTACGATCGCACTGAGACTATTGGGAACAACCCGTGCTCCGGTGTCGCCGGTTGTACTCTCGCCTCCGAGACGACTTTCCCGATTCCCTCGGATCCCCGAGTTGCAAACGGACAGAACCAGGTTCCCGGAGGCGGCGACGACATCGTCCAGATACCCGGCAACTTCTCCATGTTCGGCGGCACGATAACCGCCGTGTCCGCTTATACAGTCACCGGCACTTATGCCGGAGACAGCACGACAGTCTTAACGATTACTTTTACGTCCAGCGTTACTAATCCCGTCATGGCCTGGGGCGGCCACATTGGGACGAGACTCGATTGGGGCGCTGCCAACTCGGCGATAAACATCTCGGGCTCGCCGTATCACATGCGATTGGAAGCCCTCAACGGCGGCGGCGGCAATCAGGACCGCTCGTTGTCAGCCGGCGCGGTGTTCTTTCCAGTCTCCGTCACGATTGTTAAAGAGACGAATCCCGACGACGCGCAACTCAAGACGTTCAATTACACCGCGACGGGAACAGGACTGTCGTCCTTCTCACTAACGCCTCCAAATGGACTAAACCCTGATAGTAAAAACTTCAGTCTGACTGACGAAACCGCGCGAACGATTACCGAATCGGATCCGCACGCGTCGCCGCCGGAATTTAATCTGACGAATCTGGCGTGCGTACAAGTTGATGGTGGATTAGGCGTCGGTACATTCTCCGTTAACCTTGGTACCCGCACGGTCAGTTTTACGCCAAAAGAAGGTCAGTCACTTACTTGTACTTTCACTAACGCCGAAGATCTAAACGCCACTCGCGGCAGGATCATCGTCGACAAAGTGACAAATCCGGGCGGTGACATGACGAGCTTCGATTTCACGACATCTTACGGCAGTCCGTTTAGTCTGACCGACGCGTCGCCGGCAAACAATAGCGGATTGATCGTGCCGGGAACTTACTCCGTCAGCGAAGCTGCAAACGCAGCGTACGTTACGACGGCGACTTGTACGTCCAACTTGGGCCATCCCGCAGACGATCCGAGCTCGATCAACCTGGCTGCCGGCGAAACCGTTACCTGCACTTTCACGAACGCGAAGAAGCCTAAGCTCACCGTTACGAAGATCGTCGTCAACAACAACGGCGGCACGAAACAGGTAAGTGACTTTCCGCTATTCGTGGACGGCAGTGCGGTTACTTCGGGAGTTAAGAACACTTCCACGGTCGGCGCTCACACAGTCAGCGAGACCACCGATGCGGGTTACACGGCGACGATTGGCGGCGACTGCGCGGCAGATGGAACCATCACGCTCGCGGCAGGCGACGACAAGAGTTGCACGATAACCAATGACGATAAACCGGCGAAGCTGATCGTTATCAAACACGTCATCAACGACAACGGCGGCACTGCCACGGCCGCAAACTTCACGCTCGACTCCGGCGGCGCTAACGATTCACCTGATGACTTCCCAGGCGCGGAATCACCGGGCACCGAGGTCACCCTCGACGCCGGCGCTTACAACGTCACCGAATCCGGACCGTCAGGTTACACGGCCAGCTTCTCCGCTGACTGCTCTGGCTCAATCGCCAACGGGCAGCAGAAGACCTGCACCGTCACCAACGACGATCAGCCGGCAAAACTGATCGTCATCAAACACGTCATTAATGACAACGGCGGCACTGCCACGGCGGCGAACTTCACGCTCGACTCCGGCGGCGCTAACGATTCACCCGATGACTTCGCGGGCGCGGAATCACCGGGCACAGAGATCACACTCGACGCCGGCGCTTACAACGTCACCGAATCCGGACCGTCAGGTTATACGGCCAGCTTCTCGGCTGACTGCTCTGGCTCAATCGCCAACGGACAGCAGAAGACCTGCACTGTCACCAACGACGACCAGGCAGCGAAACTGATCGTCATCAAACACGTCATCAATGACAACGGCGGCACCGCCACGGCGGCCAACTTCACGCTCGACTCCGGCGGCGCTAACGATTCACCCGATGACTTCCCAGGCGCGGAATCACCGGGCACCGAGGTCACACTCGACGCCGGCGCCTACAACGTCACCGAATCCGGACCGTCAGGTTATACGGCCAGCTTCTCGGCTGACTGCTCTGGCTCAATCGCCAACGGGCAACAGAAGACCTGCACCGTCACCAACGACGATCAGCCGGCAAAACTGATCGTCATCAAACACGTCATCAACGACAACGGCGGCACCGCCACGGCGGCAAACTTCACGCTCGACTCGGGCGGCACTAACGATTCACCCGATGACTTCCCAGGCGCGGAATCACCGGGCACCGAGGTCACACTCGACGCCGGCGCCTACAACGTCACCGAATCCGGACCGTCAGGTTACACGGCCAGCTTCTCGGCTGATTGCTCTGGCTCAATCGCCAACGGCCAAACCAAGACGTGCACCGTCACTAATGACGATCAGGCAGCGAAGCTGATCGTTATCAAACACGTCATCAATGACAACGGCGGCACCGCCACGGCGGCAAACTTCACGCTCGACTCGGGCGGCGCTAGCGATTCGCCTGACAACTTCGCGGGCGCGGAATCACCGGGCACCGAGGTCACACTCGACGCCGGCGCCTACAACGTCACCGAATCCGGACCATCAGGTTACACTGCCAGTTTCTCGACCGACTGCTCCGGCAACATCGCCGTCGGCGAAACCAAAACCTGCACCGTCACCAACGACGACCAGGCAGCGAAGCTGAAGGTCATCAAACACGTAATCAATGACAACGGCGGTACAGCCACCGCCGCCAATTTCACACTCGACTCCGGCGGCACTAACGATTCACCTGATGACTTCCCGGGTTCGGAAACCGGCACAGTTGTCACTCTCGATGCTGGTGCTTACGCCGTCACCGAAACTGGACCATCCGGTTACAGCCGCTCGGATTCAGCCGACTGCTCCGGCAACATTGCCAACGGTCAATACAAGACCTGCACCGTCACCAACGACGATATCTCGCCAACATTGCGAGTTATAAAAGACGTCGTTCCCGACACGGACGGCGGTCTATTCAACCTGCGGATTGACGGAGCTACGGCCGGAACCGGCGCAGACGCCGGCGATAACGGTACTACCGGCTTTGTCCCAGTCAACGCCGGCAACCACGTCGTTAGTGAAACGGCCGGCACTGGAACAACTCTTTCCGATTACGTAACCGTCATCGGAGGAGACTGCGCGGCGAGCGGCGCCGTAACATTGGCGTTAGCTCAAAACAAGACCTGCACCATCACAAACACGAAGAAAGGCATGGCGCAGATCGTGAAGACCGTGAGCGGACTGCCGCCGCCGGCTGGTCAGACTTTCACCTTCCAGCTCCGGGAAGGCGCTTCGACAGTATCCGAGGGCACCGTTCTCGAATCGCAGACCACGGATGCGAGTGGTAACTTAAACTTCACCACCAAGCTGGTCCCTGGCGACACATACCAAGTGTGCGAATGGGTATTCCCGGGATGGAACACGAACCTTGCCGGCGATGGACCACTGTTTGTTCCGAACAGTCTCATCCCACCGGCGCTTCCGAACCCGAACGTCAATAACCTGACTGTCTGCGCGAATTTCACCGTGCAGCCAGGCCAGACAAGGACGTTCACCGTAAACAACACGCCGCCGCCCGGTGGCCGTGCTCTAACGATCGGTTTCTGGAAGAACTGGGCCTCGTGCTCGAACTCCAACGGCAAGGGACAGAAACCAATGCTCGACCTGGCGCTCGGGATTGCGAGTGCAATGACAACAAACCCGCCAGGCGGGCTCGTCGGCTCCGCACAAAATCCGGGCGCGCTGTGGCCCAACTATGCGGCGACGTGGTACCTGGTCTTGAAGGGTAACCCGGCGAGTACGGTGAATAACATCCTGCCCGCGCCGGATTGCGTGAAAGCCGTGAACTTGCTCAATAAGTCGACGGCCGACGGCAAGAAGAAGATGTCAAGCGATCCGCTGTTCAATATGACGGCCCAACTGATAGCCGCGGAACTGAATCGCTTCATGGGCGCCGGTATCAACGGCACAACCATAATGAACATCGATCGCGCCGTGTTGCTGAACGGCAAGTACAAATTCAACGGGCTCACGTACAGTCCCAAGCTGACGACGGCAGACGCGAATATCGCAAACTGTCTGGCGACTCAGCTCGACAACTACAACAACGGCAATCCAGTAGCTCTATGCCCGTAGTTTGTCTTTCCCGCGACGCGTTAAAAAATCGAGGCCACCGCAAGGTGGCCTTGATTTTTGTATGGGAGCGCGTTACGCAGCTACTTCCTTTGAACACTATGCAAACCTTGAAGACGGCTTGCGCCCCTCTCAGGTTGACTTCGCGCCGGCGCTGACGTAGAACACGGTCTCAGTAATCCTCCGCAGCCGCGTTGAAAACACTCTCGATTGAGCTCACATCAGGAGAGATTTATGTCAACCAAAAACTTTAACAGCCTTGACGAATACGAACGCTTTCTCAGAAACACCGTCACACCGTGGTCACGTGAACAACGAATCGCACTTGCCGCCGGCATGGCCGAGCGCTGGCTGCCCGTTTGCGACGCATTCTTCGAAGAATATGAGTGCGGCGACCCAGCGGCGTTCCAACGTGCCGTTCAGTCAGTCTGGAACTGCGTTCCCGGCCGCGCACTTACTGCCAAAGAACACAAGCTCCACAAACAGCGCGTAGAAGAGAATACCCCTCACTTAGAGGACTTCGACGCTGAAGACGTGATAGCGGCATCAGCGATGATCGAGTATGCCTTGAATTGTTGTTTGAGCGCTGACAATACCGACGACGCGGTGATGGCAATGGTTTCCGGCTTTGAAGCCGTCGCGCCCGGCATCTATACCGAAGCTGGAGAGTTCCCCCCGGATTGGCCGTCTCCCGACATGCGCGATCAGCTTAATAGCCAATTGAAGTCGGCAATGGACAATGTGCCCCCAATCGATGAACAAGAGATCGACGAATACCGCCGGCAGTTCATGTCGCTCAATGCCGTAACCGACGAAGGAGTGGGACCACTCCCGGCCGAGATCTGGCAGTCACCTGAAATTCGAGATCAACTCGAGGCGACTCTGAAGCTGCAGAAAGCCTTCTCCGACATAGTGCCGATGATGGCTCAACAGATCGAGGCAATGCGGCAGGAACAAGTGCCACCCGATGCGGAAGCAGAACAAGCCGCTCAGGACATCTGGAAGTCGCCTCGCGTTCAAGACGAACTCGAGAAGCAGTTGAAGCTGCTGAAACTAATCGGCGATATGTCTCGGATCGACACGAAACAGATCGACGCACTGCGCCCAAAACTCGTGTCGCCCGATCTCGCCGGATCTCCTGCACCGCGAGATTCATGCCCGTCAGCACTGTCTAACGAAGCGATCTTCGAACGATATCGTGGAGAGGCTGAAGGCTTCATCACAAACAAACAGCTTTGGGAAGAAGCCGTCCACACGATGGAAGACACAGAGTGGATGGCAATGCCTTACTTTCGGGCCTGGGCCTTTCGTTACTCGCGCCGGAAACGGGCAATGGAGGAGCGCCCGATGATCGATGCCGTTGCGCACAAGGCACTGCTCGCCAGGCACTCGATGCATGATGCAGCAGCGAAGGATGACCCAGGTTGGAACACCGATACTCGCGCGTGCATCGAGCAGGGCTATCAAATGGATTTCGAGTTTGAGTTTGACGTCCGTTCCCCTGACCAGCCTCACGGCTATGGTCCGTCACTCCGCCGGCTTTACATTGAACGAAAGCTGGCCGGCGACTCGGAACAGAACGTTTGGAAAAGTATTCTGGACTGGGCCTGTCACCGCCCGCCAGCATGGGACGAGGAGGATAGACGTAAAAAGAAAGGACTGGCCTTCGCCTCACCTCAGTTGGGCGAGCGACTAACCCGCGAGATAAGTTGGCGAACGACGCACGACGTCGATCAACCATGGACCACAGAGGTCGACGGACAAACGTGGAGGATCCGTCTGAACGATTACCCTGACGACATCATGTACACACTGATCGTCCACGACGAAGTGATTGGCAAGTTTCATGACTGGCCGGAATGCTGGCGTAGATGATCAGCGGCTACTTTTCTCCACGTTTCACGACGTACTCCATCATGTAACGCCGCAGCTTGTCGCGGTTCTGTTTGAGATACGCCGGATGGTCCTGCGCGATGCCCTGATCGGGACGGGCCAGCAGGATGTAAGCCTCCAACAACCCCTCCTCGTCAAGCTTCTTCAACGTTGCCAGCGACGGATTCAGTTTCTTCGTGCGCTTATCAGTCGTAGCCGTCGACACCACAGTGCGCAAGGCATCGGCCTCCTCGGCCAGACTATGCCGATAAGTCTTTTCGTCCGGAAACGCCTTCGCAAACTTTTCCTTTCGCCAACCTGAACGAGCAACTCCATAAGAGATCCACGCGAACGATCCGTCGTCCGTGCCACTCAGCAACGTGCTCGCATCAAGATTGATCTTCGCATCACCTTTTTCGTCGAAAGTTATGTCCGTCGGAATATCGACCTGCGGATGAGCGAGCGTCGTGCTCGTCGCCTGGCCCCATTGCACCAAACCCGCGCGCGCAAATCGATTGTACGGCTCAACAATGAACGCCTCGACATAACGATCGCGCGCCTGGTCAGTCTTGCGCTGTTTCATCAAAGGCGTCGCCGAATACCGGTAAGCCGTCTCTTTATCGGGATTGATCGCGATCGCTTTCTGATACCAGATCTCAGCCTTCGCAAAATCCTGTTTCTGCAAATAAATGTCTCCGGAAAAAAGTGCCGCATGGTAGAGCTTCGGCTCGATCTCGAGCGCCTGCTGGTATTTCTTCAGCGCTTCGTCAGCCTTGCCCTGCGAGAAGAGCGCCTCCCCTTCTTTCATCAACTCATCAGCCTTCGAGTTTGACGAAAACCCGGCCCCATCCGATCCATCTTCCGGCAAGCTCTGGATCAGCGCGTCCAGCCGCTCGTCGGACATCCCCAACGACTTTGCTTTGATGAAGGCGTTGCGCGCACGGACGCGAAGCGCCTTTCGCGCCGCGTTGTCTTTGGTATTTACGGCCTGACCGACCAGCGCAAAGCCGAGATAAAACTGCGTTTCGCCGTCTTCGGGTTGGAGTTTGCTGATCTTCTCGAGTATCGGCAGCGCCTCCGTATATTTCGTTTGTTTCAACAACTCACCGGCCTGCCGCTTCAGATCGGCGACATTCTCATCTGTCTGCGCTTGAGCTGCCGAGAGCGCGGCGGTCAGAGAAAACAAGAAAACGAATAGTGTGACGAGAAGCTTACGGTGAGACATGATCAGGGCTCCTTTTTTGGAGAACTCAGGCGAAGATCGAAATCAGCATAATCCCTTAGGCGTTTTCCTACAATCAGAACCTCACTCATCCGAAAGATGGTGGTTTTCAGAAGTAGTTCTCGCGTTAGTTAGTGTGAATAACCAACTCACACATCCACCGAAAAACCTCGCGAAATCGCAAGCCGGTTGGCTTGTATTTCCACATCCTTCAAGGAGGAAAAAGTTATGACTACCACCCCGACAGAAAAATTCGTAGTTTACTGGCTCGGATACCATCAGAATCCCCCCGCCATTCAGTCGCTCCCCAAGGGAATCGACGTCGTCAATCTCTTCCTGCTCAACCTCGCCAGCTCCCCGCAAGGTACCACCATCGATTACAACTACATCACGTCGCAGGGAACAACCTGGGACGAGATCCTGAGCCAGTCTCACGCGGCGCAAGCCAACGGCGTCAAAGTGTGCGTCTCGATCCTGCCGCCGAACAGCTCGCTCATCTGGAATACCATTCCTGACCCCGAAACGTTCGCAGAGAACGTTTACAACCTCGTGAGCGGATGGGGGCTCGACGGGATCGATATCGACCCGGAACAGGGCGGCGGCGTTGACAACGACGTGTTCGTGTCTGTGGTCCAGGCGCTGAGCAAGTACTTCGGCCCTGCGTCGGACACCGGGCTCATCATGAGCTTCGTCAGTTACGAACTCTTCAACGATGAACCGGTGCTACAGTCGTGCGCGTCGTTGTTCAACTACGTGATGCTGATGGGTTACTTCTGGTCCGAGCCCGAGATGATCCAGCAGTTCAACGCGTACGCCGCGCTTGTTGGCGCGCAGAATCTGATGTTCGGTATTGGCGGCGATCCGTGGCAGACGCCGTTATCCGAAACCGAGGCACTGGCCGCGTGGCAACCGAGCGGTGGGACGAAAGGCGGCATGATGGAGTTCAACATCAACGACGACACGAACTACCAGGCTGCCGACGCCATCATCAAGGCGCTCTCCTCTCAAGCCGGCGCCGCGGCAGGTTAAACCATGTGTCTCCCGCTTTCGGGAGGTCAAGTAGAAAGGGGATTTCTAAGATTTCCCTAACATGTGTCTCCCGCTTGCGGCAGGTCGGTCAATTAAGAATTCAAGAGGTCGCCGGAAAACCCGGCGGCCTTTTTGTTCGCTGCAACCTCACATGGTCCTTTTCGCCACGACTTTGCGCGTTAATACCGGGAAGAAAACAAACGCAGTTGGAATGCTGATGTCCGTACTTTGCCGTTGCCTCTTTCACTTACATGCTTTCCGCAATGTGAAACCCTGAAACATCCCTATCACAATTAGAAGGAGTTAAAGCCTCATGTTCAAAAGAATGTGCGCCTCGCTTTTCGTGCTGTCCCTCGTCTTTCTCGCAATGCCGCTGCTCGCCTCCGCTCAGGTTGCAACCGGCAAGTACAAATTCATCATGGATGATGAGCTCTCGAAATACGTCGAGTTTGACGCTAAGGCAGGTGAACGCGGCGGCGCCACCGGTTATATGATCTTCACCGACGAAGCCAAGGTCGTCGTTCAGGATCCAGACGGCGAACCCGTGAAGGATGATCCAATCCCGTTTTCGATGAAAGCGGATCTCGACACGATGACGGTCGAGAAAAACAGGGCCGTCATCAGCGGCATCGTGCGCGACTCCAGCGTCCGCAGCTACATCGGCCGGTGGGTGCAATTAGTGATCGAAGACAACGACGGCGTGGAAGTCCCGGATCGATTTGGCTGGTCCTTCTGCGAACCCGAGGTCGGCGGATGGATACCTTCCGACGCTGAGGTTCCGGATGACAAGGGCGCGTTCCTGAGCTGGTGGGCCACCGACGCCGAGCGTCGAGACGACGTGGGAATACCGTCGCCTAACATCGTTCCGGGAATGCTGAAAGCGTGCAAGGTCAATCCGCTTTCGAGCTACGAATTTGCTTCGATTCTCAAGGGCGACGGCGCGATTCAGATTCAGCAGTAACTACAACAACCAGTGAAGGCCGCTCCACGGGGGCGGCCTTTGTTGTTCAACGCGAGACCGGTATATTAACGGCCATGACATTGTTTCCCGATATCGAAGTGAAACACCTGACGATGCAGGAGCTCGAAGCGGCGTTGGACCACCTTCGCACCGCGCCGAAGGACGACGGCGTCGTTGAGTTGATCGTGCGGCGGCCGCGAACGGATGAGAGAGAAGTTTTGGAAGAGGCGGAGCTCGATCCTGTCAAAGGACTGATCGGCGATAGCTGGTGCGTGCGTCCGAGCTCGAAAACGCCCGATCGATCGCCGCATCCCGAGATGCAGATCAACATCATGAACTCTCGCGTGACGGCGTTGGTGGCCCAGGCTAAGGATCGTTGGCCGCTCGCGGGCGATCAGCTTTACATCGACATGGATCTGGGCAAGGAAAATCTGCCCGGCGGCACTCGCCTCGCGATCGGAAGCGCTGTTCTGGAAGTGAGTCCGTTGCCTCACACTGGCTGCAACAAGTTCGTCGCGCGCTTCGGAGCAGATGCGATGAAGTTTGTTAACTCTCCGATCGGAAGAGAACTATGCCTGCGCGGAATCAACGCGCGGATCATTCAAGGCGGCGTAATCCGTGTCGGCAATATAGCCACGAAGATCACGTAATCACAAAAAGCACAAAGACACAAAAGGCACAAAACAAACTCATCAGTGAAGGACCGCATTACCTTTAACCGCCTGAACTCGCCTGCACGAAACCGAATAGAACCCGTTCACTGACAACAATCTTTTTGTGCCTTCTGTGCCTTTTGTGCCTTTGTGGCTAAACCTGCTGTGCCTTCTTGCCATTACAGCAACGGGTGCAGTTGCTCAGGAGGTTCTAGGCTATTTGTTCCCTCCGGCGCGTGCACCCGTCTCTGTCTGCTGCCCTGCTTCGCAGCACACCTATGCAGCTCTCTGTCTCGTGTAACGCTCCGCCGCAAACTCCTCGATCATCTTCTGATTGAAAGCCGGTATGTCCGCCGGCTTCCGGCTCGTCACCAACCCGTGATCCACTACCACTTCCCGATCAACCCAGTCAGCACCAGCATTGATAAGGTCCGTCTTCAACGATGGCCACGACGTGATCTTCCGCCCCTTCACAATTTCCGCGTCGATCAACGTCCACGGCGCATGACAAATCGCCGCCACCGGTTTGCCGGTGGCAAAGAATCCGTCAATAAACTCCACCGCCCGTGTCATCATTCGCAACTGATCCGGATTTCGCACTCCGCCTGGCAGTAACAACGCGTCGTAATCATCAGAACGGGCACGCTTCAACGGCATATCAACAGAAAATAAGTCCGCTTTTTCGTCGTGATTCCATCCCTGCACTTCGCTCTCAGCCGGCGAAACGATCTCCGTCGTCGCGCCCGCTGCTTCCAACGCTTTCTTCGGCTCCGTCAGTTCAACCTGCTCAAAACCATCAGCCACAAGAATTGCGACTTTCTTCCCCTTCAAACTCGTTTCCATCGGGTCTTCCTCCTTGTTCGTCACCAAAAAACTGAACTCCATCCGGGATCGGCGCTCTCTGTTGGAGTGACTCGAACCGCGTGGCACTTCCACTTAGTGCAATAGCGATGCCGCCGGGTTAGTATCCGAATGTGTTGTGTATTGCAGCGTACGGAGACACAGAGGGAAGGAAATGATGTGAGGAACGTAACGAAGTCCGACACACTGTTCGGACTCGCTACTCTGTAACTACACGTTAAACGGCTTTTTGCTTCCACCGCCGAAACCCGATGAAGACCTGAAACGTTCGGTTCGTACGGATTGAGCGACTAGCTTCTGCCAAAATCGTCTTCGAGACGGACGATGTCGTCTTCGCCGAGATAAGTGCCTCGCTGGACTTCGATGAAGATTAAATCCTGGTCGCCTGGGTTCTCGACACGGTGCGCGGAGCCGATGGGAATGTCTATAGCCTCACCCGTGCGCACAGTGACGTCGCGGCCGTCGAGCGTGACTTTCGCGGTTCCTTCGACGACAACCCAATGTTCAGCGCGTTGCGAGTGTTTTTGATAACTCAACCGTTTGCCCGGCAGCACCTCGATGCGTTTGACCTTGAACGTGCGTCCTTCTTCGAGCACGGTATAAGAGCCCCAGGGGCGCTGATCGAATTCTCTCAACTTGTTTGGTCCTCCGGTAAAACGGAAATCCGTGTTCCCTATGGTGTAGGAAACACGGATTATTACATGTAACGCAGTTTTTGAAGAACCGGGTCTTGTTTACGAACCGGGTCGCAACGTCAGGAACGTCACCGCGTTGCGTCTCTTAATCAACAACAGCGCGGGACGCGTGCCTGACTGCTGGACCGCCGCCGCGAAGTCGGCAACATTTCGCACGGGCCGTCGATTCACTTCCTGAATCAGGTCGCCGATGCGAATCCCTGCCGTGGCTGCACTGCCCGCCGGATCGACTCTCGTAACCAGAAGCCCCTGATCTTCGCCGTCCAGCCCGTAGCGGCTGGCATTTTCGGCAGTGAACACCTGCAATGATAGGCCGAACTTATCGGTGCTCGTTGGACCGGTGCTGCTGGTCTCCTCGCCGTCCTCGCGTGGACGATCGGGCAGCTCGGCCAGTGCGACTGGAAGCTGCTCGTCGCGGCCATTTCGAAGAACGGTTAACGTCGTCTTCGTTCCCGGCGCCATGCCGGCGACGGTGTTGCGAAGACTGTTCGGATCCGCAATCTGTTGATTGTTAACGGCAGTAATCACGTCGCCGCGTTTTACTCCGGCTTTCTCAGCCGGACCGCCGGCTTGCACTGACGTAACGATCGCGCCGCGCGCCGCCGGAAGATTCAGGCTCGCCGCGAGGTCGGCATCGACCGGTTGAATCGTGACGCCGAGCATTCCACGCCGCACCTTACCGGACTTCATCAACTGATCCATCACGGCCTTCGCCATGTTGGACGGAATGGCGAAGCCGATTCCGATGTTGCCGCCCGAAGGCGAGAGGATCTGCGAGTTGATACCGATCAGCTCGCCGTTGGTGTTCACCAGCGCGCCACCAGAGTTGCCGCGATTGATCGCGGCGTCGGTCTGAAGGAAATCTTCAAAGCTTCCGTCACTCAATCCGGTCGCGCGTCCTTTCGCGCTCACGATTCCGGAAGTGACGGTCTGGCCGATGCCCATCGGGTTGCCGAGCGCCAACACGACGTCGCCGACGCGGACCTTGTCGGAATCGCCAACCGCGACAGTGGGCAAGCCACTCGCCTCAATCTTCAAAACCGCGAGATCGCTCGGCGGGTCCGAGCCGACCAGCTTGGCCGTAAACGTGCGGTTGTCCGTCAGTTCAACCTTGATCTCTACTGCGCCATCCACCACGTGATGGTTCGTCAGAATATAACCGTCTGCATTAACAATGACGCCCGATCCGACTCCCTGCACTTGTCGCGGTTGCTGCGGCATTCTGTCGCCGAAGAACTCCCGGAATCGCGGGTCGTCCATAAAAGGAAACTGCTGCGCCGGACGCGATCGCTCGGTCGACCTGATCGTCACGACGGCCGGCGAAACCCGGCTCACCAAATCCGCATATGAATTCTGTAAACCCACCGGCGCCGTATTCGAAACCGCCGGCTGCGAAGGTTGTTCGAGCGCAAAACTCGCCCGGCTCTGTCCGCTACACGCCGTGACCGAGACGGCCACCAGCACCAGGCTAAAAAGAATATTCAATCGGGAGTTCGCTCCCTTGAAACTTCCCATCCTATTCATCTCTTCTCTCTTTCTGGACTATTTAATCCGTGTTCTTCCTATGTGCGTAACGCCAGCCGGCGCGGCGCTCACAGGCAACACGGAGGTACAAAATATTCAAATCAGTACACCCCCTTTGGATTCAGCGAACGTCTTTTCCGTTTACCGATGTGGTATACTCCCGCGTTCAAAATCCAGCAATTCCTTGGATCTTTTGTTCTATTTACGAATGCCGACCGTCTCTTGATTTAGCAGCCGAAAGCCGGACGTCCCCTGTTTGTCCTACAAATACACGGCCATAGTCGAGGTGTAGTTTCAAATGCACGGGATGGAAATCTCAAACGGGCACGAGGACAATTCCGTTCTCATCGTCAACGACGAGCCTGACCAGCTCAGGTTGATGGGTAGCCTCCTCAAAAAGGCGGGATACTCGGTCCTCACCGCCTTCGACGGCCTTGAAGGACTGACTCTCGCCCAGCGCGAACGCCCCGATCTGGTAATCAGCGACGTCTCCATGCCGCGCATGAACGGGCTCGAATTCTGCCGGAAGCTGCGCGCCGATAGCGAGCTCAAGACTGTCCCGATTCTCCTCGTCAGCGCGCTTCAAAAAGACACTGAAAGCGCCGTTGCCGGCCTGCAAGCCGGCGCCGACGACTATCTCGAAGTCCCCTTCGACTCTACGCGCCTCGTAGCGAAAGTCTCGCGGCTGCTCGAACGTTCTCGCCTCGAAGCCAGCTATCGCGACCTCGTCGAGCAAGCGAGCGACATGATCTTCACACAGGATCTGACGGGCAAACTGACAAGCATCAACCTCGCCGGCCAAAAGTTTCTCGGACGAAAAGAACAAGACATTATCGGCGACTCGTTCTTCTCCGTCTTCGGCATCATTCCCGGAAGCAACGGGTTCGCCACCTTCAGCCGTCCTCAGGACGCGAAGGAGTTTCGGCACCAGTTCGTTTCGCGCTCGGCCGCAGGCGAGGATCGCTGGCTGGATCTCATCGTTTCGCCTATCAAGGATCGAACGAACGAGACGGTCGGGTTTCGCGGCCTCGCTCGCGACGTCACGGAGCGAAAGCGTTTCGAGGAAGCGCTGCGCGACTCCGAGGAACGTTACCGCTTGTTGTTTGAATCCACGCCGCAACCGATCTGGGTCTACAACGAAGAGACGCTCGGCTTCCTCGCAGTGAACGAAGCGGCAACCCGGATTTACGGTTACAGCCGCGACGAGTTTCTGTCGATGACCATCAACGACATCCGCCCGCGCGAAGATATCCCGACGTTGATGATCAAAAACGTCGCCGATCCGGACGAGCTCGTTATCTCCAGTCCGTGGCGCCATCGAACTCGCGACAAAAAGACCATCTACGTCGAGATGAGCTCGCACCCGGTCGTCTTTGACGGCAAAAACTCTCGCCTCGTGATCGTCAACGACGTCACCGAACGAGTGCTTCTCGACGAGAAGCAGCAGCGCCTTCACACGTCGCTGCAACAATCGGCGATGGAGTGGCGGCAGACGTTCAACGCGATCGATTTTCCAGTGCTGATCGTCGATCTCGCCGGCACGATCAAACGCTCGAACCTTGCCGCCGAACACATCGTCGGCGTCGAGGCCGATGAGATAGTCGGCAAAAATGTAACCGAGCTGGGCGAGAACGAACCGTGGAAGAAGTCGGCCAAGCTGATCGAGATCATTCGCAACTACCACACGCCCGTCGCCGCCGAGGTGAAAGACGAAGCCGACGGTAAGACGTGGGCCATCACGCTCTATCACATCAACGAATTTGGGTCCGTCGGCGAACGGGCCATACTGATCGCGCAGGACATCACGAAACGAGTCGAGCTCGAAGCTTCACTGCGCCAGAGCGAGATGATGTCGTTGCTCGGATCGCTCGTCGCCGGTGTGGCTCATGAAGTGCGCAACCCGCTGTTCGGCATCTCTTCGATTCTGGACGCGTTCGAGACCAGGTTCAGCGAACGCACTGAATACCTGCGCTATACAAACGTCTTGCGCGACGAGATCGGGCGCTTGACTGTGTTGATGGAGGAGTTGCTCGAATACGGCAAGCCATTCCGCGGCGATCTATATCTGGTTTCACTGGAAGAGATGATCGCCCGATCGATTCGCGCCTGCATTCCCGCGGCTGAAGTCGCCAAGGTGCAGTTGAACGCCGACGTCGAAGAGTCGTTGCCGAAAATCAGGATCGATCGCCGGCGGCTCTCGAAGGTCTTCGTAAACCTGATCGAAAACGCGATTCAGCATTCGCCGTCCGGCAGCGTTGTCACCGTCGAGGCGCAAAGGGTTTTGGACGGCGGGCACGAGTGGGTCCAGTGCGCGATCCACGACTCCGGACCGGGCATCTCGGCAGACGACCTGCCCAAGATTTTCGAGCCTTTCTATTCCAAGCGACGCGGGGGCACCGGACTGGGCCTGGCCATCGCGCAACGAATCATGCAGGAGCACGGAGGGAAAATGATTGCCGGCAATAATCCTGAAGGGGGAGCCTGTATGATAGCCCGCTTCCCCATACCTGCCGAGGGAGATTCCTAAATGTCCAGGAATAAGGTTCTGGTCGTCGACGATGAATCGGGAGTCAGATTTGGTATCCGTGATTTTCTCGAACAACACGGATACGAAATCGACGAAGCCGAAAGCTGTCAGGATGCCCAGCACCTCTTTCGCACCTCCCGGCCCGACATCGTAATCGCCGACTACATGCTGCCCGACGGCACCGCGCTCGATCTGCTGCCGCGGCTGAAGGAGATTGACTCGGGCATTCCGTTGCTCGTCCTGACGGCGCACGGTTCGATCGATCTCGCAGTCAGAGCAATCAAGGAAGGAGCTGAACAGTTTCTTACCAAGCCGCTCGAACTGCCTACGCTCCTCGTCATTCTTCAGCGTTTACTTCAGAAACAGCGCAATCACAATAAGCAGTTGGCCAGTAAATCTCGACAGGTCCGGCAGGCGATCGATCCATTCATCGGCACCAGTCCGGCGATACGCGCACTCGCCGATCAGGCGAAGAAGCTCTTGTCGACCGAAAGTCCCGTACTGATCCTTGGCGAGACGGGAACGGGCAAAGGCGTGCTGGCCCGTTGGCTGCACGACAACAGTCCGCGCGCCGAAGAGGCTTTCGTCGATCTCAATTGCGCCGGCCTCTCGCGGGAACTGCTCGAGACTGAATTGTTCGGACACGAAAAAGGCGCCTTCACGAGCGCGACCGCTTCCAAGCAGGGACTGTTCGAAGTGGCGCATCGCGGCACGATCTTCCTCGACGAAGTTGGCGACGTCGATTTGCAGATTCAACCGAAACTGCTGAAGGTGCTGGAAGAGAAACGCTTCCGCCGCGTGGGTGACGTGAGGGACCGGCAGGTGGACGTGCGCCTAATCGCGGCAACGCACCAGGACCTGGGCGTCCTGGTCCGCGAGAAACGTTTCCGGGACGATCTCTACTTCCGCATCAGCACGATTCCACTCTCGTTTCCCGCGTTGCGCGAAAGGATCGAGGACATTCCGACGATGGCCCAGTACCTGCTCGACAAAGTCGCCGCCGACCTGGGCCGAGGTGAACTGCACCTGGACCAGAGTTGCATCCAGGCGTTGCAGGCGTACTCATGGCCCGGCAACATTCGCGAGCTCCGTAACGTTATCGAACGAGCCGTGCTGCTGAGTGATCAAAAACATATCACTCTCAAGGACCTTCACTTCGACGGCCATGCGCAAGTGGGAACACCGTTCCTCGACACTCGCCTCACGCTCGTCGAACTCGAGAAGCAACATATCGAGAGAGTGCTGAACGAGGAGCGCGGGCGCGTCGAGAGGGCCGCGAAGCGGCTCGGCATACCGCGAAGTTCGCTCTATCAGAAGATCAAAAAGCACCAGATCGTCACGTCCAAAGTCTAGACTCCAGTCTGAGGACTGGACAAAACGCCTCATATCTAGTAAGGTCTCGCCACTCCAAAAATTATAAAGTGGGCCAGTTTTTCGAGTCTGGAGTTCGTGCGGATGTTGGCCCCATTTTTGCTTGACCTTGAGCACGTGCCAATGAATTAGTTCTCGGCCTGTGCTCCGAGGAATTTTGGCTGACTCAATGAGCTGTGCAATTGCCCCGCATCGCTCTCCCTGATTCAGGCCTCCCACAAATTACGTTCAAGGCTCTCTGGGTTTTCGGGGGTCACAAGAAGGAGCCGTAAGATGTCCCGATTTGGGTCTCTAAATAAATTGGTAATCACGCTGGCGGTATTTGGGATCGTCAGCATCGCCGCTGCAACAGCTAAGGCTGATATTGTTGTTGTCACGGGTGTCAACAACCAGGGTACTGACAACGTTCTGCTGAACCCGGCAACTGACCTCCTCACCGTCACGGGCGTGGTTGGTCAGAACAATCTGGTGGTGAATTTCACTTCCACCAGTGGCAGTGGGTTGCTGAACGCCAATCCCTCAGGCCAGGCAACGGTCAGTGGCGGAACCGGCAACACCGCACTTACCCAACTAACGTTCGGTCTCGCTAACACCGATACCTTTACGCGTGCCGTCTTCAACATAAACGCTTCCACCGGCGGCTCAGTCGTCATACGGGTGGAAGGCGTTAACATCAATGGCGGCTTTTTCCAGGACGAGTTCGTCGTGGACGCCAACGGTCAGAACTTCTTCACCGTAACTGCAATAAACGGGCAATTGATCCGGACGATCAGTCTAACGGCAATCGATGGCGCCGTATTTCAGGATGTGCGACAGGTTCGCCTTGGTGGAGAAGATATCCAAGCCGTTCCGGAACCGGCGAGCATGCTCTTGCTGGGAACGGGCTTGCTCGGCGTAGCGGCGGGTGTTCGACGTCGTCTCGCAAAGAAGTAACGAAAGTCGCGGTATTAAGACTTTAGTTACTGTAAGCAACGATTCGTATTCGCGTGTCTCCCACCTGCGTTTGCTCCGCAGGTGGTGAGACATAAACCATAAACCTGAGTGTCATGTCGCGACGGTCGTACCACGTCCGTCGCTTTAGCACTGTGTAAACCACCGAATTCGATTTCGAAGTGCGGCAGGGTCGAATCCGGTAAATAAAGGGGACCACAACCATGACACGTTTACTAAAAACGTCTCTAATGACCGCCCTGCTTGCCGGCCTTATGGCGTTTGGGGCTTCCACGGCAAACGCGGACCCAGTCACCTTCACGACGTCAGGTACTTTCACCTGCGCCGGGTGTGCTGGCAGCGGCACCAACTCAGTCACCTTCTTAGGCGGCATGGGTAACGCCCTGATGATTACGTTTACCGGTTTGGGATCTACCAGCTTGAACACCCCGACAGGTTCGAGCCTCGGTAATTTCCAAACTTTCTTTAGCGGTAGCGGCTCCATCGCGGCTTCAGGCACTTTCACACTCACGATCACCCAGACAGTCCCGATTGCTGGAAGCGACAGCTTTGCCGCCACTTTCACGGGCCTGTTCTCCGCTTCCAACTCAGGTTCCGGCGTAGTCAACTTCACCGTGACCTCGGTGACGATCGGAGGGATCACCTATTCCATCACCAACAATCCGTTGAACCTGGTGCCGCCGGCATCAAACAACGGAATCACTACGGTGCAGGGACAAATCACTGGCAGCGCGGTTCCAGAGCCCGCCAGCATGTTGCTCCTGGGAACTGGTTTGCTCGGAATCGCCGGAGCGGTTAAACGACGATTCAGACCGCCAGTGGAATAACGAGATCCAACGGGTGACAGAGGGGGATTGTGCATATGTACGCTAAACCGATGATCTTCCCGCTGGATGCGAATGGAACAATCTACGCACTCCAGGACGAGAAGGGAAACACGATCGGCACCGGAACACGCGAGGTTTGCGAGGTTTTGCTCTACATTATTACCAAGCCAGCTTCGCCCAGCATTTCCGGTACGCTGAACGTATCCGCTCCGCAACGAGGTAACGTGCGGGCGGCCATTGCGATATAGCTTTCCGGTCCGAAGCGGTGGCCCCAGCTCCGTTTAGCCACTGCCCGGACGTCATCGTTGTCGGTGCGGAGAGAAACGATGAGTTTCACGGGAGCTTTCAACCCGACTGGATGTCGGCAAGCTGCGGTCCTCCTTGTTTCACGCAGCTTACCGGCTCATGGTTTGATTGAGTCTTCTCCAAAGGCAGTGCATGGCACCTCGCGGCTGGCATGCACTACCGGTATTACCCCTCGCTTTACTTTCGTCGGAAATACCTCGCTTAGCCTTGCGCGTGTCCGCCTCGTTGGCGGCATGCTTGAAGTGTGAGTGGCCATCGTTTGCGGTAACGAACAACGGGGCGGTTGATTGGACTTGGATTTGCTGCGTTTACCTGCGAAGGCTGGTAAGCATCAGAAAACGGGTGTGGCGAGTCGTTGTTTTCGACGTTGGACTCCTTGGCGCCCAGTTCCTCTGCTCAGATTCCGTGAGTGCCGTGAAGCAGAACAGATTTGGAACCCTGAAAAAAGTCTCGGGTAAGTTGAGACAAATGTGGAATGGACGTGACGAGGGATCATCGCGCGAGATCCCTATGCCGCGGCTGTTGATCGTCGACGATGAGGAGTCGATCTGCTTTTCAATGAGCGAGTATTTTTCGTTGCACGGGTACAAGGTGGATACTGCTCGCGAGATGGAAGAGGCGGAGAAGCTATTGGAGGCGACGGAGTATAAGGTGGTGATTCAGGATCTGCGGCTGAGTATGAAGCGCAATGCTGATGGGCTCGACATGATCCGAATCATCAGAACGCAGAACCCGCAGGCCAGAATCGTCGTGCTTACCGCTTACGGATCCGCCGAGATAGAAGATGAAGCGCGTCGTTGTGGCGCCGACGCGTTTCTCCGGAAACCGAAACCGTTATCGCAAGTGGCGCAGGTGGTCCAGGGCCTCATCGAAGCTCCTCCGCGCCAGGCCGCCCGCCCCGCGTAAATCATGTACCTCCCCGCTTGCTCTGCGTCAATGAAAATAGGATTTTTTCGAATCCCCTTCCATGTGTCTCCCGTTTGCAGCAGGTCAATGAAACAGGAATCAATGAAAATCGTGTGACGGCGTGGCGGCGACTTTGAACGAGAGCGGCTCGATGTGCTGTGCCTTGACGGAAATCACGTTGTCCTGGTTTTGCAACGCCCCTTCGATGAGCAGAAACGGATGCTCTACTAACGCCAATCGGTAGCGATCGAAAAGCTGCGGCGTCACGATGATGTTGCTGACTCCGGTCTCATCCTCCAGAGTCAAAAACATAAACCCTTTCGCCGTCCCCGGACGCTGCCGAACAATCACCCAACCCGCCACCCGAACAAAACTTCCATCGCGCAGCTTACCGATATCGATCGCCCGCAACGCATCGAGCTTGTTCAACTCCGCGCGATGATAAGCAACCGGGTGCTTCCCGATCGTCAACCCCGTCCCACGAAAATCCGCGTCAAGCCGCTCCGTGACGGACATCGGCAGCAGCGGCGTCTCTCCATCCTTTTCAAGCAACTCCTCATACAGCTTCCCAGCCGCGCGCGTAACACGCTCGACTTGCCACAACGCGTCACGCCGGTTCACCGTACCTTCCTTCTGCGCGTCCTGAATAAAATTCAACGCCCCAACCGCCGCCAGCTTCCGCAGCTCGTCTTTACGCAACTCAGGAACGCGATTGCACAGATCGTCGATGCCCGCAAAAGGCCGCCTCGCTCGTTCGCGAGCAATCGCCTCGCCGGCTTGCTGGCTCAGGCCCTTGACGTAACGAAGACCGAGTCGAAGCGCATGCCGCGTTTCCGGCGTCTCTTCAATCGTACACGACCAATCGGAGCGGGTAATGTCGATCGGCAAAACGCGCAACCCGTGACGCTGCGCGTCCTTGACGAGCGTGAACGGCTGATAAAACCCCATCGGTTGGTTGTTGAGCATCGCGGTGGTGAACGCCGCCAGGTAATTACACTTGAGGTACGCGCTCGCATACGCGAGCAAAGCAAAACTCGCCGCATGCGACTCCGGAAAACCGTAAAGCGCAAACGAACTGATCGCCAGCACGATCTCATCCTGCGTTTTTCCGGTGATGCCGTTTTTCTGAAGACCTTGCCGCAGTTTGACTTCGATCGCCTTCATCCGCGCTTCCGAGCGTTTGAAACCAAACGCGCGGCGCAACTCTTCCGCCTCGCCGCCCGTGAAGCCGGCGCAGACCATCGCCATGCGCAACAGTTGCTCCTGAAACAGCGGTATGCCCAACGTGCGTTTCAGGATCGGCTCCAACGCCGGATGCGCGTAAGTCACCGGCTCGCGACCCGAGCGGCGCTTGAGATAGGGATGGACCATGTTGCCGACGATCGGCCCGGGGCGAATGATCGCGACCTGCACCACGATGTCGTAAAATTTCCTCGGCCGCAGCCGCGGCAAACACGACATCTGCGCCCGGCTCTCAACCTGAAACAACCCGATCGTATCCGCCTTCTGCAACGCTTCGTAGACGCCTTTGTCGTCTTGGCGCAGATGGGCCAGATCGACCTCCTCGCCATACGAATCGCGAATCAACTGGATCGAATCTTCCAGCACCGCCATCATTCCGAGCCCCAGCAGATCGACTTTAATCAACCCCAGATCGGCGCAGTCTTCTTTGTCCCACTGAACGACGACGCGCCCGGGCATCGCCGCGGGCTCGAGCGGGACGATGGAATCGAGTTGGCCCTGGCAAATCACCATGCCGCCGGAATGCTGGCCGAGATGGCGCGGCAGGTCCTGCACGAGTTGATAAAGCTGAAAGAACTTCCGGATGCGAGGGTGTGAAAGATCGAGGCCGGCATCGCGAAACTGCCGCTCGCTCGAGTCCTTCGGATCTTTCCATTCCCACGTATGGACCAGGCGCGCGAGCCGCGAAAGCGTGTCGTCGTCAAAATCGAGCGCCTTGCCGACTTCGCGCGCCGCCGAGCGCCCGCGATAAGTGATGACGTTCGCCGTCATCGCCGCGCCGAGCTTTCCGTAGCGCTCGTAAACGTACTGAATGGCTTTCTCGCGCTTCTCTCCGCTCGGCAGATCGAGATCGATGTCGGGCCATTCGCCTCGTTCTTCAGAAAGAAACCGCTCGAACAGCAGGTCCATGCCGATGGGATCGACCGCCGTGATTCCCAGTGAATAGCAGACGGCACTATTTGCGGCCGAGCCTCGTCCCTGAACGAGTATTCCCTGTTCGCGACAGAAGTTGACGATGTCCCAGACGATCAGGAAATAGCCTTCGAGTTTGAGCTTCTCGATCAACTTCAATTCGCGCTCGAGCTGCGGGCGGGCGCGCTCGTAGGTGGGAGCGCCGTAGGTGCCGGTGTAGCGCCAGCGCCCGCCTTCTTCAGTGCGTTTGCGCAAAAACGAGGTCATCGTCTCGCCGTCGGGCACGGGATATTTTGGAAACTCGTAGCCAAGATCTTCGAGTGTGAACTCGAGGCGCGACGAAAGCTCGATGGTGTTGGCGATCGCTTCGGGCAGGTCCGCGAAGATCTTCTCCATGACGTCGCCGGATTTGAGATAGCGTTCCGAGTTGCGCGCCAGCAGGCGGCCGGCAGTTGCGAGCCGCACGTGATTGCGGATGCAGGTGAAGACGTCCGACACTTCGCGGCGCGCGGCGGTCGCATGACAAACGCCGTTCGTCGCCAGGAGCGGCAAGTGATTGCGGCGGGCAGCTTCGATTACCGCGTGGTTGTGTGCTTCCTCTTCGCGATCGAAATGACGCTGAAGCTCGGCATAGACGTTCGTTTTTCCGAACACGTCGATTAGCCAGTCAATGGTTCGCTGTGTTTCTCTGCCGGCGCCGGCGTGGCGGCGGTTGAGCGCGGCCGCGAGTGGTCCATCGAAACTGCCGGTCAAACAGACCAATCCTTCCGCGTGCGCCGCCAGTTCTTCACTCGTTACGGAACACTGGCCGAGTTTCGCGTGTTTGGGCACACGCAGTTTCATCAACGTGATCAAGCGGCAGAGGTTTTGATAACCCGGCCGGGTTTTTACGAGGACGGGAATCGAGCAGGTCTTGTTTTTTGAGGTTGGAAGTTTGACGGTGATCTCGGCGCCGATGTGGGCCTTCATCCCGTTCTTCTTTGCCGAAAGGTGAAAGCGCGGCGCGCCATAAACGCCGTCGCGATCGAGCAAGGCGAGCGCCGGCATCTCCAGTGCAAGACCGGCGGCAATCAACTCCTCGGGAACTGACGCGCCTTCGAGAAAACTGAATGCGGAGCGGGTGTGGAGTTCGACGTACAAATCCTGTTCTGCCTGTGTGCGTAAAAATAGCTGGCTCCACCTATCGGAAACACGGATTAGTCATAATTCCCCTCGACAAACCATGCTCCATTCTTCAGCTCACGATAGATGCGATAGACAGCCTGCTGTTGCGAGCCTGCTTTTCCCAACTCCAGCGCCACGTCCCACTCGTCGCGGGCCCAGCGATCGTCACGCCACCAGTCGCCCGTAGTCCTCCACGGTCCGGCGACGTCGACTACGCGGCCATAAATGCTGCGCTGCTTGTCCCAGGCGCTGATCTGCGCCGGCAATCCACGGTCAACCTGGACCACTGCGCGCAGCGGCGGGCGAAACGTGCGAAACCCGAGACTCGGCTGGCTGCCGTTCGCCGTTTGCTGATCGCTCGCGTTTTTGGTTTTGCGGCGTCTACGTCCCTCGGATTTGGTTTCTAAAACGAATCGCTTCACGTTGAACGCATCGGGACGATGGGTGTCCAGCAAAACCGGGGAGCCCACATTCGGCTCCCCTACAAGTTTTGCCAGTCGTGCAAGAGTCAACTCCAGCTTGTCTGGCGACGGAGCCAACGGCACAAACAACCCGTGCTGCAACACGCGCGGCTTTACGGGATCGCAAGTGATCGAGACGGTTTTGACGGCCGCTTCCGGCGGATGCTTTTCCATCTCGAGCAACAACAACTTCAGAAACACTTTGTGATCGCGCATCGGATACGGCAACGACAACCTGCGATCGTGTACGGTTTGATCCTCGAGCTGCATCTCGACCGTCAACTCGTTGGTCGCCAGAGCGTAAGCATCCAACGTGGCGCAGAGTTGATTCAGCAGCCGCGCGAAAACGAATGAGAGGGGTTCGAGCTCGTTGAGAGCGTGATCGAGCTCGATCGAATTTGAGAAAACCGGCGCCGGTTGTTTGACCTTCAAGTGCCGCTCGGTTTTCCCGGCGGCCAACTGTTGCAGCCGCACTCCTTCCTGGCCCAAACGTTCAGAAACGCCGGCTACCGGAAGCGAAGCCAGATCTTGAAAGGTGCGAATGCCCCAGAGCCGCAGCGTCTCGAAGATTTCCCCGGCGAGTTTCTTCTCCACGTCCACGAGTGAATATTGGAGTGCTCCGATCGGAAACTCGCCGAGGCAGGTGAGCTCTTCGCCCGGCGAGACGAAGGTGATCCCTTTCAGACGGGTGGCGGCATGTATCGCCGCGTCCGGGTTCTCCGCTATGGCCACATTGACCGGACCTTCTAAACCACCGCTTACTCGAGGCTCCTTCGCTCGCCGGGCGATGTCGGTCGCGAGCTGGTAAGCCGAACCAAATAACAGCTCACAACCATCGACGTCGATCACCACCGTGTCGCCATTGAACTCCTCGACCAGCGGCGAGAAGCCGTAGGCAAATTCCGCCAGAGACAGATTTGCTGCGAGACCGGACGCGTGAATACAAGCAAACATCGCAAAGCGAAGATTATCGAAAATTTACGAAACTTGTCAACCGGCTCGATATGCTCGGAAATGACTGTCATTGCGCCAGGGAGAAAGAGGCCGTTCGCGATTGACCTTGATCGAGTTGAAGCGCAAAACATTTCCCTGCGTCGTGACCGGCTGACGGCTGGACCGCGCCTGCTTGCGCATTGGGACCACGTTGCCTTGCTCCACGCTGGGCTCCACACTGGCCCGCGACCACTCCGGCGTTCCGTTCAAACCCAACGTCAACGCCGCGCAGGAACGCGTACACGGTTCCTCCGACAGCACGACGATCGACGTCGGCCTGTTTTCCACAGTGCGCCGGAAGCGATACCACCACGACGGAATGATCCGCCGCGCGTCTTTTCCGGCAACGTCGGCAATGTCGAGTACCACCAGGCCAAATCCGCCGGCGTGTAACAACAGATCCGTGGCTTTGAACGCGTTCTCGAGACTCCCGCCGCAGCGAATCCACAGCAAACGATCGAAGTTGATTCCCGCGTTGACCGCCGCCGCCGGCGCAAACACGTCGTTGACGTCGATCAACGCGCAAATCTCGTCGTGCGTGGTGGCGTGAGCCAGCATTGAATACATCATGCTGGTGCGGCCCGACGAAGCCGGGCCAAACAGCTCGGTGATTGCGCCGCGCGGTAGGCCGCCGGTTAAATCATCGATTTCCGGAATCCCCATCGAGAGCGTTTCGACGACGGGTTTCTCACGGATCTTGAACGCCTCACCGAAACGGCTGGCAATATCAAACTCATTTAATCTATGTTTCAAAAGCATGGCGTGTAAAAATCCCTGGCCCTTACGGCCTACAATGAAACTATGCGTTCCAAAAGCTCCGCCGGAGATCTAATTCCCCCGCGGCCCACCCTCTCATCTCTGAAAGACGCGGCCGCCGATTGCAAAGCCTGCGATCTGTGGAAAACAGGAACGCAAACCGTTTTCGGCGACGGCGCCCGGCGCTCCCACGTCCTCTTTGTCGGCGAGCAACCGGGCAACGAAGAAGACCTGACCGGAAAACCGTTCGTCGGTCCGGCCGGCAAGCTTTTCGATAATGCCCTCCAGGAAGCGGGCATCGATCGCAAACAAACCTACGTCACCAACGTCGTCAAACATTTCAAGTGGGAGCCGCGCGGCAAACGCCGGATTCACAAGAAACCGAACGCTGTGGAAATCGCCGCCTGCCGTCCCTGGCTCGAAGCTGAAATCGCGCTAATCAAACCTGAAGTGATCGTCGCGCTCGGAGCCACGGCGGCCCAGGCCCTGCTCGGGCCGCAGTTTCGCGTCACTAAACAACGCGGCCAATTCATTGAATCGACCCTGGCGCCTTACGTGATGGCAACCGTTCATCCCTCGTCTATTCTCCGGGCGCCCGACGACGAAACGCGCCATCTCGAATACCGCCGCTTCGTCGACGATCTCAAAAAACTGGCCCGGGTAATCAAGTAACGCCGGAGCTCGACTCACACCGTGGCGTTAGCCCGGTGAGTGGTTTCAAGTGACCACAATCCCGAACCACTCACCTTTTCCGGGATGACGTGAGGTGGAACACCTGATCACCGGGCTAACGCCACGGTGTGATCGAGCAGACCCGTCCGACTGACCGAAAATCACTCTCGTTCAAAAATCTGCTGCGACCCGAAAAAACCTCTTGACTTGTTCGGCTCACATGTTCGAGAATGTTCGCTCAATTTTCGGTTGTCAACGAAAATTATTTTTTGAGGGTGTTGCTGGAAGGAAAGAGAGGAGTTGTTGCCCCATGCCCGTTACTGCTAAACAGCGACGAGTATTTGAATTCATCCGGCGCTATATCGAGTCGAATCAGGAACCACCTACGATCGCCGAGATTGGCCGCCAGTTTCAGATGAGCTCGTCTGCAAGTGTTCACGCAATCCTTATCGCGCTCGAGCGCGAGGGGCTTATAAAACGTATTCCGAACGTGAGTCGCGGAATCCAGGTTGTCGAACAACAGGATGCTCCGGCTGACGAACCTACGGATATTCCGCTGCTCGGAACCGTCGCAGCAGGCCAACCAATCGAGGCTATTTTGAGCCACGATACGGTGTCGGTTCCGAAAGACATGCAGGGCCGCGGACGTACCTTCGCGCTGCGCGTTCGCGGGGATTCAATGATCGATGAAAACATTCAGGACGGCGACATCATCGTCGTCGCTTCACAAAAGACTGCTGATAATGGCCAGGTGGTTGTCGCCTTAATCGATGGGAATTATGCGACGGTGAAGAAGTTTTATCGCGAACCGGATTTCATTCGGCTCGAGCCTGCGAACCCGCAGTTCAAGTCGATCTTTATCAAGACCCCGGAGCGGATTCAGATCCAGGGCGTTGTGAAGGGACTGATACGCAAGTACGATCACTAACCGCGCCCGGTTAGCTGCTCTGAACGCGTTTTGGTCTTTCTTACGACGATAAACCCGATGCCGGCGATGATCATGGCGCCTCCCGCGAGAGTGCGCCAACCCAACTCCTCGTTCAACGCCAGCATCCCGAGAATCACAGCAACGACGGGCGTCACCAGCGAAATCAACATCGTCTTGGTGACGTCCATGTTCTGCATCAGCCAGTAGTAGAGAAGAAACGCGATGACGGAACCAACCAGGGCCAAATAAAGCAGCGAAACGATCGCGGTCGCCGTCCAGCGAAGCTGCAACGGGTTCCCCTCGAACGCGATGCCGAAAATCAACAACGGAATCAGTCCGAAAAACATCTGCCCCGAGGCGATGATCGCCGGATTCAAACTTCTGCCGTGCGTCTTCACCAGCACGTTCGAATACGCCGCAAAAAACGCGCTCAACACCATCGCGACGCATCCCGCCAATGCTTGCCGTCCGGAAATCGCCAACTGGTTCGAGAAAACGACCGCCACTCCGAAAACGCCAAGCACGACGCCCGCGATCTTCACCCACGTCATTCGCTCGCCGGGCAGGTGAAAGTGCGCGAGCACCAGGCCAAACGCCGGCATCGTGGACTGCAACACTGCCGCCAGCCCGGAAGAGATGTGCTGCTCGGCCCAGAACACCAGCCCGTAATTCAGACTGAACGACAAAAAACCGGTGAATACAAGGAGCAACCAGTCACGACGTCCACGCGGCAACGGCAAGCGGCGAACCAGGACGAACGGAAAAAGAATCGCGCAGGAGATCACGAAACGGATTCCGGCGAAGGTGAAAGGCGGGAGATCGGCGAGACCGAGCTTGATAAAGAGCCAGGTTGAACCCCAGATGCCGCAGAGTATCAGCCAGACGAGGCGTGCTTTCATTCAGGGAGATCCGTGTCTCCGACCACCCATGTGTCTCCCCGCTTGCGGGAGATCAGTGGAAAACGGATTTACGAAATTCCTTCGTCGATCGGAAACACGGATTACGTTGAATGCAGAATCAGTGTTCCGGCTGCGGTTCCGGTTTAATGATCGCGAACACCGCCGACTGCGGATCTTGCAGGACCGCATAACGACCAATAGTCGGAATATCTTCAGCAGGTTTGAGCACGGCGCCGCCGAGCTCCGTCGTCTTCTGCACCATGGCGTCGCAATCGTCGACCGCGAAGTAGACGGTCCAATTCGGCGGGATCGGTCCCATCTCAGGACAAATCTGGAACATGCCGCCCGCGCCGCGATCGCCGTTCTTGAAGATCGTGTAGTCCTCGCCGAACTGTTCCCTGGTCCAGCCGAACAGGTTGCTGTAAAAATCGCCGGCTTTCTGAGTGTCGTTCGTCAGTAGTTCGTTCCAGCAGTGAGTATTCGCGACGTTGTAGATTCCCGCGCCTTTGTGATCTTTTCCTTCCCAAACCGCGAAGACGGCGCCGGTTGGATCCTGAATTACAGCCATTCGGCCGAGCGTAAATACGTCAAACGGTTCTTTCAGCAGCGTTGCGCCCGCCGCTTTCGCTTTGGCGGCAGCTTCGTCGGCACTGTCAACATAAACGTAACTCAGCCAGTGTGGAGGAACTCCCTGAGCCGTCTGTTCCGGCATCAACTCGTAAGACGCGCCGACGTCTTTACCGTTGATCTTGTAGATAGTGTAAACGCCCGCGGGACCCATCGGATAGTCCTCAAAATCCCATCCGAAGAGTTTGGTGTAAAAATCCTTGGCGGCTGCGCTTGCGGAGGTTCCGAGCTCGACCCAACAAAACGTGCCGGGTTTGTATTCCGGGACTTCTTGCATTCTTACTTCACTCATGTCTTTTACTCTCCTTAGACGGATCGATAGTACGGGGGACTGATGAGCAAATTTTTTCGAAGGCGCTAAATCTATCACTTGCGGGCGAGCGTAGGAAGCGGCGGGCATGACAAAAAACGAAATGCGCTACTCCCAGCAAGCTGAAAGCAGCGCAATCCGTTTTCCTATCGAGAGCCGAAGCTCCCGAATAGGTGGCACCAGAAGCATGTACACGCCCTGGTACCGAATTTGTATCCCGATGACTAACTGGCGGACAGCCAATCTCCGGTCAGCACTTGAATAAGTTTTCACGAATCCTCACGTTCCGAAGAACGCGGTGCCGTTAGGTTTTTGTTGTGGTGGCTTTTCCTCCACCGCCGGTTACGCTCCGGCAACGAAGCTCAACTTTCGCTGAGCCGCTTCGCTCCCTTCGGCGGGTCCTTGCCTCTGGGTGCCACTCGTTTTTATCCGACTGGCTCGAGAAAGTCTCGCAACCTTCTCTAGCAGAGCCTTTCGGCTCCAACCAGGGCGTCACTAGAATCAACAGCCGCCTGTCTCTTCTCTCGTTCGGGCGTCACCGCACCGATTGCCGATCCCTGCGTCGGTCTCGAAAGCCGCAACCTTCGTGACAGGAGCTTTATACTCCTACACGACTTTTAGATCAAACTTTTCTGTGTTTTATCTTCACGACGACGAGAAAACTTTTTATTGACTCTTCATCTTCGCGACTTCACTCGCGATCAGTTTCTTCACCTCCAACATCTCTTCTTCGTTTTTGTATTTCGTGCGCGGCCAGAAAAAGCCTTTCAATCCGTCTTTTTTGCGCCGCGGCACGACGTGAACGTGCAGATGCGGCACGCTCTGACTCACCCGATTGTTCATCGCGACGAACGTTCCTTCCGCGTCGAGTGCTTTTTCTACAACGCGTGAAAGCAACTGCGCTGTTTTGAAGAATGGTTCAACGAGTGACACCGGCAACTCGCCGAGCGTTTCGACGTGTTTACGTGGAACTAACAACGTATGACCGTGAAACAACGGCCGGTGATCGAGAAACGCCACCGCGTCGTCGTCCTCGTAAACAACGACCGCCGGCACCTCGCCAGTCACGATTCGACAAAACAGACAATTTTCATTCGCCATTTCTCATCACCCACACGTGACGTTTCGCCGAAGGTCCTGCTGACGCCCAAGCGAAAGGTCAATGTGTTTTTAAATCACACGTGACATTCGCCGGAGGTCCAGCCGGTTTCCAAGCGAAACGTCAATGTTTTTAGTTTGCTTCCCCGAGGATCTCATCAAAACCCGGCCGCACGAAATCGCGCGCCGCGGGAAAGCTCGCTTCGATTCGCTGCCGCAGCCGTTCCAGTTGAAGTATCAGCGGCACGATCGACGCCGCTCGTTCCGGCAGCGAAAGCTGCGCTAATCGCCAGGCCGCAATCGACCGATCAATCCCAATCAGCGCCACCTTTGCTGATCCGTCTGAATCCTTCAAACAATCCGTTAAATCCGTGGTTTCGTCGAGACGCGCCGACAACGCGCGCATCGTCTTGACCGCGATTTGATACTGATACCACTGAATCACTTCACGCGCATCTTCGAACTGTTCAGCATGCGCGAGATCGCCTGGCGTCGCGCCGAGATCGCTGACCTCGATCGTCTGGTCCAGGTCGCGAAACCAGTCGCTCGCGGCGTTCGCGTACTTCTTCCCCGCCTGCGCGAGCGGATGATTGTCCACTTGCTGTCGCCTACGTTTGCGCTGCGCCGGATCGCAGTCTTCCACGATCTTGCTGAGATCGACGCCCGCTTCTCTGGCCCACTCGGCAATCATTTCGCGCGTCTCCTGAAAAACAGTCCCGAGTTTGCGCCAGAACGCTTCATTCGTGAGGTCATGCGTCTCCGATGAATCGTCGTCCTCCTTTTCCGTCGCATAGACCAGGCAACGCGAGGTCAACGGACAGCGTTCACACCAACGATCGCAATAGTTATAGATACCCGAAATCAAGTCAGGATTACTGGCCAGTTCGGTGAGGGATCTTCGCTGCATTGTATGTCTCCTTGAAGATGAGGATTTAAGGTGGACGGCATTCTACGTTAACATCGCGCAAAATGACAACGACCTTACAGAAACAATTCAACAAGGTCTTCGCCCAGCTCGAACAAGACGGATTTCTCTTGCTGGCGGATTCGGATCTACCCAACGTAAGCGGTCTGATCACCGGCGAGAAGATCCGCGGATCGTGGTGGTCCCACAAACTCGCTCAGACGATATTCGCGGTCAGCGAAATGCTCGAGGATCACGCGGACGTTTTGGTAATGAAACTGATCTCAGGAAAGGTGACGTTCGTTCATCGCGAACTGTGGAACGGTATCTATTCGATCGGCATCGCGCGCGAAGAGTGGCAGATGAAGCATCTCTCCGCAACCGCACGATCGCTGCTCAAAACACTGGACGAAGCAGGCACGATACAGACAGACAAACTGAAACAACAGCCTGGGCCAAAACCAGGCGACACTGCGCGAGAACTGGAATCACGACTCTTGATCCACGCCGAACAGATTCACACTGAATCCGGAAAACACGCAAAAGTTATCGAGACGTGGGACGTGTGGGCCAGCCGCGCCGGCTTTCGTCCCCGTGCCGATAATCCCGCCTCCGCCAAACGCTCCATCGAACAACGACTCGCAGATCTCAACCACAAACACAACGGCTCCGGCAAACTACCCTGGCCGTCGCGGCTTCAGTGATCGATTGCACTCCCCGGCATGTACTTCACGCGTGGTCCAACGTGCTGCTGACGCTGCCGCGCGGCAAACAGGATCGGAAAGCCTGCAAGCAGCACTATCACGCCCGCTAACGCTCCCGTGCCGGTGTACGCCAAACTCGACTGCAACATGTAAAGGCAAGCCGCGCAAAATAGAAGCGGTGTGACCGGATACAACGGCACGCGGAACGGGCGTTCGACGTCGGGCTCTTTAACCCGCAGGACGACCAGCGACAGCCCGGCGAAGAAAAAGAATAGCCAGAACACCGGCGCCGTATATTCAACCATCGTCACGAATCCCTGCCGTGCAAGTGTGCCGGCGAAGACGAGCAGCAGCGCGATTACTCCCTGCACGACCAGCGCGTTAGTGGGAGTGTTGGCGCGCTCGTGCCAGCGGCCGAGAAAATCGAAGAGCCGAAAGTCGCGGCCGAGTGCATAGTTAGTGCGCGCTCCGGTAATCACGGTGGCATTGGCCGACGTCAACGCGGAAATTGCAATCAACAGACTCACGAACCGCGCACCCGTTTCCCCTGCGGCGCGCCGCATCAGGTCGGCGGCTGCCGCTTCCGATCCCGCTAATCCCTGAAGTCCAAGCCCGCGCAGGTAGGCCCAATTCACGAGCAGGTAAAGACCGGTGATCGCAGCGATGCTGATCAGCAGCGCCCGCGCGATGTTCCGGCGCGGCCTCTTCACTTCCGCCGACACGTAGACCGCCTCGTTCCAGCCGCCGTACGTCAGCAAAACGAATACGAGCGCCAATCCGAGTGCTGGACCAGGCGTGGCTGGCGATTCAGCGGGCGCAGCCGGTGCGGGTGGAGCAGCGGCGAGAGCGAGCCCGGCGACGATAACCAGCACGAGGCTAAGCACCTCAACGGTCGTCAACCAGTTTTGCGTGCGCGATCCCTGCCGAACCCCGGCGACGTTGAGTGCAGTCAACGCCACAACCGTAAGCGCGGCGTAAATCGACGATGAATGCTCACCAAGGTTGAGTAATTGTGACGCGTAGTCGCCGACAACGAACGCGAGCAGGGCAACCGAGCCGGTCTGAACCACCGCGATACGCGACCATGCATAAAGGAACGCGAGTGGTTTTCCGTATGCGCGCGTGAGGTAGTGGTAGTCGCCGCCGGGATGCGGGTAAGACGTCGCGAGTTCCGCGTAACACAGTGCGCCTATCAGCGTCACCGCTCCGCCGGCCAGCCAAATCAGCATCACGGCGATCTCGCTGCCCGCGTTAGCAGCGACGAGTGAGGGCGTACGGAAAATGCCCGCTCCAACGACGATGCCGATCGTGATTGCTACAGCGTCCTTTAAGGACAACGTCGGCACGGGCCTGCCGAGGCCGCCCGCCTTCACCCTGATTCTCTCGATCATGCCCCCTCCGGCTCGCACTTAACTCGCCGCGGGGGTCGGCACGGTATTTATTGAAAAGTTAGCCGGCGCAATCCTACGGCGCGTTACCGTTAGCGCCCGTTGTCGCCTTTGCCGGGACTGTCCAAAGATAGATCGTCTGCCCTCCTCCGGGGACGGTGACTGTCTTCTCCGGCTTCCAGTCGCCCATGTCGAAGGCATGCGAGACAATTCGCGTGCCCGGCTTGAGCTCAGCCAAAAGCTTCGGACGGAGTTTCAGGTTCACTTCCGGAAGCAGGTAGAGCGTGACGACGGTCGCTTCCTTGAAATCCGTTTGAAATAGATCCTGAACGACGAATTTAGTGCGATCGGTTACGCCGGCGGCCTTGGCGTTCTCGTTGCTTTCATTGATTCGCTGCGGGTCGATGTCGACGCCGACACCGCGCTTCGCGCCGAACTTTTGCACTGCGGTGATGACCAACCGTCCATCACCACAGCCGAGATCGTAAACGACGTCGTCCTTGGATACTCTCGCCAGCTTCAGCATTTCATCCACGACAGCTTGAGGCGTAGGCACGTAGGGGACATCTTTCTTGACCTGTTTCGGCTGCGTGTTGGTCGCGTCTTGTGGCTGCGCGTTGCTGTTTTGGGCCGGTTGGACGGCGGTCTGCTGCGCGAAGACACATGCCATCGTGGCCATCGTACACACAAGCGCCACCGCGAGGTGCAATCGATAAACTTTTGCTTTCCTTATCATCATTCCCCCTCATCGAACGAGTTTGTGCCGGCAGTACACCTGTGGCACTGAAAATGGATGCGTATCCATATTTCAGTAATACCGCGGTTCAGCGCTACGATGCTAGTGGCCAGAGGTCGAGAGTTCTGTTCGCCTGCGCACGCCGTGTCTTGCTTTTGTTTTCACATTTGATAGCGGATGTGTGGGCGGCGAGGGTCCTAATCACGACGGAAGGCTCAATGCCATGTGTCTGGCGTTTGCGGGAGGTCAATGGGGGAATGGATTGGAAATTCCCTTCCATGTGTCTCGCGCTTGCGGGAATTTAAAAAATCTCCTTACCATGAGTCTCGCGCTTGCGGGGGGTCATTGGGAAATGGATTTTGGAAAATTCCCTTCCGTAACGTGGAGACTAAAAACATGGCAGAACTTCGCGCAGTCGCAGCATGTTTTCCGGTCGCGGATATCAGCGCGACGATTCAGTGGTACGAAGAGCAACTCGGATTCGTCGGCGATCCTTTTCCGGACCGCGAACCGTACGTCTTCGGGATCCTGCGCCGCGACGACGTCGAGATCTTCCTCCAGCGCGTCGACCGTTATCAGAAGCCGGACCTGTACAACACACGGCCCGGCGGCGTGTGGGATGCTTACATTCGCGTCGAAGGAATCAAGGACCTGTACGAGTCCGTCCGCGCAGAGGCGACGATCGTCCAACCGCTGCGCCGCCAACCTTACGGAAACTGGGAATTTGAAGTGAAAGATCCGAACGGATACGTGCTCGTGTTCAGCGAAGAATCATGAAGCGGCACCAGGCCGCACGGCTTTCTTGAACGCGGTGACAGGAAGCGTGTTTAGCACTTCCGAGCGGCGCACCCAAGCGCGGCGAGCCATGCCGACGCCGAACTTCAGATTGTTCAGGGCGCCGACTGAATGCGCGTCAACCGAGATCGAAAACTTGATCTTTCGCTTACGCGCCTCACGTACCCAGCGCGGCTCCATGTCCAACCGGTAAGGATCGCCATTGATCTCGACTGCGGCGTTCGACTCGGCAATCACGTCGAGGATGCGTTCCACGTCACATTCGAACGGCGGACGGCGTTGAATCAGACGGCCAAGTGCGTGGCCCCAGATCTTGAACACCGGCTGGCGCATCGCCGTGACGACGCGCTCGGTCATCTTCTCGGCGTCCATCTTGTAACGCGAGTGAACGCTCGCGACGATGACGTCGAACTGTTCGAGAATATCGTCAGGATAATCGAGCCGCCCGTCGGCGAGAATGTCAGATTCGGTGCCGCGCAGGATCTTGATCTTTACCTGGTCCTGTAACTCGTCGATCTCGTCCCACTGTCGCCGCAAATCGTCGATCTTTACGCCGCCGGCATAGAACGCGGTTGGCGAGTGATCGGTGATCGTAATGTACTTCATTCCCATCGCTTCCGCGGCGCGCACCATCGCCTCGAGTGTGTGCTTGCCGTCGGAGTACGTCGTGTGGCAATGGACCATGCCTTTCACGTCGTCCAGCGTGACGAGATCCTCCGGCAGTTCCCCTGCAAGTGCCGCTGCGATCTCGCCTTCATTTTCGCGGAGCTCCGGCGGGATGTATTGCATGCGGAGGCGCGCGTAGATGTCCTCTTCGCGCTTGGGGATCTTCGCGAACTCCGTTTGCGGAAGGTTTGCGAGATGGGCTTCGGAGCCGGTTTTGAGAAACAAGGTGACGGCGAATTCCGCCGGCACAACGGCCGTAAAAGATACAACTGCGCCGTCGACGAGATGCGCGAGACAGTTGTTGGGCTCGTTGCGTTCGGTCGAAATGATGTTCGGGTAAGTAAGGAAGTGATCGAGAAGCGCCTCGGGTTTTTTGGCGCTCGCGACGATCTCGACCGTGCCGACCGTCTCCTTCCAGCGGCGCAGCGAGCCGGCAACGCTGATGTCGCCCAGGCCGCGAAAGGTTCGCATGTATTCGATGAGTTGTTCGCCGGTGTTCAGCGCATGGTGAAGATGGAGACGCTGCGGCGGTTTCTGTTTGTTCGTCGACAGCGTTTCGAGTAGACGTTCTTCAGTTTTCGCGCCAAAGCCTTTCAACTCCCGAATCTTTCCGGCTTCGGCGGCGGCCTTCAGCTCAGCCACGGAGTTGATTCCCAGTTCCTCGTGCAGTTGCTGCACTTTGCTGAGACTCAATCCAGGAACTGCCGACATTTCCACCACGCCCTTCGGAAACTCCTGTCGCAACTCATTCAACACCGACGATTCGCCCGTGAGATAAAGCTGCGAGATCTGCGACGCGAGCGCGCCGCCGATGCGCGGAAGCGTCGTCAACAGGTTCTTTTTTACTAACCGATCGAGATCGCCAACAGCCTGGATCGAACGCGCGCCGGCGTTGTAAGCCTTCGCTTTGAAGCGATACTTCCCGCCCTTCATTTCCATCAAACGCGCGATCTCCTGCAACGCCGCGGCGATCGCAAACTTGTCGAGTTGTGGTTTTTTATCCACCATCAGGAAAACGATCTACCACAAAAGAGTTCTATAATCGACCCATCATGGCAATAGCTTCTATCAATCCCGCAACGGGTGAAACACTCCGCGAATTTTCCGCATTATCCGCGAAACAGATCGAACAAAAACTACAGCTCGCCGCCGACACGTTCCGAACGCATCGCCGCACACCCTTCGCCGAGCGTGCGCGCATGATGACACGCGCCGCCGAGATACTCGAAACCGAAAAGCAGGATCTCGGCAAACTGATGACGACCGAAATGGGCAAGCCTTTGAAGGCCGCCATTGGCGAAGCGGAAAAGTGCGCCTGGGTCTGTCGTTACTACGCCGAGAACGCGGAGCGGCATCTCGCGGATGAGGTCGTCGAGACCAACGCGAAGAAAAGCTTCGTGCGCTTTCAGCCGCTCGGTCCGGTGCTCGCGGTGATGCCGTGGAACTTTCCGTTCTGGCAGGTGTTTCGATTCGCCGCGCCGGCGTTGATGGCCGGCAACGTCGGGTTACTGAAACATGCTTCAAACGTTCCGCAGTGCGCGCTGGCCATCGAGGAGATCTTTCGGCGCGCGGGATTTCCAGAGGGCGCTTTTCAGTCGTTGCTAATCGGTTCCGAGGCCGTCGAGGGAATACTAAACGACTCTCGCGTCGCGGCAGCGACGCTGACGGGTAGCGAGCCGGCGGGAAGAAGCGTCGCCAGCATCGCCGGCAAGCAGATCAAGAAGACCGTGCTGGAGCTTGGCGGCAGCGATCCGTTCATCGTCATGCCTTCGGCTGATCTCGAAACCGCCGTCACTACCGCTGTCAAAGCTCGCACGATCAACAACGGGCAATCGTGCATCGCGGCGAAGCGGTTCATCGTCGCGGCCGAGATCTACGAAGAGTTCGAACGGCGCTACGTCAGCGAAATTCAGTCGCTGCGCGTCGGCGATCCGATGGATGAGTCGACCGAGATCGGTCCGCTTGCCACGCCGCAGATCGTGAAGGATCTGGAAGAGCAGGTTGAGAAGGCCGTCTCGGCGGGCGCGCGCGTTTTGACTGGCGGCAAACGGCCCGAGCGGCCGGGCAACTTTTACGAACCGACCGTGCTGGTGAACGTCGATCCTCGCTCGCCCGTTTCATGTGAGGAGATCTTTGGACCGGTGGCGATGCTGTTTCGCGTCGCAAACATCGACGAAGCAATTCGCCTCGCCAACGCGACTCAGTTCGGGCTCGGCTCCGCTGCATGGACCAACGATCAAAACGAACAGGCAAAGTTCATCGACGAGATCGAGGCGGGGTGCGTTTTCATCAACGGCATGGTCGCGTCCGATCCGCGTTTGCCGTTTGGCGGCGTCAAGAATTCCGGTTACGGACGCGAACTCGCGGAGTTTGGCATCCGCGAGTTCGTGAACATCAAGACTGTTTGGATCAGCTAAGGCAGCGAGAGATTCAGTTTCGGCGAATTCGGACAGATGAGCAGCAGACCTTCGGCGGTCTCGCTCGAGTGCAGCTTTCCCGCTTCGGCCCAATGAAAAATCGTACGCGATGTGACCTGGGCAGAGAGTGCCGCATTGTCGATCGACATCATCTCGACGTAGTGCGCGCAGCTTGAACACCAGCGCTTTTTTCGGGGGCGGCTAAGTACAATCCAACGTTCTCTTTCGACCGTTATCTCGGTTCGTGTCTTCATGGGAGAACCGCCTTTCATTCGCGCGCTTCCGCCTGATAGAGCACTGGCTGTGTTTGTTTCGCAGCCGGACGTCTCATTCGCGGCGGAGCTGGCCTGAGAACGTGGAGCAGCACGCGAAACAGCACGGACGGCCGAAACAGCGCCGTCGGCGGAATCAACATGCTGAACGCGTCGAGAAGAATGCTGCGCACGGGCACGATCCGTGTAGCGAGTTCCAGCACCTGGTCCATGTACCAGTGCATGAACCGCGTCCTCGAACCTGGCGCGGCGCCGTCTGTTTCGCGATAGCGGTAGTCTTCGCTCGTCGCCATGAGCCACGGCGCCTCGATCACTTTCGCGAGTCGTTTTTGAAAGCGGCGCGAAAGACCGTTGCAGCTTCCATCCGGATGCAGTCGCTGCTGATCGCGCAGAGTCTCCTGGAGCGCCAGCGCGCCAAGCGACGCCGTCGTCATGCCTTGTCCATAAACCGGATTGAACGCACAAACCGCGTCGCCCAGAAGCACGAAGTTGTCCGGCAACTGTTTCGCGCGTTCGAAGCGGCGCAGGCGATTTTCCGTGCCGCGGTGCGTCTTGATCGGAGTAAGCGGTTCGGCCGAGCGAATCGCGTCGTAGACCGTGGGGACCGGCATACTGCGCGCGAATTCGAGAAATCCGGCGTCGTCACTCGGCGGGTAATCACGCCCGCCGCCAACCAGCGTCACCAACCAACGATCGCCTTCGACACGGAAGATAAGTGCTCCGCGTTTTCGTTCCGGCGGCGCAGACTGCACGATGGCGCACGTCCAATCGCCGTTGAAGTTGTCGGGAATACGATACAAACGGCTCGCATAACCGAGGTGCGCGTTGACGACGATCTCTTCCGGAGGTTCGTAACCCATCTGCGCAAGCCAACGCGGCGCCCGTGACGCGCGGCCCGTGGCGTCTACTATCATATCGGCCTGGATCTCCGTCGCGACCCTTCGATCCGCGTCAACGCTGCGCGGGCATACGAGCACGCCGGCCAAACGATTCTCAGTCGAATCAGGAATTAGCCGAACGACTTCCGTGTTGTCCATGATCTCCACGCGCGGGTTCCGGCTCAGATGTCGCCGAACGTGCAGGTCGAGCATCGGGCGCGTGAACGCCAGCACCTTCAAATTCGAAGGGAAGCGGATACCGAAACCTGATCGCGTGAACCACGAAATGTCGTTCGCCATGTCCAGCAGCGGCGCGCCGGCTGCGATCATTTCGTCTTGTAAACCGGGAAAGAAGTCTTCGAGGACCTGGCGGCCGCGCAACAGCAGCCCGTGGACGTGATTTGCCTGCGGAATGCCGCGGCGGGCATCGGTCGTTTCGGTGTAAACGTCGCGTTCGATCAGAGTCACGTGTTCAAAGTGATCGGAGAGGACCCGCGCCGCGAGTAGCCCGGCGAGGCTTCCTCCCAGCACCACGGCATGCCGATTCTCTGGGCGGCTCGTGCCGTTCAACTGGTGCTTTTCTCTTGTATTCATCGCATTACCTCCTAATAATCACGGTCAAGTAATGTCGGGTTTGTGAGTGGTGACTAAGATACGGGCGACGGCAGGAGGTCGTATTTAGGAAGTCCTGAATTGCTCGTGAGATTGTTTTCAAAAAACTCTGAAGCCGATGACAAACCAATCCGCCGGGCGCTGTTACGTATTTGACGTGTTTCGGGTCGATCCGGAAGAGCGCGTTCTCTTCAAAGAAAATCGCGAGATTCCGCTCACACCTAAGGTTTTCGATACGCTGCTGGCTCTGATCGAGAACGCCAGCCGCGTGCTCACCAAGAAGGAGTTGATGCTGAAGGTGTGGCCCGACAGCTTCGTCGAGGAGAACAACCTCGCCCAGAACATCTCGATCCTGCGGAAAGCGCTCGGCGGCGACTACATCAAAACGGTTCCAAAACGCGGCTACCGCTTCGTCGCCGACGTCGCCACGCCCGGCGACGACGACGAGCGCCTGATCATTCACGAACGGACCAGGACGCGAATCGTGGTCGACCACGCGGACGAACCGCTCCCGGCGCACGCTAACGTGATCGACGTCACACCCGTCGAGACCGCGCTCGAGCGTACGCCGGAGACGATGTACGCGCGCAGCGGCGAGGTAAACATCGCGTACCAGGTCATCGGCGACGCGCCGCTCGATCTCGTCTTCGTGATGGGTTGGGTTTCGCACCTCGAGTATTTCTGGCGCGAACCGAATTTCGCTCGTTTCCTGAGACGCCTGGCGTCGTTTTCGCGTCTAATCCTTTTTGATAAACGCGGAACAGGTCTTTCCGATCGCGTTCCGATCAACCAACTGCCGACGCTGGAGCAACGAATGGACGACGTCCGCGCCGTGATGGACGCCGTCGGCTCCGAGCGCGCCGCGCTGTGCGGAGTTTCCGAAGGCGGGCCGATGTGCAGTCTCTTCGCCGCGACTTATCCGGAGAAGACGCTGGCGTTGGTCATGATCGGGTCGTACGCCAAGCGCATTCGTGATGACGAGTATCCGTGGGGACCGACGGCCGAAGAGCGCGAACAGTTCTTCGAGGTGATGCGGCAGCAATGGGGTGGACCAGTCGGGATAGACGAACGCGCGCCGAGTCTTGCTCACGATCCGAAGTTTCGCGACTGGTGGGCCACTTACCTTCGCATGGGCGCGAGTCCCGGCGCCGCCGTAGCGCTGACGAAGATGAACGCTGAGATTGACGTGCGCAGCATTCTGGGGTCGATTCGCGTGCCGTCGCTCGTGATTCATCGCACTGACGATCAGTGTTTGAAAGTCGAGGAAGGCCGGTTTGTGGCGGAGCGGATTCCGGGCGCCAGGTTTGTCGAGTTTCCCGGGAACGATCATCTTCCGTTCGTCGGCGATCAGGACGCGATACTCGACGAGATGGAAGAGTTTTTGACGGGCGTGCGCCACAGCCTGGAGCCTGACACGGTGCTGGCGACGGTGTTGTTCACGCGGATCGTCGGCGCGAAAGAGCACGCCGAACGATTGGGCCACGACCGTTGGACCGACCTGATGCGGCGGCTGCACTCGCATATCACGAAGGAGATCGAATGGTTCCGCGGGCGCGAGATCGAGATGGCCGGCGATCCTCCGCTGGCGATCTTCGACGGTCCGGCGCGAGCGATTCGCTGCGCGTCGGCGATTACGGAGTATGCGTCGCGGCTGGGTATTGAGATGCGTTCCGGATTGCACACCGGCGAATGTGAACTGGTCGACGGCAAGGTCAGCGGCGTCGCGGCGCAGATCGGCGTCTGCGTCGCGGACGAAGCAAAGCCGGGCGAGGTGTTGGTGTCGAGAACGGTGAAAGATCTGGTCGCCGGCTCGGGAATCAATTTTGAAGACAGGGGATTGCGAACGCTGGCGGGCTGCGGCGAGTGGCGGTTGTTTGCGGTCCAACGCGCGATGACGAAAGGAGAATCGTGAGCGTCATCATCCTTTTAATGAGTGTTTTGATTTACCAGACGAACTTAACGGACGCGGATAAGAAACAGATTCTTTCGCTGCTTTTCCAGCCGGATCAAGAACGAACTATCTTGTTGTCTCCACGAACGGATCCCAACTGGATGTTGGACCTGCCCGGCATTCGTTTTAAGAAACTGTCCTACGGAGAGGAAAGACGGGTTTCTGAATACTATGAACTTCGTGACATTAAGATTCACGATGACTATGTCGAACTCTGGATCAGCAAAGGCAATTATTGCAAGAAGACCGGGACAGGTTATGAGCTCCGTAAAAAAGACGGCGAATGGAAAGCTAAAATCGTCAGATCCACTGAATCATACATGGTCACGGGATCGGTCTGTTTGGGATGCAAGACAGGCTCAGGTTCGGTTTATAAGCTGAAGCATGCGACTGAAGCAAAGGAACCGCCACCACGAAAAGATCTGCTTCTTACTGGGAATGTGCTTGCTACCAGGTGTAAGCCGGGTCAAGGGAAAAACATCTTTTGCGATCTCGACGTGAGTTTAGAATTTAGTAATCACGGTAGCCAACCAGTAATTATTCTTCAGCCGCACGGTATGTTCGAGTTTTGGCAAGGTGGTGAATCGTTGGCTTTAACGAAAGCCGAGTCCGAAGCCTACAATTACGTTTATAGCCGCGAAGAATGGCCCTCTTTGTCTCGCTCCGAAGAGTATCGTCAGCTAGCCGAGGGCTTGGACCAGCCAACTCCTCCCAGGAGTCTCACGCGAGCGATAGCTCCAGGTGAAAGCTGGAAATGGAAAACAAAAATTCTTTTGGTAGTGGCTGAACAAAACACGTGCGACGAAGCAGTCGGAGTGGCAATCGGGTGGCGCGAGATCAAGAGATTGTCTGCGCCAGTCTGGCTGAGAGTCTCGTATGAAATGTGGCCTTTCAACGTCGAGAACTTCAAGAAGGGTTTGGGCGGGACGTTGAGGGAACGGTGGAAGAAACATGGAACTTTGTATCTCGAAGAAGAGCGGTCGGATCGGTGGTTCGCTCACCTGACGTCCGAGCCAATCGAGTTGGATTTTCAATCCGTCGAAATAAAATGAATCAAGAATACCCATTTGCGGACATTGAGCTAGCGCGGCGTCTTGAACGAACCGAGGCGCAAGGCAACATCGACTTTATCGAAGCGCGGGCGGAGGCGTTTCCGGATTACGGAGCGAAGTGGATCGAGGTCGCGGGCACGTTTGCGATGTTCGACGGCGCCGGATCGCCGTTGACGCAAACTTTCGGGCTTGGCGTGTCGCAACCGATCACCGCCGAGGAACTTGATACGCTGGAAGAGTTCTTCAGGTCGCGCGGCACGGACGTGTTTCATGAAGTCTGCCCGTTGGCTGACCCTTCCGCGTTCACGTTGTTGAATGAGCGCGGTTATCGTCCGATCGAGTTTTCGAACGTGCTGTATCGTCCGATCAGTCCTGATCTGCGTTTGCACGTCAATCGCAACGGCCAGATCAAGATAAGAGTGTTGGAAAAGAACGAAGCAGATCTCTGGGCGCGCACGGCGTTCGAAGGGTGGCGTGAGTTTACGGAAGTCGCGGATTTCATGCGCGACCTGGGCCAGGTGACTGCGCGTTCCCGATCGATTTCCTTTCTGGCGGAATTGGAATCAGATCCGATTGGCACGGGAGCTTTGACGATCGCCGGCGACGTCGCATTACTCGCCGGCGCGAGCACTGTTCCGCCGGCGCGGCGACAAGGCGTTCAACTCGCTTTGCTCGAAGACCGTTTGCGTTACGCCGCCGAACGGGGTTGCACGGTCGCGATGATGGTGGCCCTTCCCGGAAGCGGCTCACAACGAAACGCCGAACGTCACGGCTTTCGCATCGCGTACACTCGCACCAAGTGGCATTTATCGCAAAATCAAGGGACTGGCTCAGTTTGAACGAGCAGCAACTTAAGAACAGGTCTGGAAGGGGGCAAGCACAGCGCGCCCCCGCTCTGTCAGCAGCGGGGGCGTTGCCCCCTTCCCAACTTGTTCTTGCTCGGTTACATCTGCTTAAAGTGACTATTCAATAAGGGTAAGTAAATAGCGGAGGACGGATGGAGGACTTTGAAAAGCTGGGCGTGTTTTACCTCGGACGCCCGTTCGATCTGGCGCAGAAGAAACCGAAAGAAGGACTGCTGCTCTATGAATCGAAAGATCTCGTGACACACGCGGTTTGCGTCGGCATGACCGGCAGCGGCAAAACCGGCCTGTGCATCGGCTTGCTCGAAGAAGCGGCGATCGACGGCATTCCGGCAATCATCATCGATCCGAAAGGCGACCTCAGCAATCTGCTGCTCACGTTCCCAAACCTCTCGCCGCAGGACTTCGCGCCGTGGGTCAACGAAGAGGACGCCGCCAAGAAAAACCTCAGCACCGAAGCGTACGCCGCGCAGCAGGCAGATTTTTGGAAACAAGGCCTCGCGCAGTGGGGACAGGACGGCGATCGCATCAAGCGCTTGCGCGACGCTGCCGACTTTCGCGTCTACACGCCCGGCAGTAACGCCGGTCTTCCTGTCTCGATTCTGAAGTCGTTCACCGCGCCGCCGGAAACGATCAGGCAAGACCACGAGCTGCTCGCCGAGCGAATTAACACGACCGTCACGAGTCTGCTCGGCCTGGTCGGCACCGACGCGGATCCGATTCGCAGCCGCGAACACATCCTGCTCTCGAACATTCTCAACCAGGAATGGTCCGCGGGACGCGATCTCGACATCGCCGCGCTGATCCAGAAGATCCAGACGCCGTCGATCACGAAGATCGGCGTGATGGATCTCGACTCGTTCTTTCCGAGCAGCGATCGTTTCGAGCTCGCGATGGCCTTGAACCACCTGCTCGCGTCGCCGAGTTTCGCAAGCTGGCTCGAAGGCGAGCCGCTCGACGTTCAAACCATTCTTTACACGCCCGCAGGAAAACCGCGTCTCTCGATCTTTTCAATCTCGCACCTTGGCGATGCGGAGCGGATGTTCTTCGTTTCGCTGTTGCTGAATCAGGTGCTCGGCTGGATGAGAACGCAATCCGGAACCACCAGCCTGCGCGCGATTCTCTACATGGACGAGATCTTCGGTTACTTTCCGCCGGTCTCGAATCCGCCGTCGAAGCTGCCGCTGCTGACGTTGTTGAAACAGGGCCGCGCGTTTGGGCTCGGAGTCGTGTTGACGACGCAGAACCCCGTCGATCTCGACTACAAAGGACTCTCGAACGCGGGTACGTGGTTCATCGGGCGTTTACAAACAGAACGAGACAAGGTCCGCATGTTGGAAGGGCTCGAAGGCATCGCCGCCGGCACGGGGCAGAAGTTCGATCGGCAGCAGATGGAGCAACTGCTCGCCGGATTGAACACGCGCATCTTTCTCTTGAACAACACGCATGACGATGCGCCTGAAGTCTTCGAAACACGCTGGACCATGTCGTACCTGCGCGGTCCGCTGACACGCACGCAGATCAAGTCGTTGATGGATCCGGTCAAAGTGCAAATCCCCGTACCCGTAGCGCCTGCGGCAACGCCCATTTCACCAGGCCCGGCGACAAAACCGTTATTAGAAGTTCCGCAGTACTACGTTCCCATTCGTTCTGCCGGCTCAAACCTGGTCTATCGTCCGATGCTGATCGGCGCCGCTGAGATCCATTACAGCAATTCGAAAACGATCGATCTGACGCAGCAGTTGACGCTGCTGGCTGAGATCTCCGATGGGCCAGTCACGCTCGACTGGGACCACGCAGTTGCGATCGACGTACCGATTGAAGATCTCGAATCGGAGCCGGAAGCGGGTGCGGAGTTCGCGGAAGTGCCGGCGAAAGCCGCGAAAGAGAAGAGCTACGCGACCTGGCGTAAAGATCTCGCTAACTGGATCTATCGAAATCACCGGCTGGAACTGCTCGAAAGCCCGACGTTTCAGATCGCGTCGAATCCCGGCGAATCCGAGCGCGACTTCCGCGTTCGGTTGCAGCAACTCGCGAGAGAAAAGCGCGACGAAGCGGTGGAAAAACTGCGCCGCAAGTACGCGCCTAAGTTTGAGCAACTGGAGGAACGAAAGCGCCGCGCGGAACAGGCCGTGCAGCGTGAGACGGAAGAAGCGAAGGGGCAGAAGTTTCAGACGGCGATCTCCGTTGGAGCGACGTTGCTGTCGTCGTTCCTCGGTCGAAAGCGCGTGAGTATGTCTACGCTCGGACGAGCGACGACCGCGGCGCGCGGCGCAAGCCGTTCGATGAAAGAGGCGGACGACGTGGGCCGGGCGGAAGAGACCGTCGCCGCCATCGCGCAAAAGCTCGCTGATCTCGATGCGGAGTTCAA